>JAABRX010000064.1 GCA_011390675.1 Trueperaceae bacterium | reverse complement strand
CACGGTGCTGGGTCATGGGGTCCTTTCACGTGCACGACCCAGGCTCGCCCTCGCGGCGCGCCGTCGTGGACCACCCCGGAACGGGGTGGGTCAGCGGCGTCGCGCGCGGAGGTGGGTCTGGGTCGCGGTGGGCATGGGTTCGTCGCGCCCTGCGTGCAAGGATTTGCACGCAGGATGCATACCAGGGAAGGGTAGCACCGGGGCGGGGGGCGGTCAACCGACGGACGGCCTCGTCCGACGTCGCCCGGGAGCCGCTGCCAGCGCGGCTGCCGTCAGGATGAGCGCGGCGCCCCCCCATCCGATCCAGCCGAGCCGCTCGCCGAAGGCGACGGCCGCGATCGCGGCTGCGACGACCGGTTCGACGGTGGCCACGAGCACCGCTCGGGACGCCTCCGTCGCGCGCAGTCCGGTGTAGTAGATCAGGTAGGCGAGGTACGTCGACACCAGCCCGAGCGCCGCCAGCCACGCCCAGACGACGGGGTCCTTGGGGACGAAGTCGACGAACGGCCACAGCCCGAGCGCCCCGAGCGGCAGCACGACGGCGAAGATGGTCACCGGCGCGTAGCGGTGGAGCACCCACTTGCCGAACAGGTAGTACGCCGCGTAGCTCGCCCCGGCCGTGAGTCCCCAACCGAGCGCCGCCGGCGTGGCCCGCACGCCACCGCCGCCCGCCTGGGCGACGAGCGCGACGCCGGCCACCGCCAACACCACCAGCGCCGCCTTGCGCCGCGTCAAGCGCTCGCCCAGGAGCGGCCACGCCAGGACGGCGACGAACGCCGGTGCCGTGTAGAGCAGCACGAACGCGAGGCTGACGCCCCCCGCGTCGATCGCCAAGTTCAGGGCCGCGTAGAACACCGTCACGCCGACGAGCGCGAACGCCGCGAGCGCGCCGAGGTCGCCGACCGAGCGCACCCGCGCGCGCCCCACCAGCACGGCGTGCACCGCGAACGCCCCGCCGGCGAGCACCGCGCGCCAGAAGGCGATCTCGAGCGCGCCGACCCCCGCGTCGAGGATCGTGCGCGAGAAGAGGCCGATCAAGCCCCACAGCACCGCCGCGGTGAAGACCAGCCCGTACCCGCGCGCCGCCGCGCGCCGCCCCACGTGGGTCAGGCGTCCTCGACCGGTGCCGGGGCGGGGGCGGGGGTGAGGCCGAACGCGCGCGCGAGCTCGGGTTCGCGTTCGCGCAGCGTCTGCAGGCGCTTGCGCACGGACGCGAACTCCACCGCCCACGCGATCACGTTCACCACGTACAGCACGCTGAGCACCACGAGGCCGGCGCCGAACGACACCCCGAGGAGCGTCCCGCCACCGAGCACCTGCACCAGCACGTCGAGCCCGAAGACCGCCCACGGGATCAGCAGCAGCGCGCCGTAGAGCTCGTCGGCTTGACCGCTCCCCGGCAGCAGGAGCGCCAGGACGTGGTAGCCGAAGGGCCGCGGCGCATGGCGCGCCAACCTCGGTCGCGGGACGAACAGCGCGAGCAGGTGCACGAGCACCACGATCGCGAAGACGACCACCAGGGCGGGCCAGAGCCAGCGGGGCACGCCCTCGAGTCGGGCGGGGTCCTCGAGCAGGCGCCGTGGGTCGCTGAAGACGTCGCCGATCGCCGCGATCCACGAGCCGCCGACCGAGGCACGCAGCACCGCCGGGGACGGCGTGGGCACGCTCTCGCCACGCCCCAGGGCGGCGCGCGCCGACTCGGCGCCGCGGCCCGCGTCCTCGAGCGCTTGGCGGGCCTCGGCGACCTCGCCGGCGCGGTCGGCGCGGTAGGCGGCGACCCAGGCCGCGCTCGCCGCGTCGCTCGCCGGGTCGGCGAGCAGCGCGTCGAGGGCGGGGGCGCCCAAGTGCCCCGCGCGCACCAGCGCCATGGCGGGGTCGGTGCGCTGAGCCCACCCGGCCAGCGCGACGATCGCGAGCACGGCGGCGAGCAGCACGATGGCCACCAGCTTCTCCGTGAAGCCGGTGTAGCGGATCGAGCGGAGCCACGGCCAAGCCGGGACGCGCCGTCCGGCCTCGAGCGCTTGGCGCACCGCGACCGCACGCGCGCGCCCGTACTTGGCGACCAGCGTGAGGTGCAGCGCCGCGAGCGCGACCATCAGGGCGCCGGCCACGGTGGCGCCGGCGCCACCGAGCGCGGCAGCGGCGCGCGCGATCAAGTCGGTGGCCGAGGTGTTCGTCCGCTCCGCAGCGCGCTCGCGCCAGGCGGCCGCCTCGGTGCGATCGCCGCGGTCGGCCAGCGCGGTCGCGTGCGCGCGCAGCGCGCTTCCGACGCCGGGAAGGTCGGGCCCGGACAGCACGTAGGTCCACGTCGCCCACAGGTCGGTGGCTTCGACGTCGCCGCGCGCCTGAGCGTGCTCCAGGAGCGACAGCGGGAAGCCGTAGAGCTCGTGCGTCGCGGGCGAGGTGAGCAGGGCGGGGTCGTACCCGCGGGCCGCGAAGTCGGCCGCGGCGCGCTCCATGGCGCGGTCGGCGTCGTCGAACGCGCGGTCGGCCGCGAAGGCGCGCGCGAGCCGCGCCAGGTCGTAGAACGTCGTGGCCGAGGCGATCGCCGCGTCCGCCGACGCCGCGCGGTCGGTCGGGGTCGTGGCCGCCCGGGCGGCCATGAGGTGGAGGTACGGGTTGGTCGGGTCGATGGCGAGCCGCGCGTAGGGATCGCCCACGGCCGCTTCGTGGGTGAGCGCGTCGAACAGGGCGGGGTCGAGCGGGTCGAACACGGCGGGCGGCTCGAGGACGCCCCCTTCGAGCCGGGCTTCGACCGGTCGCGGGCGTCCCGGGGTGGCGACCTCGCTGGTGACGTTCAGGCCGGTCCCGACCGGTCGCAGGTCCACGATCGGGCCGCTGGTCGCCACGCGCTCGAGCACGACGCCGTCCTCCAGGTCGAGGCGCAACACCTGGTGGCCGACGGTCGCCCACCCGTGGCCCAGGTGCACGACGGCGGTGCCGACCTCGCCGCTGCCCGGCCCGAAGGCGAGCCGCCAGCGCGCGGTCCCGTCGTCCTCGCGGGCCACGACGACCCCGTCCTCGAGCACCAGCACGACGTTCGACGCGGCTGGGTCCGGTTCGGGGACGACGGCCTCCGGGACGACGGCCTCCGGCGCGGTGGGTTCGGGTGCGGTGGGTTCGGGCGCGGTGGGTTCGGGCGTGGTGGGTTCGGGCGTGACCGGTTCGGGCACGGCCGGTTCGGCCGGTTCGGACGGTTCGGGCGGAGCGGGGGTGCCCGGTGGTTCGGGCGTGGCCGGTGGCTCGGGCGCCGTGGGCGGCTCGGGCGTGGCCGGCGGCTCGGGTGCGGTCGGCGCGACGTCGGCGGGCGGCGCCGCGGACGTCGCTTCCTGCACGTGCAGGACGAAGAGGGCTT
>JAABRX010000063.1 GCA_011390675.1 Trueperaceae bacterium | reverse complement strand
ACGAAGCCGCCCTTGCTGCCGACCGGCACGATCACCGCGTTCTTGGTCATCTGGGTCTTCATCAGGCCCAGCACCTCGGTGCGGAAGTCGTCCGGGCGATCGGACCAGCGCAGACCGCCGCGGGCGACCAGGCCGCCGCGCAGATGCGTCCCTTCGACGTGCGGACCGGCCACGGCGATCTCGAACATGGGGCGCGGGTCGGGCATGGTGCCCACCTGCCCGGAGTCGAGCTTGAAGGCGATCCACGGATGCCCTTGGTAGTAGTCGCAGCGGACCGACGCGCGGATCAGGTCGGCGAGGCCGCGCAGCACCTGGTCCTCGGGGAGCGAGGTGACCTCGCCGAGCGAGTCGACGAAGGCCTCGTCGGCCAAGGCCTCGGCGGCGTCCCGATCGCCCGTGAGCTTCGGATCGAAGCGCGCCGCGAAGCGCGCGAACAGCGCGCGCGCGACCTCGGGGTGGGCGAGCAGCGCGTCGTTCAGGAAGCGGCGGCTGACGACCGCGTTGAGCTGCGCGTAGTACATCTGGTACGCCCGCAGCAGCGCGACCTCGCGGATCGTGAGCCCGCCGTACAGCACGAGCCGGCCCAGCCGGTCGTGCTCGGCCTCGCCGCGGAGGATGGCCTCGGTGGCCTCGATCAGCCGCGCGCCGTGCGCGCGCACGTCGATCGCGTGCCCCGACGCATCGCGGACCTTGAAGACGTCGAGGCCCAGCCGGGCGCCGGCCGGGCGCACGGTGTACGACACCTGCTCGAGGACGCGGAAGCCCAGGTTCTCGAGGATCGGCAGCACGTCGGAGAGCGCCAGTCCGCCGTTCTCGTGGTACACGCGCACGAGCGACACGTCCTCGCCGCGGAGGTCGTCGACGGGTTGCACCACGTCGACGTGGACGCCGCGCTCGGCGAGCGTCTCGAGGTGCTCGACGTCGCGGACGGCGGCGGCCGCGCTCGTGTCCGCGCGGTAGCGGGCGCCGAAGGCCGTGGCGTAGCGCTCGGAGAGGCGTCGTCCGTCGCGCTCGCCGTGCGCGGCGACGAGGCGCGAGCGCAGGTGGTCGTCCCACGTGCGGGTGAGCTCGGCGACGTCGCGCTCGAGCGACTTGAGGTCGACGTCGGCCAGGCGCACGTCGGTGCCGAGGAAGAAGTGGAGCCGCACGAGCGACTCGTCCTCGCCCATCGCGAGCTGGTAGTCGACGTGGTGGGCGGCGAAGGTGCGCATCAGGTGGGCTTGGACCCGCTGCCGCACCTCCCCGTCGAAGCGGTCGCGCGGCAGGCTGACCATGACCGCGAGCCCGCGGCCCAGCGGGTCGGGGCGCACCAGCACGCGCACGCCGCGCTCCCGCTCGAGGCCCATGATCGTCCGGACCTCGCGGTGCACGGTCGCGGCGTCGGCCCAGAACAAGTCGGCCCGGGGCAGCGAGTTGAACACCGTGACGATCTGCTTGTAGTCGTGCGACTCGGGGATCGCGCCGTCGAGCTCGAGCACCTGCCGCAGCTTGAGGCGCAAAATCGGCACTTCGTCCGCCGGGATCCCGTAGGCCTTCGAGGTCAGCAGCCCTAGGAACCGCTGCTCGCCCAGCACCTGCCAGCCGTCCGAAAGCTTCTTGATGCCGACGTAGTCCATCCGCGCCGCGCGGTGCACGGTGGCCTCCGCGTTCGTCTTCGTGACCACCAGCGCCGGTCCCCCGGTCACGCGGTCGCGCAAGCCGTCGGGGAGGCGTTCCACGGGCACCGGCGCACCGTAGGCGCTCGTCGACTCCTTGCGCAGGACGCCCAACCCCGAGCCGGCCTCGACCACGAGCGCGCGCCCGCCCTCGTGCTCGACCAGGTCGTAGCCGCGGTACCCGAGGAACACGAAGTGGCCGTCCTCGAGCCACTCCAGGAAGGCCGCGTACTCCTCCAGCACCTCGGCCTTGTCGCGGTGCGGACCTTGCGCGCTGCGCGTCCGGAGCGCGCGCAGGTCGGCGGCCACGGCGCGGGCGCACTCGCGCATCGCTTCGTAATCGTCGGTGGCGAGCACGACGTCGCGCAGGACCTTCTCGACGGCCGTGGCAAGCCGCGCCAAGTGCTCGGGGCCGTCTTCGCGATCGACGAACCAGAGCTCGAACGCCTCGGCGCGCGCGTCGCCCGAGGGCGCCGCCCGGCGGTCCTTGAACTCGACGATGCGTCCGTCGTCGTCCCGCACGACCGCGAAGACCGGGTGCAGCACGTGGTGCACCGCGAACCCTTGGCGCCGCAGCTCGGTGCGCACCGAGTCGACCACGAACGGGCGATCCGCGAGCGCGAGGCGCACGACGGTGCGCTCGGACTCCCACCCGTCGGCGGCGAAGCTCGGGTTGACGACGTCGACCACCACCGCGTCGGCGGCGTCGCCGAGGCGGTCGAGGAACGCGAGCCCGTCCTTCGCCATGGCGAAGAGGGCGTCGGCGTCGAAGGCGTCGAGGAAGGCGTCGTCGGCCTTGCGGAAGAGCTGGTCGGCGAAGGGCTCGAGGCGCGCGGCGCCCTCCGCCCCGCTCTTGCGCATGCGGGCGACGACCTGTTGCAGGGTAGCGGCCATGGGTTCCCCTCCGAGGGGCAGCGAGCACGGCGATCCCCGGTCGGGACCGCCGCTCGGCTGGATCGTTCGTTGCGTGCCAGTGTACCGCGGTCCCTCAGGGACGGGCCGGCACGGTACCCTCAGCCGTGCACCGACGTCCCCTCCCCTTCGCGCTCGCCCTCGTGCTGATCGCCCTCGATCAGGCCACCAAGTCGTGGGTGGTCGCCGAGGTGGCGATCGGCGAGCGCGCCGCTTCCTGGCTCGGCTTCTTCCACCTCACCCACACGCGCAACACCGGCGCGGCGTTCGGGCTGCTGCGCGACCTGCAGCTCGACCTGGGGTTCACGGTCATCGACGGCGTGCAGGTACTGGGGCTCGTGTCGCTGCTCGTCGCGACCGCGATCGTCGTCGTGCTCCGGCGACCGACGCGCTTGGACCGGCTGACCGTGGTCGCCCTCGGCACGCTGCTCGGCGGTGCGGTGGGCAACGGCATCGACCGGTTGCGGCTCGGCTACGTCACCGATTTCATCCAGACGCAAGCGGGGTGGTTCGACTTCCCGGTGTTCAACGTCGCCGACATCGCGATCGTGGTCGGCGCCGGGCTCCTGGTGCTGAGCACGCTGCTCCACCCGTCGCCGCGCGAACCGGAGACGCGCGAGCCGGCGCCGGTCGATCCGCCGGCCCCGGAACCCGACGCCTAGCGGCGGCTGGCGACGAAGCGCGTGCGCCCCGTGAGGTCGTGGAAGCGTTCGACCTCGCTCCACGCCCCGGTCGCCTCGAGCTCGCCGGCGAAGGCGTCGACGTTGCGCGGGTCGAGCTCCCACCACAGCGTCGCGCCCGGCCGCAACAGCGGTCCAGCGTCGCGCGCGAGTCGGCGGGCCAGCGCCAACCCGTCGGGGCCGGCGAACAGCGCCCCCGGCGGATCGTAGGCGACCTCGGGCGGCAGCCGCCCGCGATCGCCCTCGGGCAGGTAGGGGAGGTTGGCGACGACCGCCTGGGCTTCGGCCACCGCGTGCCGCACGGTGGGGTCGGCGAGGAGGTCGCTCGTCCACACCGCCACGCCCAACCCGAGCGCGGTCGCGTTGGCGCGCGCCACGAGCACCGCGGTGGGGTCGACGTCGCTCGCGGTCACCTGCGCGTCGGGGCGAGCGGCGGCGATCGCCAGGGCGATCGCCCCGCTGCCGGTACCGACGTCGTGCACCCGCGGCACCGCGACCGGACGCAGCCGCTCGAGCACCAGCTCGACCAACCGT
>JAABRX010000062.1 GCA_011390675.1 Trueperaceae bacterium | reverse complement strand
GTCGCCGGTGGACTCGCTCTCGACGCTGGCGTCGTCCGCCAGCTCGACGTGCACGATGCGGCGCTCCGCAGCGCTCATCGGATCGAGCTCGACCGGCATGCCGGTCTTGCGCGCCCGTGCGGCCGCCCGCTGCGCGACCTGGCGCAAGCGCTCGTCGCGGCGCTTCTTGTAGCCGCCCACGTCGACGCTGACGCGCACCGGATGATCGTCCTCGACCTTGTTGACGACCGCGTTGGTCAGGAACTCGAGCGCCGCGAGCGTGCGGCCGCCCTTACCGATCAGCCGGCCGGGGTCGCCCCCGTGGATGTCGACGCGCACGCCGCCCTCGTCGTTCAGATCGGCCTCGACGGAGTAGGCAGCGTCCAGGTACAGCAGCAGTTGGACCAGGAAGGTCTCGGCGCGCTCGTGCGGGCGCAAGTCGTCCGGCACGATCGCGCCGACGCCGAGGCCGGCGAGCGCCGTCTCGAAGTCGACCTCGTCGTCGTCGTCGGCCGCGGCCCGCGCCGGAGCGGGCGCGACCACGTCGGGCTCCGCCTCCGGCACGTCGTCCGGGAGGTGCGCCTCGGCGTCCTCGCCGTCGACGTCGATGCCGATGCCTTCGAGGTAGCGGTCGAGGTCACGTTCGGGCATGCGGGCTCCTCACGACGGGGCGGTCCAGACGACGCGGCGGCGCCGCCGTCACGCCTTCTTCTTGGCGAGCACGACGGGGGCCGGCTGGTTGCGGCTCAACAACCAGTACTGGAACACCTGCACGCCCATGCTTACCACGAAGTACACGAGCACGCCGGCGGGGAACCCGACCATGATGAAGACGAACACGAGGTTGATGATCATCGACTGGCGCAGCATCGTCGGGTTGCCCTTGGCCGAGAACCACGACTGCGCGAGCATGACCGCGACGTAGAGCGCCGGCAGGATGAAGAAGGGGTCGGGGGCGCCCAGGTCGGGGACCCACAGGAAGCCCTCGTCGAACTCGAAGTTGACGAACACGCGCCACAGGATGATGAACAGCGGCATCTGGACCAGGATCGGCAAGCAGCCACCGGCCGGGTTGACGCCCGCGTCCTTGTACAGCTTCATCGTTTCTTGCGTCAGCTTCTCGCGGTCGTCCTTGTGCTTCTTCTGCAGCTTCTGCAACTCGGGCTGGAGCCGCTGCATCCCGAACATCGACTTGGTCTGGGTGGTGATCAGCGGCCACACCAGCACGCGGAACAGCAGCGTGAGGACGATGATCGACAGGCCCCAGTTACCGACGTAGTCGTGGATGAACTCGAGCGCGATCAGCAGCCACAGCGACATGCGCCCGAGGATGTTCGGGTTGAACAGCCCCGGTAGGTCGTCGTACCCCTCTTGGTAGTAGCGCACGAGCTCGTTCTTGCCCAGGTAGGCGTCGATCGCGAGCGTCGCGTCGCCGTCGAAGGGCGCCTGCATCGCGACGCGCCGCTCGCCCAGCGAGATCGCGGCGAGCGGGTCGCCGCCGTCGCCCGGGGTGAGCACGATGGCGTTGTCGGTGTTGCGGTTGTTCGTCTGGAGCGACACGTACGCGGGGTCGGACACCGGCGTGCTCAAGGGGTTGAGCGTGAACGTCTCCCCCTGGCCCACCTTGATCGTCGGCGTGGTCTGGCGGCCGATCCCCACGAAGGCGATCGCCACGGTCTCGGGCACGTCCTCGAGCCCCTCGGGGGCGGTGACGTCGACCGTGTAGTTCAGCGTCTGCTCGACGTTGGACACGACCACGCGCACGGCGACGTCGAGCCCGGCGGCGGTGTAGGTGAAGGTTCCGACCAGCGTGCTCGGGCCGTCGACGGTCCACGTGCCGGCCGCGTCCTCCGGCGCGTGGTACACGCCGTCGAGCAGCAGCGCCGCGCCCGGGAACGCCCCCTCGCTCGGGATCAGGTTGTCGCGGTTCTCGATGGCGTAGCTGCCAAGGTTCTGACCCTTCTGGACCTTGGCGAACGCGGCGACGATCTCACCGGCGGGCGAGAAGATCAGGTCGACGCCCTTGGTCGGGATGCGGGTGAGGGTCCCCTCGAGGTCTTCGCACAGGAAGCCGGCCGCTGCGGGCGCTGCGCAGGCGGTCTGCAGCTTGTCGGCGTCGCGGAACTCGGACGCGGTGAACGGGTAGGTGGCGAACGGATCGCGCGCGAACGCGACGCTCGCGAGCACGACGACGAGCAGGAGGACCAGAGGGCGTAGAGCGCGGTGGGTGATCAAGGTTCCTCCGGAACGGCGCCGGCGACGGTCGTCGTGGATGGAGAGGTGGCCCGCCGCACGGCGGGCACCGGGTCGAGCCCTCCGGGGTGGAACGGGTGGCACTTGGCGAGCCGCACGGTGGCCAGCCAGGTACCGCGCAGCACGCCGTGGACGTGCACCGCTTCGACGGCGTACGCGCTGCACGTCGGGTGGAAGCGGCACGTGGGGGCGGGTTTGAGCGGCGAGATCAGCCGCCGGTAGACGACGATCGGGAACGCGAACGCT
>JAABRX010000061.1 GCA_011390675.1 Trueperaceae bacterium | reverse complement strand
CGCGCAGCCCCTCGCGGAGCCGGCGCCGGACGCGGTTGCGCACGACGGCCTTGCCTACCTTCTTGCTCACGACGAACGCAACGCGCGCCTCGCCGTGGCGCGCGGGCCGGAGCCTGACGCTGAGGAGCTTCGAACCACCCGGACGACCTTTCCGCAATCGCTGGAACGCTCGGTCGCCCTTGAGCGAGCGAACGACCGGAGCCGTCGTCAGCGGTCGGATACGGACAGGCGGTGACGGCCCTTGGCGCGGCGACGCTTGATCACGTTGCGGCCGGACGCCGTCTTCATGCGGGACCGGAAGCCGTGGGTCTTGGCGCGCTTGCGCCGGTTGGGCTGGTAGGTGCGCTTCATCGCGGTACTCCTTCCGCTCGGGTCGCGTCCGCCGACGGTCGGCGGCGTCGGTCGGCTGAGCGACCGCGGCGGGCCGGAGCCACGCGCCGTGGGGGTTCGGGGGGGACTCGCGCGCCCTCGAACCGGGGGACCGGAACGGGTGCGCGGGTCGAGCCCGAGGAGGATAGCACAAGGCCCGCCCCCGTAGGTGGGAGCGCGCTTCGTCCTGACCCCGCGCTGCGCGCGGGGTCAGGACAACGCGCGGGCGATCGCCAACAGACGCGCCTCGGACCACGCGGGACCGATCAGCTGGGCACCCGCGGGGAGCCCCTCCTCGGCGGTGCCGGCCGGCACGCTCACCGCGGGCAGGCCCGCGAGGTTCGCGAGGCAGGTGGTCACGTCGGCCACGTACATCGACAGCGGATCGTGCAGCCGCTCTTCCTGCCGCCAGGCGACCGTCGGGGCGGTCGGCGTCAGGAGCACGTCGAAGCGTTCGAACGCGGCCGCGAGCGCCTCGGCGATGCGCCGCCGCACGCGCGCGGCGCGGGCGTAGTAGGCGTCGACGTGGCCGGCCGACAGCGCGAAGGCGCCCATGAGCACGCGTCGCTGCACCTCGGGCCCCAGACCGGCGGCGCGGCTCGTGCGCGCGACCGCCTCGAAGCCGTCGCCCGGCGCACCCACCCGCTGCCCGTACAGGGTCGCGTCGTAGCGCGCGAGGTTGCTGCTCGCCTCGGCGGTCGCGATCACGTAGTACGCGGCCACGGCGGCGTCCGCGAGCGGCAGCGGCACGTCCGCCACCTCGGCGCCCGCCGCCTCGAGGCGCGCCGCCACCGCGTCCAGCGCCGCGCGCACCCCGGGCGCGACGCCCTCCCCCCACGAGGTCGTGACCCGACCGACGCGCAGCGGGGCGCCGTCCGGCCCGAGCCAGGGCTCGCCATCCGGCACGAGCACCTCCACGGCGTCGCGGTCGACCGTCGTGGCATCGAAGGGGTCGGCGCCCGCCATCGCCCGCAGCGCCAGCGCGGCGTCGTCCGCGTCGCGCGCGAACACCCCTACCTGGTCGAGCGAGCTGACGTAGGCGATCACGCCGTGGCGCGACAGGCGCCCGTACGTCGGTTTGACGCCGAGCACCCCGCAGAACGCGGCCGGTTGGCGCACCGATCCGCCCGTATCGGTGCCGAGCGCGAGCGGCACGATGCCCGCCGCGACCGCCGCCGCCGACCCGCCGGACGAGCCCCCCGCCACCCGATCCGGATCGAGCGGGTGGTGCACCGGGCCGAACGCCGAGTTCTCGGTCGAGCTGCCCATCCCGAACTCGTCGAGGTTGGTCTTGCCGATCACGACCGCGCCGGCCGCCTCCAGGCGCGCCACCACGGTGGCGTCGTACGGCGGCACGTACCCGCGCAAGAAGGCGCTGCCGGCGGTCGTCGCCACGCCCCGCGTGCACAGGTTGTCCTTCAGGGCCACCGGGACGCCGGCCAATGGACCCGGATCCGCTCCGGCGGCGACCTGGGCGTCGATCCGGTCGGCGTGCGCGCGGGCGCGCTCCGGCGTCAGCACCACGAAGGCGTTCAGGCCGGCGTGCCGCTCGGCCGCGGCGAGGGCGGCGTCGACCGCGTCGCGCGCGCGCGTCCGGCCGCTGCGGACGCCTTGGGCGAGGGCGCGGGCGGAAGCCATGCGCGCCAGCGTAGCACGCGTCCCATGCGAGCTTTTTCCCCGAGCGGGACGCGATCGGGACCTACACTGATGGGCCATGAGCCGCTCCGCACGCACCCCCGCACCGGGCTCGGTCCCGCGCGCGGAGCGCATCGCCACCGAGGTGGGTACGCCGCCGCCCGAACCGCCCGGGGCTCCCGGGCCGCCCGGGGCGCCCGGCGCACCCGCGGCGCGCGCGGCGCCCGGCGGCACCGGCACCCGGATCGCATCCGGGGGCGCGAGCGACGCCGGCCGCGTGCGTGCGATCAACCAAGACGCCTACTGGCTGGGCGACGTGCCGGGCAAGGGCTTCTTGGCCGTCGTCGCCGACGGCATGGGGGGGCACCAGACCGGCGAGGTGGCGAGCCGCCAGGCCGTGGAGGTCTTCCGTTCCACGCTCAAATCGAGCCGCGCCCACGTGCCCGCCGCCATGGCGCGCGCCGCGCAGACGGCGAACCTCGACGTGCACGCCGCGGCCACCGCCAACCCCGAGAACCACGGCATGGGGACCACGCTCACGGCGCTCGTGATCGACGACCAGGTGGGCCTGATCGGCCACGTCGGCGATTCGCGGGCGTACCGGCTGCGCGACGGCGAGCTGGCGCAACTCACCCACGACCACTCGTGGGTGGCCGACCGCGTGCGGCAGGGCCTGCTGACGGCCGACGAAGCGCGCCGCCACCGCTGGCGCAACGTGATCACGAACGCGCTCGGGGCGACCGAGTCGTTCCGCCTCGACCTGGGCGCGACCGAGGTGCGTCCGAACGACCGCTTCCTGCTCTGTTCCGACGGCGTGTCGATGCTCGTCTCCGACGGGCTGATGCGGCAGATCTTGACCGACCATCCGCCGCAGGCCGCCGCCGACCTGTTGATCGCCGAGGCGAACGACCGCGGCGCACCCGACAACGTCACCGCCCTGGTGGTCCACGCCCAGGACGTCGCCCACCGGCCCAAGCGCTACGAGCTCCCCGACGAGATCGACGAGCCCACGTCGGTCGAGGTCCGCGGCACCCAATCCGGCATCCGCGAGGTCGAGGCGGCGTTCCCGGTGCGGTCGCCGCTGCGGGCGCTGCGCAACCATGCCTGGTACCCCTATCGCGGCTGGATCGTGGGGTCGCTCTACCTGGTGCTGCTGTTCCTGGTGTTCTCGCTGTGGCGCGGTTGACCGGCGCAGCGGCGTCCGCCGCATCCGGTGCACGGGCCGCACGCGGGACGTACGATTCGATTCGCGAACACGATCGCGCTCGCTCGCCGTGGAAGAACGGAGCCCCATGACCACCGCCGCCGCACCCACCACCTACCGAGTGCCCGTCAGCGACGAGAAGCTGAAGGGTCTGAGGCGCTTCAACGCCGTGATGGGCCTGCTGCACTTGGTGCAGGGCCTGTTCATGATCGCGGTCAGCAACGACACGACCTACCCCATCTTCACCAACTTCCTCAGCTTCGATCCGGAGACGTTCGCGCTCACGCCCGAGCCACAGCTGTTGTACGAGCTCCCGTTCGGTCCGGCGGTGGCGGCCTTCCTGCTGATCTCCGCCGTGGCGCACGGGTACCTCGCGACCATCGGCTTCGAGCGGTACGCGCGCGACCTGCGCAACGGCATGAACCCCGTGCGCTTCTACGAGTACGCGCTCAGCTCGAGCCTGATGATCGTGCTCATCGGCATGCTCACCGGCCTATGGGACCTGGGCGCGATCCTGCTGATCTTCACGCTGAACGCCACCATGAACCTGTTCGGCATCATGATGGAGAAGCACAACTTCTTCACCAAGCGGGTCGACTGGACCGCGTTCGTCTACGGCTGCGTGGCCGGCATCGTCCCGTGGATCGTCGTCTTCCTGTACTTCTACGGCGCCGTCAACTCGGGCGACGAGGGCCCGCCCGCCTTCGTGTACGTGATCATCCCGACGCTGTTCGTCTTCTTCAACATCTTCGCGGTGAACATGGTGCTGCAGTACGCGAAGGTCGGCCCCTGGCGCGACTACGTCTTCGGTGAGCGCGTGTACATCATCCTGAGCCTCGCCGCCAAGTCGCTGCTCTGCTGGATGATCTGGACGGGGACGCTGGCGCCGGTCTAGGCGCGCCGCGGACGGCGCGGGCCTTCGGCCCGGCGCCTGCGGCGCGTTACGCTGACCGCATGCGCCAAACCATCCAGACCGACCGAGCCCCGGCCGCCATCGGCCCCTACGTCCAAGCGGTCCGCATCGGCGACCTCGTCTTCACCTCGGGGAGCATCCCGCTGAACCTCGACGGGAGCCTGGTCGAGGGCGACGTGCGCGTGCAGACCGAGAAGGCGATGGCCAACCTGGCGGCGGTGCTCGAGGCCGCGGGCACCTCGTTGGCGTTCGCGGTCAAGACCACGTGCTTCCTCGCCGACATGAACGACTTCGCCGCGTTCAACGAGGTCTACGCGCAGTGGGTGGGCGACGCGAAGCCGGCGCGCAGCACCGTCGAAGTGGCGCGGCTGCCCAAGGACGCGCTCGTCGAGGTCGAGTGCGTGGCCGCCCTGCCGCCGGGCTGAGCGAACCCACCTAGACGAAGAGCACCACCACGTACGCGAGGTACGCGGCCAGCATCAAGCCACCCCGCTTGCGCCCCAAGCGCGGCCCGTGCCACAGCAACAGCACCACCACCGCGAGCGTGAAGCCGAGCATCACCCACAGGTCGACCCGCAGACCCGCCGTGGGCACGTCGATCGGGTGGACGAGCGACGCCGTGCCCAACACCGCGAGCAGGTTGAACAGGTTCGAACCGACGACGTTGCCCAGGATGATGTCGGTCTCGCGCTTGAGGGCGGCCACCAGGCTGCTCGCCAACTCGGGCAGGCTCGTGCCGATGGCCACGAGCGTGAGGCCGATGACCCGCTCGGGCACGCCCCACTCGATCGCCAGCGTCGTCGCGCCGGCGACGAGCGCCTGGGCGCCGAGCGCCAGCACGGCGATCCCGCCCGCCACCCACAGCGCCGAACGCCAGGCGGGCGTGGCCGAGGCGTCGGCCGCCACGATGCCGGCGCCGGGTGCGCCGCCTTGCCGGAACATGAGGACCAGGAACACGATCAGGACGGCGAAGAGCAGGCCGCCCTCGATGCGGCCGAGCGAGCCGTCGTAGGCCAGCGGGATCACCAGCAGCGTGACGCCGAGCAGCCACGGGACCTCGCGGCGGAGGAACGACCAGTCGGTGGCGAGCGGGTAGAAGATCGCGGTCGCGCCCAAGATGAGGCCCATGTTGGCGACGTTCGAGCCGGTGACGTTCGCGAGCGCGAGCTCGGGCGCGCCGCGGAACGCGGCTGCGAGGGTCGCCGCGAGCTCGGGCGCCGACGTCCCGAAGGCGACGACGGTCAGCCCGACCACCATGGGCGAGATGCCGAGCGAGCGGGCGAGCCTCGAGGCGTGCGTCACGAGCACGTCGCCCCCGAAGTAGAGGCCGACGACGCCGATCAGCACGAGGACGTAGGAAAGCACCGAGCGACGGTACCACCGCGTACCGGGTACCCGGCAGGTCACGTGAGTGCACGAGCCGTCGGGTGGTGGCCCCCGTCACGGACCTCACGCGCCGCCGCGGTACCGTGGCCTTCATGCGCAGTCGAATGATCGATCTCGCTCTGCTGATCGGCCTCGTGGTCGTGTCGGGGGGCATCCTCTGGACCCTGTTCACGCTCGGACGCGAACCCCGCGTGGCGAGCACGCCGGCGCGGTCGGCTCCGTCTGCGGAGGCGCCGGCGACCTCTGGAGCGAACGCCGGTGCGAACGCCGCCGCCACCACCGGCAGCAGCGCCGGAGCTCGCGGCGTCGTCGCCGTCGACCCGAACGCGCCGAACGCGGCCACGGACGCGCCGGCGTCGAGCGACGTCGCCGCGATGGGCGAGGTTCCCGCCACCGGCGGAGATGCCGACGAGGCGACCGACGGCGAAGCGGCCGACACCGGCCTCGTGGCCCCCGTGGCGGCCCCGCCGCGCGTGCTGCCGTCCGGCACGCTCGAACTCGAACGGATCGGGTACTCGTTCGTCACCGGAGGGCCCGGCTCATGCGGCGTCGTGCTCGAGGCCTGGACCCACGTCGCGGTGAGCCGCGACCTGCTCGAGACCTACGGCTGCGGCGCCGAAGTGACGGTGACGCTCGACGACCCGGTCGACGGCCGCACCGAGGTGCTCGCCGTGATCGGCGACACCATGAACCCCTCCTTCTCGCGCACGGTCAACGTCTACGTGGGCGAGGACGAGCCGGCGTTCGAGTACGGGTTGACGGCGGGTACCTTTCGAGCGCGTTGATCGAACCCACACGGAAGCGGGGCGGCACCGATGGTGCCGCCCCGCGCTCGCGTCGGTCGCGCCCAAGTGGACGCGAGGCTCAGGCGTTGCGCCAGAGCAGCTCGCGCTTGACCTCTTGGATGGCGCGGGTGATGGGAATGTCGCGAGGGCACGCCTCGGTGCAGTTGTAGGCGGTGCGGCAACGCCACAGGCCGTTCGCCTGGTTCATCACCTGCAGCCGCTGCGCGGCGCCCTGGTCGCGCGAATCGAAGATGAAGCGGTGCGCGTTGACGATGGCGGCGGGCCCCAGGTAGCGGCCGTTGGTCCAGAAGACCGGGCAGCTGGTCGTGCACGCGGCGCAGAGGATGCACTTGGTCGTCTCGTCGAACACCGCGCGGTCCTCGACGCTCTGCAGCCGCTCGGCGGGCGGCGCCGGGTCCTGGTTGATGAAGAACGGGAGCACGGCCTTGTAGGAGTCGAAGAACGGCTCCATGTCGACGATCAGGTCCTTGAGGACCGCCAGCCCACGGATGGGCTCGATGGTGATCTTGGCGCCCAGGTCCTTGACCAACACCTTGCAGGCGAGGCGGTTGACGCCGTTGATGAGCATCGCGTCGGATCCGCAGATGCCGTGCGCGCAGGAGCGGCGGAAGGCGAGGCTGCCGTCGACCTCCCACTTGATGTGGTTCATGACGTCGAGGATGCGGTCGGTGCCGCGCGCCTCGAAGGTGTAGTCCGACCAGTAGGGGCGAGCGTCCGCCTCCGGGTCGTAGCGTTTGATCTTGACGTTGATCTGCATGGGCCCCCGCTTCAGTAGGTGCGCGGCTTGGGCTCGTAGAGGCCCAGCGTGACCGGCTTGTAGTCGATGCGCACGCCGTCGCCGTCCTTGTAGACCAGCGTGTGCTTGAGCCACTCGGCGTCGTCGCGCTCCTTGAAGTCCTCGCGCGAGTGGGCGCCGCGGGACTCGGTGCGGTTGAGCGCCGCATGGACCAGCTGCTCGGCGTTGTCGATCAGGAAGCCGAGCTCGATCGCCTCGAGCAGCTCGGTGTTGAACTGTTGCCCCTGGTCCTCGACGCCGATCCCCTTGGCGCGCTCCTTGATGTCCGCCACGATGCCGGCCTGCTTCGACAAGAACTCGTCCGTGCGGAACACCGACGCGTAGTCCTGCATCGTCTCCTGCAGCTCGCGGCGCAGGTGGGCCACCTTCTCGCGGCGCGGGCCGTTCCGGGTGGTCTCGACGAGCTCGCGGGCGCGGTCTTGGACGTCGTCCGGCAGCGGACCGAACTCGGCGCCCGCGGCGTACTTGGCGGCCTCGATGCCGGCGCGCCGGCCGAACACGATCAGGTCGCCGAGCGAGTTGGTGCCGAGGCGGTTGGCGCCGTGGAGGCTGGCGCACGAGACCTCGCCCGCCGCGTACAGGCCGCGCACGATCGTGTCCTGGCCGTCCGAGATCACTTCGGTCGTGATGGTGGTCGGGATGCCGCCCATCGCGTAGTGCGCGGTGGGTTGGATGGGCACCAGCTCCTTGATCGGATCGACGCCCAGGTAGATGCGCGCGAACTCGGTGATGTCGGGGAGGCGCTCCTCGATGATCGCAGCGTCGATGTGGGTCAGGTCGAGGTGGATGTAGTCCTTGTCGGGGCCGCAGCCACGCCCCTCGCGGATCTCGAGGTACATCGCGCGGCTGACCATGTCGCGCGGCGCCAGGTCCTTGATCGTGGGGGCGTAGCGCTCCATGAAGCGCTCGCCCTCGGCGTTGCGCAGGATGCCGCCCTCGCCGCGCGCGCCCTCGGTGAGGAGCACGCCCAGCTTGTACAGGCCGGTCGGGTGGAACTGGTAGAACTCCGGGTCCTCGATCGGGAGGCCGCGCCGGTAGGCGATCGACATGAGGTCGCCGGTGAGCGCGTGCGCGTTCGACGTCACCTTGAACATGCGCCCGTTGCCGCCCGAGGCGATGATCGTCGCCTTGGCGTGGAAGGTGTGCAGCTGTCCGGTGGCCAGCTCGTACGCGACGACGCCGCGGCACTCGCCGTCCTCCAGGATCAGGTCGAGCACGTGGAACTCGTTGAAGAAGTTGACGCGGTCCTTGATCGACTGCTGGTACAGCGTCTGCAGGATCATGTGGCCCGTGCGGTCGGCGGCGTAGCAGGCGCGCTCGACGGCGCTCTTGCCGAACTCGCGGGTGTGGCCGCCGAACTTGCGCTGGGCGATCTTCCCCTCGGGGGTGCGGCTGAAGGGCAGCCCCATGTGCTCGAGCTCGTAGACGGCCTCGATCACCTCGCGGGCGAAGACGTCGGCCACGTCCTGGTCGGTGAGGTAGTCGCCGCCCTTGATGGTGTCGAAGGCGTGCCACTCGGGGTGGTCCTCGGAGACGTTGCCGAGCGCCGCACCGACGCCGCCCTGGGCGGCCCCGGTGTGCGAGCGCGTGGGGTAGAGCTTGCTGATCACGGCGACCGACACGCCCGGATGTTGCGCCGCGTAGCGTGCGGCCATCATCCCGGCGCCCCCCGCGCCGACGACGATCACGTCGAAGGTATGGGCTCGGGTCATCGTTGGCCTTCCATCAAACGCTCCATCATTCGTTCAGGGCGCGCACGGCGCTGCCCATCTCGTCGAAGCTGAACGTCCACAGCGCCATCACGCCCAGGACGAAGATCGCGGCGGCGGCGGTGAACAGCGCCGCCTTCCACCAGAAGCGCGCGCCGGGGCGCTGCACGTAATCCTCGATCGAGTAGCGCAGACCGTTCACGCCGTGCAGCATCGCGAAGAGCAGCAGGAACGAGTCGTACACCTTGACGCCCGGCTGGGCGAGGCGCCCGGCGACGTAGGCGAAGTCGATCTCGCCGGCGTTGAACGCCATGTTGTTGGCCCACAGGTGCCCGAACGTGAGGAACACCAGCAGGAACCCGGAGATGCGCATGAACACCCACCAGGCGAGCTCGGGCGACGACGAGTACGTCGCGCGGGCGTCGCTGAAGGTGCGCGGTTGGGAGGCTCGGGCCGTCGCCATCAGGCGATCCCCAGGATCTCGGGCACGATCTTCCAGAGCACCGGGACGCCGATGAGCGCGGTGAGGCCGAGCACGCCGTACCAGAGCGGACCCTGGTAGCGAACGCCCCACGTGGTGAAGTCCATCAGGATGATGCGCAAGCCGTTGAGCGCGTGGTACACGACGCCCGCGATGATCAGGATCAGGCCGATGCGGAAGGGCCACTGGTGGTAGAAGGCCAAGAAGGCGTTGAAGGGGCCGTCCGGTCCCCACATCACCAGGCTGATGTCGATGACGTGCAGGAGCAGGTAGAGCGCCAGCGCCACACCCGACATCCTGTGGAACACGAAGGCCCACTGGCCCTCTCGACCTCGGTACATGCGGTTCGACCTCCTCGTGCCCCCGTGCGGCGAACCCCGGCCCCGTCGGGGCCCCGACCTTGCCCCGACCTTGTCGGGGACGCATGGACTCCACACGCGCCGCGGGCTGATCAGCTCGGCGAGCATACCACCCGGTCCCGGACGCGATTCCGTGGGCCGGGCCGCGAATGTACGCCGTTGGACGAACGCCGTGGGCGGGGTCGGCGTACCGTCGCAGCGTGATCGACCGTGCTCTGCGCCCCCTCAAGACCCGCCTGCTCGCGCCGCTCACGCGGCCGCTGGAGCGGACGCCGCCGGCCGCGATCACGGCCGTCGGGCTGGTCGTGGGGTTGGCCGCCGCGGCCGCGGCCGCGGTGGGGCGCTTCGACGTGGCGCTCGTGGCCTGGCTCGTCAATCGCCTGCTCGACGGGCTCGACGGCGACGTCGCGCGCCGCGCCGGCCGCGCCAGCGCGCGCGGCGCCTACCTCGACCTGATGGCCGACCTGCTCGTGTACGCGGCCGTGCCGCTCGGGCTCGCGGCCGGCGCCGTGGGTGCCGGCCTCGCCGACCCCGCCGCGGCGTGGAGCGCCGCGGCGCTCGCCGGCGCCGCCTTCTACGTCAACCTCGGCTCGCTGGCGTTCCTCTCGTCGGCGCTCGCGAACCGGCCCGAGACCGCCCGCGCGCGGTCGGGCGGCTCCGCCCCGGGCATCCACCTCCCCGCCGGCCTGATCGAAGGGGCCGAGACCGTCGTGCTGATCGCGATCGCCTTGGCGCTGCCCGCCCTCGCCCCCTGGACGTTGGGCGCGATCGCGGTGCTCGTCCTGGCGACCGCCGGCCAGCGCGTGGCCTGGGGGGCCCGGCGCCTGGCGGCCGACGGGCCGCCGGAGGGCGCCGCGTGAACGCCGTGCCGCCGGTTCGGAGCGGGCCGCCGCGGTGGCCCGTGGCCCTCGCGTGGGGCGCGCTGCTGCTCGCCTACGGCCTCGCGGTCGCGACCACCGGCCTCGGCCCCGTGGGCGTCCTCCAGGCGCTGGTCGCCGTCGTCGTCGACCACCCGGCGGGCCCGCTCGTCTTCGTGCTCGCGTACGTGCTGCGCCCGTTGCTCCTCTTCTCCGCGACCGTCCTGACGGTGGGCGCCGGCCACCTGTACGGACCCTGGCTCGGCTTCCTGGTCGTCGTGATCGGCGCGAACGGCGGCGCGCTGCTCGCCTACGGGCTGGCGCGTTGGTTGGGCGGTGCGTGGGCCACGCGCGCGCTCGCCGGCGGGCGCTGGGGGCCGCTGGCCGGGCGGCTGCGCGACCGCACCTTCGAGACGGTGCTCACGCTGCGCTTCCTGTTCGCTCCGTACGACGCGGTCAACTACCTCGCCGGGGCGCTGAAGCTGCGGCCGGGGCCGTTCGTCCTCGCCACGGCGCTCGGCTCGGTGCCCGGCTCGTTCACCTTCCTGCTCTTCGGCGCCTCGATCGGCGACCTCTCGGTGCTCGCCGACGGACGCCTGCCGTCGCTCGACGGTCGTGCGCTGGCGGCATCGGCGGCGCTCTTCGTCGCCTCGCTGCTCGCCTCGCGCGCGCTGCGCCAACGGGTCGCCCGTCGCGAGGTCGCTGCGGCGGCCGAGGGGCCCACGCCGTGACGCGGCCCGGCGCCGCCAGCCCGGAGCCACCTGCCGAGCGCTTCGACGCGGTGGTCGTCGGCGCCGGCTCCGGCGGGCTCACGGTCGCGTACGGGTTGGCGCGGCTGGGCAAGGCGGTCGCGCTGGTCGAATCGGGACCGGTGGGGGGCGACTGCACGAACGTCGGCTGCGTGCCGTCCAAGACGCTGCTCCAGGCCGCTCGGGCGCTGGCGGCGCGCGGCGTTCGGGTCGGTGACCCCGCCTGGGAGGGGGCTGCGGCCGAGGTCCTCGCGCACGTGCGGTCCCAACGCGACGCGCTCCGCGCGCGCGAGGACGTCGACGTCGCCTCGGAGCCGAACCTGGCGCTGGTGCGCGGCCGAGCGCGGCTGCAGGCGGCCGACCGGGTCGGCGTGATCGCGGCCGACGGCGCCGAGCGCACCCTGACCGCGGCCATCGTCGTCGTCGCCACCGGCGCGCGCCCGATCGTCCTGGACCTGCCGGGGCTCCCGCCGGAGCGGACGCTGACGAACGAGAACCTGTTCGACCTCGTCCGCCCGCCCGAACACCTCGCCGTGGTCGGGGGCGGCGCGATCGGCGCCGAGATGGCGACGGCCTTCGCGCGGCTGGGCAGCCGCGTGACGCTGGTCGAGGCCGCACCGCGGCTGTTGCCGGCGTCCCCGGCCGAGGCGGGCGCAGCCGTCGCCGACGGCTTGCGCGCGCTCGGCGTGGCCGTCTTCGAAGGGGCCAAGGCGGAGCGCTACGACCCGGCGACGCGCGCCCTCCACGTGGCGACGCAGGGTGGCTCGACCGTGGTCGACGGCGTCGACCGGGTGCTGTTCGCCGTCGGCCGGCGTCCGAACGTCGAGGACCTGGGGCTCGAGGCGCTCGGCGTCCGCGTCGCGCGCGGCGGGGTCGCCACCGACCGAGCGCACCGCACGGCGGTGCGCGGCGTGTACGCGATCGGCGACGCTACCGAGCGCGCCCACTTCACGCACGCGGCGAACGCGCAGGGGCGCCGGCTGGTGCGGCACCTGACGGCCCCGTGGCTGCCGCTCGTGCCCGAGGGCGACTACCCGGCGGCGACCTTCACCGACCCGGAGGTCGCCCAGGTGGGTCCCGCGCTCGAGGAGCTGCAGGCGCGCTTCGGCGCCGACCTGGTGGCCACCCACCGCGTCGACCTGAAGGACCTCGACCGCGGCTACGTCGACGGCCTCCAGGCCGGGTTCATCGAGGTGCACGCGATGCGGCTGACGGGGCGGGTGCTCGCCGCCACCGTCGTGGGGCCGCACGCCGCCGAGGTGGTGCAGTTGCTGGTGTGGCTCCAGCGTCGGCGCGGCTCGCTCTGGCAGCTGTCGCGGCACGTGGTCGCCTACCCGGCGCTCTCCGAAGGGCTCAAGAAGGTGGCCGACGCGTTCGTGTTCGCCACCTTGCCCGCGCTCCCGCGCGAGCTCGGACGCTACGGGCGGCACCGGTGGCGGGCGCTCGGCCGGCGCCGACCGTAGGCGCTGGCGACGCTCCCGAGCCGGCGCGCCCGGTATGGTGCCGCGTGCTCTTCGCCTTCGACCTCGACAAGACCCTCGTGACCAACGACTACCGGCTGCCCGAGCGCACGCCGGGCGTGTTGCGGGCGCTGCGCGACGCCGGCCACGCGGTCACCGTGCTCACCGGGCGACCGCTCGGCTCGGCGCGCCGTTTCCTGGACGCGCTCGGGGTGGTCGGTCCGTACAGCGTCAACCACGGCGCGCAGGTGATGGATGCGGGCGGCCGCGAACTGCGCCGCACCCGTCTGCTCGCCGCCGACGTGCGCGCGGTGCTCGGGCCCTGGGCCGCGCACCCGACCGTGGAGTTCAGCTGCGTGGTCGACGACCAGCTCTTCGTCAAGGACCCGGCCGATCAGCGCTGGCACTGGGCGCACACGGAGAGCCGCGTGGTCAGTCGGTTCGATCCGACGGTCGACACCGACGCCGACAAGGTGGTGTTCGCCGCCGAGACGACCACCGTCGAGATCGTCGAGCACGTCGCCGCCCACGCGCCCCACGCCGAACGCTACCTGTGGGGCGACGGCTTCCTCGAGGTGGTCGCCGCCGGCGGCGACAAGGGCGCGGGCTTGGCGTTCATCGCCGCCCGGCTCGGGTTCGAGCAGCACCAAGTCGTGGCGTTCGGCGACGGCCTCAACGACGTCTCGATGGTGCGCTGGGCGGGCCACGGCGTGGCCGTCGGGCCGGAGGCCCACGCCGACACGATCGCGGCGTCGAACGAGCGCGTGGCCTCACCGGAAGAGGGCGGCGTGCTCGAGTGGCTCGAGCGCCACTACCTGTCGCCGTCCAGCGCCCGCTGAGCGGGCGCGGCCGTTCAGCGGCTCACTCCCCGCGGATCGCTTCGAGGAACTCCTGCCGCGTGCGCGCGTCGTCCTTGAACGCGCCGCGCATGGCGCTCGTGCGCGTGGTGGAGCCCTGCTTCTCGACGCCGCGCATCATCATGCACAGGTGCGACGCCTCGGTCACGACCGCAAGGCCGCGCGGCTCGAGCGCCGTCTCGAGCGCGTCCGCGATCTGCGAGGTGAGGCGCTCCTGCACCTGCATGCGGCGCGCGAAGACGTCGACGACGCGGGCGAACTTCGACAACCCCAGGATCTTGGTGCCGGGGATGTACGCGATGTGCGCCTTGCCGAAGAACGGCAGCATGTGGTGCTCGCACAGCGAGTAGAACTCGATGCCCTTGACCACGACCATCTCGGAGCCCTCGGACTGGAACAGCGCGTCGTTCAGGACGGTGCCGACGTCGGCCTCGTAGCCGCTCGTGAGGAAGCGGAGCGAGCGCTCGACGCGCTGCGGGGTCTTGAGCAGGCCCTCGCGGGTGACGTCCTCGCCCAAGCCGGTGATCAGCGCCGACACGACCTCGGTCAGCTCGACGTCGCCGACCTCGTCGAACGCCTCGGGGCCTTCGGGGTCGTACAGGTGGGCGGTGCTGCGCATGCGGGCCTCCGAAGGCATGGTAGCGCTGCGCGCGGTGGACGGGTGCGTCGCGTGGGGCACGGTGCGACGGGCGCGGCGGCTGGGTTCGATCGGGTCGACGTGGTCGGCCATGGGGATCACCTCTCCGAAGTACGCGCTCGAGGGCGCGCTCGAGGCGGTCCGGCCGTGGGCGAACGCCGGGGGCGGAACCGCGGGGATGTCCGCGAAGCTTAGGCGCGCGGGGCGACCCACCACCGTATCCGGCCCCCCGATGCCCCCGCCACGCGCGGTACCGTCGTCCATGATCCGACTCGACCACCAAGACGCGTACCTGCTCGCGTTCACGGCCCATGTGACCCGCGCTTCCGATGACGGCGACCACGCTTGGGTGCGGCTCGACGCCAGCGCCTTCTACCCCACCAGCGGCGGCCAACCGCACGACCTCGGCACCCTCGACGGCGCGCCGGTCGACGACGTCCGGGTGGCCGACGACGGCGCCGTCGAGCACCGGGTCGCCGGCGCGGCCTCCGCCTGGCCGGCGGGCCGAGCGGTGGCGGGCAGCATCGACGGCGAGCGCCGCGCCCGCCACCGCCAGCGGCACAGCGCGCAGCACCTGCTGTCGCAGGCCTTCGTGCGCACCGACCCGGCCTTCGCGACGCGGTCGGTGGCGCTCACGTCGGCCGACGGGACCGTCGACCTCGCCGGCGAACCCGACGACGAGGCGATCGCCGCCGCCGAGCGGCTCGCGAACGAGGTCGCGTACGCGAACTGGGCGGTGGCGACCCTCGAGGTGGACGAGGCCGACCTGGAGCGCTTCCCGCTGCGGCGACCGCCCAAGGTGCAGGGCCGCATCCGGCTCGTGGCCATGGGGCCGGACGTGGCGATCGACCCGGCGGGGGCGTGGGAGCTGTCCGCGTGCGGCGGCACCCACGTGCGCACGACCGCCGAGGTGGCGCCGATCGTGGTGCTGGGGCGCGAGCGCATCCGCGGCGGCCTGACGCGGATCACCTTCCGAGCGGGCTGGGAGGCGTGGGCGCACCACCGCGAAACCCACGCCGCGGCGACGGCCGCGGCCACGAGCCTGACCACCTCCGTCGCCGACCTGCCGGCCAAGGTCGCGCAGCTCGCCGGCGAGGCCACGGCGCTCCGGCGCTCGCTGGCCGAGGCGCGCGGGCGGCTCGCCGCCGACCTGGCCGAGGAGCTGGTCGGCGAACCGGCCGAACCCGGGGCCTTGATCGTGGCCGAGATCGACGCCGCCGACGCCGACCTGTTCGCGCCCCTGGCCGACGCGCTGGCCGCGCGCGGCGCCACGGCGGTCCTCGCGATCGTGCACGGC
>JAABRX010000060.1 GCA_011390675.1 Trueperaceae bacterium | reverse complement strand
ATCGCCAAACCGGATGCGGAGCGCATCAAGAAGCTCCTGCCGTACGACTAAGCGAGGATTTGACCCATGCCACGCGCCAAGACCGGGATCGTTCGTCGTCGCCGCCACCAGAAGCTGCTCAAGCGCGCCAAGGGCTTCTGGGGCTTGCGGAGCAAGAGCTTCCGCGTCGCCCAGCAGACGCTGCTCAACGCCGCCGACTACGCCTACCGCGACCGCCGCGACAAGAAGAACGTCTTCCGTCGCCTGTGGATCGCCCGCATCAACGCCGCCGCCCGCCAGGACGGCATGTCGTACTCGAACTTCATCGCCGGGCTCCGACGCGCCGGCGTCGCGCTCGACCGCAAGGTGCTCGCCGACCTCGCGGTCCGCGAGCCGGCCGCCTTCAAGGCGCTCGTCGAGCAAGCGCGCCAAGCCTGACGGGAACGACGGCGCTCGCGCCGTACGCAGACGACGCCACGGCCGCACCCCCAACGGGGTGCGGCCGTCGCCGTGCGGCGCCGGGTAGGATGCCGGACCATGGCATCCACCTCGGCGCGGCCTTCGCTCACCCGAGCCCGCGCGATCGCCGAACGACGCGCACGCATCCTGCGCGCCGCCCTCGAGCTGTTCACCGCGCGCGGGTACGAGGCCACCACCATGGAAGACGTCGCTCGGGCCGCCGAGGTCTCGCGCGGCACGGTCTTCAACCACTTCCGCCGCAAGCAGTCGATCCTGGTCGCCTGGTTCGCTGCGGAGGCCGAACGGCTCGCGGCGCGGGTGCCCGAGTCGGGCGACGCGCTGGTCGCGGTGGAACGCTTCTTCGACGACCTCGCCGTGCTCACCGAGGCCCACGGCGACCTCGTCGTGCCCCTGATGTTCGAACTGCTCGACCCCGACGTCGAGCGGTCGCGGGCGGCCTTCCTGGCGCTGCCGCTCAACGACGTGTTGCGCCGGCTGCTCGCGCGCGCCCGCGCCCAGGGCCAGGTGCGCTCCGATTACTCCTACGGTCGGCTCGCGCGCGTGCTCGCGAACACCTTCGTGCTCACGGCCCTCCAATGGGCCGCGTACCGCCGCGACCGCTCGCTCCGCGACGAGCTGCGGCGCGCGCTGGTGCTCGCGTTCGACGGGATGCGGCACGGCGCCTGACCGAGGCGACGGCCATGGCGGCTCCTCAGTACCCCGTGCCCACGTCGACGACGTGGCGCGCCTCGCCCGCCGCGATGGCCCGCAGGGTCGCGCACACGTCCTCCACCCGGGCGCGCTCCGACCGATCGGTGGTTTCGGCGCGGTGGGGGCTCAGCACGACGTTGGGGAGCAGGCCGAAGGGGCGCGTCGCCGGCAGCGTCGCGTGGTCGTGGTCGCGGTCCTCCGGGTAGGTCCACCACACGTCGAGGCCGGCCGCACCCACGCGGCCGTCCACCAGGGCGTCGTACAGGGCGTCTTGATCGATCACCGCGCCGCGGCCGACGTTCACGACCAGCGCGCCACGGGGCAGGCGGGCCAGCGCGGCCGCGCCCAGCAAGCCCTCCGTCGCGGGGGTCGCCGGTAGGCTGACGACGACGACGGTGGCGCGAGCGAGCGCGTCGCCGAGGTCGTCCGGACCGACGACGCGCACGCCTGCCTGCGCGGCGTCCCCCTCCGGGCGGCGGCGCAGCGCCGTCACCCGCATCCCCAGGCCCTGCAGCATCGGCACCAGCTGCCGACCGATCGCCCCGTACCCCAGCAGCAGCGCCTCCCGGTCCGCGAGGTGGACCGAGGGCTCCGGGCTCCGGCGATCGCCCCAGTCGCCCCGACGCAGCGCCGCATCGTGGGGCACGAGGCGGTGGGCGGCGGCGACTAGGAGGGCGAGCGCGTGCTGGGCGACGAAGGGGGCGCTGTAGTGGGCGTTGTGCAGGGTGAGGTGGGGGCGCTCGCGCAGGGCCGCGCCGAGCGCCGGGGGGAGGCCGGCGAACGGGAAGATCACGTGCCCCAGCGCGGCGCCGTCGAGCAGTTCGCTCGGGCGCGCGTCGACGAGGACGTCGACCTCGTCGCGAAGCGCGAGCGCGCGGTCGAGGTCGGGCTCGACGGTCAAGCGGGCGCCGTCCGGGAGGAGGTCGGGGCCTGGGACCGGGTCGGGGGGAAGGGAGCGCCAGAGCACGCGGAGCGGGTTGGGGGCCATGCGCCATCATCGCCCGAGCGCGGTCTTCGGTCAGACGACGCGGGCCTCGTCCGGCCGCTCGCCGCCCGAGGAGCGCCCGAAGCGGGCCGGATCGAACGGGGTCAGGTCGAAGCCGCCGTCGCCGCCGCTCAGTAGGGCGTCGGCGATCGCGGCGCCGGTCGCCGGCGCGTGTTGCACGCCGTGGCCCGAGAACCCGGCGGCGTGCCACAGGCCGGGGGCATCGACCGACTCGCCGATGGCGGGCAGATGGTCGGGCGTGACCTCGTACCAGCCCCACCAGCTCGCGCGCCGGTCGAGGCGCGCGCGCTCCAGGAACGGGAAGCGCGGCAGCGCTGCCTCGAGCGTCGCCTCGAACCACGTCCAGTCCATGCCTTCGCGCTCGCCGGAGGGCTCCGCCGGGTTCGATCGACCCAGCAGCAGCCGCTCGCCCTCGGACCGCCACCAGACGCCGGTCGCGGCGTCGACCACCAGCGGCGTCGGGAACGGGACGCCGTCGATCGGGGCGGTGACGAAGACGTCGCGGCGCGAGGCGACCACGGGGAGGCGCGTCCCCGCCAGCGCGGCGATCGCGCCCGCCTGCGGCCCCGACGCGTTGACGACGCGGTCGACCGCCAGCGTGCCGGCTGCGGTGGCGACGCGCCACCCGCCGCCGCGCGCGTCGAGGCCGACGACCGCGTGGCCGAGGCGGAGTTCGGCGCCGAGCGCGCGCGCAGCGCCGAGGTAGCCCAGGGTGGCCGCGTGCGGGTCGAGCACGCCGTCATCCGGCCCGAAACTGCCCTCGGCCAGGCCCTCGCGGGCGACGTACGGGGCGCGGTGCGCGAGCTCGTCGAGCGACCAGCGCTCGACGCGCGCCCCCTCCTCGGCCTGCATCGCGCGGTCGCGCGCCCAGCGCGCCTCGTCGCCGGCGGGGACCAGGAACAGGTAGCCGACCCGGCGGAAGGCGGCGTCGGCGCCCACCTCGCGCTCGAACGCGCCGAAGCGTTCGGCCCCGAAGCGCGAGAAGCGCACGTTGGCCCGGAGCGAGAACTGGTGCCGCAAGCCGGCGGCGGAGCGACCGGTCGAGCCGGTGGCCGGCGCGTCCGCGCGCTCGAAGACGGTGACCCGCGCGCCGCGGCGCGCCAGCGACCAGGCGATGGCGGCGCCGACGATGCCGGCGCCGACGACCGCGACGTGAAGCGTCCTCGACGTCATGCGGGGCATCCTACCCTCGTCGCCCGACGGTAGACTCACGTGTGAAGCGCTTCTATGACGGTTCCCAAGCGGCGATCGACGCCTTCCGCCATCGCCGCAGCGCCCAGACCGACCCCGAGCGACGCGCCGTGGTCGACCGCCTGCTGGCGGACGTGCGCGCCCGCGGCGACGCGGCGGTGTTCGAGGCGACCGAGCGGTTCGACCGGGTGCGGCTCGACGCGCTCGAGCTCCCGATCGATCGGCGCCGAGCGCTGGCCGCGGAGGTCCCGGCGGAGCTCGCGGCCGCCATCGACCGCTCGATCGAGCGCGTGCGCGCCTTCCACGAACACCAACCCAAGGAGGGGTTCCTGACCGCCGACGGGGAGGGCGTGCTCGGGCAACTGCCGCGCCCCCTCGACCGGGTGGCCTGCTACGTCCCGAGCGGTGCGGCGACGCTCGCGAGCTCGCTGGTGATGACCGCCGTGCCCGCGCAGGTGGCGGGGGTCCGCGACGTGGTCGTCGCGACCCCGCCGCGCGCCGACGGCGGCGTCGATCCCGCCGTCGCGTACGTGGCCGAAGCGCTCGGACTCGGCGCGGTCTACCGCATGGGCGGCGCCCAGGCCATCGGCGCGCTCGCGTACGGGACGGCGAGCGTGCCGCGGGTCGACAAGATCGTCGGGCCCGGCTCGGCCTGGGTCGTGATCGCGATGGCGGCCGTGTTCGGTGAGGTGGGCATCGCCTCCCTCCCCGGACCGACCGAGACGCTCGTGGTCGCCGACGGTACGGCCGACCCCGAGCACGTGGCGGCCGATCTGCTCGCGCAGGCGGAGCACGACGAAGCGGTCCCGGTGCTGGTCACCAGCGATCGCTCGCTGTGGACGCGGGTCGAGGCGGCGCTCGAGCGCCGGCTCGCCACCCTCCCGACCGAGGCCACCGCGCGCGGCAGCCTCGACGAGCGCGGGGCCGTGGTCTTCGTCGACTCGGTCGGCGAGGCGATCGACGTCGCCAACGCCTTCGCGTCCGAGCACCTGTGCCTGCTCGTCGAGGACCCGTGGGCGTGGGTCGGTGCCGTCCGGCACGCCGGCGGACTGTTCGTCGGGGCCTCGTCGCTCGAGGCGCTCGGCGACTACGTGGCGGGCCCCTCGCACGTGATGCCGACCGGGGGCACCGCCCGCTTCACGAGCGCGATCAACGTCCGCGACTTCCAGCGCCTGATCCCGGTCGTCGGGCTGACCGCCGCCGGCGCGCGCGCGATCGGCCCGGCCGCGGTTCGCTTCGCGCGGGCCGAGGGGCTCGAGGCCCACGCGCAGGCGGTGGAGGCGCGCTTGGACGAGCGGTGAGCCGTGGCCTACCGCCTGGGCACGTTTCGCCGAACCGCCTGCCGGAGCGCTTGCCTCAGGATCTCGAAGTACATGGTCCAGCGCACCTTCTGCCCGCGCCACCAGCCGCGCTTCTCCTCCTTCATCACCTGCGAGACGCCCCGCAGCGACACGTCGCGGGTGCGCCAGCGCTGCCTCCGGGCGTGCTCGGTGATCGCCACCTCGACGCCGTAGCGGCTCTCGGCCAGGCCGGGCACGGCTCGCAGCAGTTCGCGTCGGATGGCGCGCTGGCCGTTGAGGAGCGGCGCGACGTGCTGGGCGACGGTCGTCATCCACCGACCGCCGTCGAAGACCCCGCGCGTCATGTCGACGCCCTCGTCGCGCACGGGAGCGGCGAGCGCGCGCACGTGGTCGGCCGTCAGACCGGTCAGGTCCGCGTCGAGCAGCACGACGACGGCCTCGTGGCGGTCGAACGCCGCGGCCGCCAACGCGCCCCCCTTGCCGACGTTCGCCTCGAGCCGGAGCACCTCGGCTCCGGCCGCGCGCGCCGCGTCCGCGGTGCCGTCGCGCGAACCGTCGTCGACGACGACGACGGGACCGATCTCGGCCGCGACCGCCACGCGCACGACCGACGCGACCGTGTTCTGTTCCTCGAACGCCGGGATCACGACGACGCAGTCGAGGGGTGGGTTCATCCGCCGAGCAGTCCGCCGAGTTCCTGGACCGTGATCAGCACGATGAGCGCGAGGACCGCCGCGATCCCGACGAAGTGGAACGCCTCTTCCTGCCCTGGTTTGAAGGGGCGCCCGCGGATGGCGACGATCGTCGCGAGCAGCATCCGACCGCCATCGAGGCCGGGGATGGGCAGGAGGTTGAACACGGCGAGCGAGAAGTTGATCAACGCCGCCAGGAGCAGCACCGGCGCGAGCCCGACCTGCGCCGCCTGACCGACCATCGTCACCATGCCCACCGGACCGGCCACGTCCTCGTTCGGCCGCCCGCTCAGGGCGGAGCCGAAGCCGCGGACGAAGCCGACCACCATGTCGGGGAACACCCGGACGCCGAACGCCGCCGACTCGGCGAGCGCCGTGCCGAAGCCGACGGCGTCGACCTCGGCGGGCGTGAGCTGCACCCCGAGCACCGGAGTGGCGCCCTCGGCGAGGTCGGTGGGGGGCCACGGCACCGTGAGCGTGCGCTCGTTGCCGGCTTCGTCGGCCAGCACCAGGGTCAACTCGTCGGCGCCCTGGATGGCGGCGACGGCCTGATCGGGCGTCGGATCGATGGTGCCGCCGATCGCGACCAAACGCTCACCGGCGCGCACGCCGACCGACTCGGCCAGCGAGCCGTCGGCGACGCCTGCGACGACCGTGCCGCGCACGTTCGGCGCCTCGCCGGTCACGACCTCTCGGTACGTCGGGGCCAAGACGACGGCCACGGCGAGGAGCACGATGCCGAGCGCGTAGTTCGCGACCACGCCACCCACCAACACCCAGAGCTTCTGGTAGAGCGGCCGTACGGCCAAGCCGTCGTCGGGATGGGCGAGCGAACCGTCCTCGTTGACCTTCGCCGCCATGCCGGGAAGGTCGACGTATCCCCCGAGCGGCAGCAGCGAGAGCCGCCATTCGGTCCCCTGCCAGCGCCAGCGGGCGATCACGGGGCCCATCCCGATGCTGAACGCGCGCACGGGGAGCCCCACGCTCCGCGCGTTGGCGTAGTGCGCGAGCTCGTGCACCAGCACCGCCGTTAGCAGGACGGTCACGAAGACGACGGCGGTCAGCACGGGCGGAACCTCTGCGGCAGCGGCATGGGCTCAGTCTGCCATGGGGCCGGGGCGCTGCTTGGTCGCGCCGCCACCATCACCGCTCTGGGCGTCCTCGGCGCTCTGGAGCCACCGCACGACGTCCGCCTTGGTGAGCATGCCCACCAACTGGCCGTCGGCGTCCACGACCGCGAAGCGGCCCGCCGCCGTGGTCGCGAGCTGCCGCACGGTCGCGTCGAGGTCGGCGTCGGCGCGCACGGTCTCCACCGGACGCATCAGGTCGGCGGCGCTGATCGCGTCCTCGACCCCGTCGAGGTCGTCGGCCCGCACGATCCCGAGCGGCGCGCCGTCCACGCCCGTCACCGGGTACGCGGTGTGGTGGCGGAACGCGCGCAGGCGCCGCAGTTGCCCGGCCGTCCAGGCGAGGTCGACGGTGATGGGTTCGGCGGTCATGGCGTCGCGCACGCGGCGCCCCTCGAACGCGCGGCGCGCACGGGCGGCGCCGACCTCGGCGCGGCCCGCGGCGTCGATGAAGAAGGCGATCGCGAGGAGGAAGACTTGGAAGGTCAGGAAGCCGTAGATCCCGAGCGCGATCGCCACGGCGCGGCTCACGCCGCCGGCCGCCGCCGTCGCGCGCGCCTCGCCGAGCGGGAAGACGAGGAGCGAGCGGAGCACCCGACCGCCGTCGAGCGGCAGCGCCGGCAGGAGGTTGAACAGCGCCAGGCCCGCGTTCGTGATCGCGAGGTAGCTGACGACGAAGGCGAGCCCCCCGGCCACCGCTTCGGCGCGCAGCAGGGCCGCCAAGGTCAGCGACAGCAGCGCGCTGGTGATCGGTCCGACGATCGCCACGACGGCTTCCGCCCCGCGTGTGCGCGGCAGCTCGTCGAGCTGCGCCACGCCGCCCAGGAACCAGAGCGTGATGCGCAGCGTCTTGACGCCGTACGCGCGCGCCGCCAGCGCGTGGCCGAGCTCGTGGATCAGCACGCTCGTGAACAGGCCCAGCGCGCCGGCGGCGCCCAGCAGCCAGGGCGTGGCCCCGCGGGTGAGCGGCTCGGGGTCCAGCACCACCCCGAGGCCGCCGAGCAGCTCGGCGTAGGCCGCCACCTGCGACCCGATCAGCCAGGCGAACAGCGGCAGCACGAGCGCGAAGGTGGGGTCGAGCTCGATCGGCACGCCGAAGGGCCGGAACGGCAGGCGCCAGCCACGACCGAGCATCAGGGGGCGTTCCGGAGGGCCCGAGCGACCGCCTCGGACGCCCGCGCGCGGGCGTCGGCGTCGATCGCCGCCAGGTCGTCCCACCCCGGGGCGGCCGTCTCGGCGTGGTCGAGCGCGTCGTCGAGCACGCGCGCGATGCCCGTGAAGGGGAGCCCGCCGTCCAGGAACGCGGCGACGGCGACCTCGTCCGCCGCGTTCAGGCGCACCGGGGCGTCGCCGCCGGCATGGCCGGCGGCGTACGCCGCGGCCAGCGCCGGGAAGCGCACGAGGTCGGGGCGGTGGAAGCTCCACGTCCCTTCGAGCGGCAGCGGCGCCAACGGAACCGGCGGGCGCGCGGGGGCGTGCAGGGCGTACTGGATCGGGAGGCGCATGTCGTGGGGGCCGATCTGCGCCTTGATCGAACCGTCGTGGAAGCGCACGAGCGCGTGCACGAGCGACTGCGGGTGCACGACCACCTCGATGCGCTCCAGCGGAACCCGGAACAGGTAGGCCGCTTCGAGCACCTCGAGCCCCTTGTTGAAGAGCGTCGCGGAGTCGATCGTCACCTTGGGCCCCATGCGCCACGTCGGGTGCGCGAGCGCTTGCTCGGGCGTGACCGTCGACAGGTCGGCTGGCCCCTCGCGGAACGGACCGCCGGACGCGGTCAGGACGAGCGCCGCCACCCCCTCGAGGGGTTCGCCGAGCAGCGTCTGGTACAGACCGGCGTGCTCGGAATCCACCGGCGTCAGGCGCGCGCCATGAGCCTCGACCTCGGCCCAGACCAGCGGTCCCGCGCACACCATCGCCTCCTTGTTCGCCAGCGCCACGTGGCGACCGGCGCGCAGCGCGGCGCGCGTGGGGCCGAGCCCACGGAAGCCCGGGATGGCGGCCACCACGACGTCCGCATCCATGGCGGCGACCTCGGCGGCGCCGGCCTCGCCGACGACCAGACGGGTCCCCGGAGGCAATCGGGACCGCACGGCGTCGGCGACGTCCGGGTCGCACGCGACGAGAGGTGGCCGCCAGCGCTCGGCTTGCGCGACCAGGACGTCGGCGTTCCGACCCGCCGCCAAACCGACGACCTCGTGCCCCTGCCAGTGGGCAACGTCGAGCGTCTGGGTGCCGATCGAGCCGGTAGAGCCGAGCACGGCCAGCCGCAGCGGTCCGGATTCGGCGGGGAGGGGCTGGCCGAGCGGGTCGTGGCTGGAGCGCATGCCGGCATCATGCCACGGGCATCGCATGGACCTCGACCTCGCTGCGTCGTCCACGCGCGTGGTCCAGGGTCGTCCCGCGCGCGAGGTGGCCCACGAGGAGTACGAGGTGCGCGGCCGAGTTGGTATCGTGCGGCAGATCCCGGAACCGTCCCGTGCCCCGGCGCCTCGCGTCCGGCGCCGCGCGGCCGCGGCGCCCGCCGAGGGCTCCGGCGAGGAGGAACCATGTTGGTGCGCGATTGGATGACCGCCGACCCGCAGACCGTGACCGCCGCCACCCCCGTCATGGAGGCCATGCAGCAACTGCGCGACGGCGGCTACCGCCGGTTGCCGGTCGTGCGCGACGGCAAGCTCGTCGGCATCGTCACCGACCGCGACCTCAAGGAGGCGACGCCCTCCAAGGCCACGAGCCTCTCGGTCTACGAGCTCAACTACCTGCTGTCGAAGCTGACGATCAAGGAAGTCATGACCGCGCCCGTCATGACGATCGGTCCCGAGGACGCCATCGAGGAGGCCGCGCTGCTCATGGAGACGCACCGGGTGTCCGGTCTGCCGGTCGTGGACCACGGCAAGCTGGTCGGCATCCTCACGATCACGGACCTGTTGCGCGCGTTCGTGCGCTTCCTGGGCCTGCGCGAGGGCGGCACGCGGGTGACCGTCGACCTGCCCGACGAGCCGGGCGTGCTCGCGCGGGCGGCCGAGGCGGCGCCGCCGTCGAACGTGGTCGCCGTCGTGACGGCCGGCGTGAGCGAGGGCCACCGCCGCCGGCTGGTGCTGCGGGTGGCGGGGGAGGACGCCGAGGGCTTCCCCGAGCGCCTGAAGGCCAAGGGGATCGAGGTGCGCGACGTCCGCTGAGCGCGCAGGACGCTCGGCCGTCGATGCGTTGACGGCAGCCGCCCGCGGCGGTCGGGTGGCGTCGAGCCCGTTCCTCGAGCCCGCCGATGCCGATGCGTTGGCGTCCGAGCTGCGCCGTGCGGGCGTGGGCGTCAGCGTGGACGGCGGTCGCCCCGCGGCCGAACGCCGGGTGGTGACCGCGCACCCCGAGCAGGTGCCCCACGCCGGTCCGCGCTTGACGGCGGTGTGGTTCGCCCAGGTCCGCGACGAGGGGACCGTGCGCGCGTCCGCCACCGCGGCGGGCGTCGACGCCGGTGCCTTGGGCGACGTGGTGCTCGACGCGGACGGCGCCGCGGTCGTGGCGACGGCCGAGGTCGTGGATGCGCTGGTGGCGGTGCGTCCAGCGGGGGTACCCGGGGTCGAGGTGCCGCTCGAGCGCCTGGCCCAAGGCCGCACGCGCCGGCGGGACGCGGTGGTCCCGTCGCTGCGCGTCGACGCGCTCGGCGCCAAGGCGTTCGGCGTGTCGCGCAGCTGGTTCACCAAGGGCATCGCGGCGGGCCGCGTGCACCTCAACGGCGCGCGCGCCGGGAAGAGCGCGGAGGCCGCCGTGGGCGACGAGGTGTGGGCCGACGGGTTGGGGCGCTTTCGGGTGCTCGAGGTGCACGGCGAGACCCGCAGGGGGAACCTGAAGGTGACGCTCGAAGTCGAGGGTTGACAGTGATGATGGCCGCGGCGCCGCGCCGCCATGAGCGGTTCAGGCTGCGGCCGTGTCCGAGCCTGACGACGACGCGCCGATGAGCGGCTGGTTTTCTTCCGCGAGGAAGCGTTGCAGGAAGGCGCGCGTGGCGCCGACCGTGGCCGCGCTCGGCGCGGCGTCGCGCGCGCGCCGGACGGCCAGTTTGTTGTCGAGCAGCGTCGGGAGCCGGTGCCGCAGCGCGGCCTCGATCGCCGCCAGGATGCGGGCGGGGGCCTCCGCCAGCGCGCCGCCGATCACGAGCAGCTCCGGTTGGATCAGGTAGACGAACGAGGCCAGCTGCGCGCCGAGCAGATCGATCATGGCCTCGGCGAGCTCGATCGCGACGGCGTCCTCGCCTTCGTCCGCCAGTTCGAGGACGGCCCGGAACCGCGCCCATGCGTCCGACCGCGCCTCGACCCGCGCGGCGCCGGCGCCTCGCTTCGGGCTCGACTCCAGGTAGGCGGCCACCATGCCGTGGACGGTCAGGAGCGCGCCGGCGTTCGCGCGCGCGCCGTGCGCGACGAGCAGATGGGGGTTGACGAGGCCGGCGTTGCCGAAGGGGCCGACGTACGGTCGCCCGGCGAGGAAGAGGCTGAACTTGAGCCCTTCGGTGACGCCCACGTAGGCGAAGGTGCGCTCGTCGTGGAGGTCGCCGAACTCGACCGCCGCCATCGCGTCGATGTCGTTGCCGATCGTGACGCGCAGGCCGGTGGCCTCGGCGAGGCGCTGCCGCAACGGCAGGTTGTTCCAGCTGGGAACGCGGCCGATCGCGAGGACCGAACCGGTGGTCGGGTCGACGTAGCCCGGGCTCGCCACGCCGATCCCGATCGGGTGGCGCTCGCGGAAGCGCGCGCGCAGGTGGGTCAGGTACGCCACGACGTGGCCGACGACCGCGTCGGGGTCGAGGTCGCCCACGCCTTCGGGGACGCGTTCGTCCAGCACGTGACCGAGCAGGTCGGTCGCCACGAGGCGCAGGCCGGGGTGTTCGAGCAACACGCCGACGAGCAGGTGGTGGGTCGGGTCGACGCCGTAGAGCGTCGCCGGGCGCCCGCCGGTGGCCAGGGCGCGTCCGGCGACCCGCACCCACCCGCCGTCGAGGAGGGCCTGCACCGCGCGCCGCAGCGTGGGCACGCTGATGCCCGTCGCGTCGCGGAGGTCGGCGAGCGAGTGCGGGCGGGTGAGCAGGCGGGAGACGACGGCGCGTTGGGTGTCCATGGGAGGGTCCAGGGTCGGTCGGGTGCGCGGTGGCGCGCGAGGGGTCGACGATACCGGACGCGGGGGCGGCCGGGCTTGACAGGCTTTCGATAAGCGTAATACAAAAGGGTAACGAATACATCGCGCCGACGACCGCGCTCCGCTTCGACCCTGGCTCCGCTTCGACCCTGGCTCCGTGCGAGCCCTTGGAGGCCGATCGATCCCATGCTCCCCGGTTACGAGGACCTACGGGCGCGCTACGGCGACCTGCACAACCACTGCGACGTCAGCTACGGCCGCGGCAGCCTCGATCAGGCGTTGCGCAACGCCCGCCTGCAGCTCGATTTCGCGAGCGTCACCGTCCACGGCGCCTGGCCCGACGTGCCCGAGGACGACCCCGACCTGGGCTACCTGGTCGACTACCACCGGCTCGGCTTCGAGCGCGCTCGTGCCGGCTGGGACGGCTACCTCGCGCGCATCGACGCCGCCGACGAGCCCGGACGCTTCGTCGCGGTGCCGTCGTTCGAGTGGCACTCGATCGCGTACGGCGACCACTGCGTCTACTTCCGCGATGGTGGCCAGAGCCGCATCCTCGACGCCCCCGACCTGCCGGCGCTGCGCGCCGCGGTCCGCGCGCTGCCGACCGATGCGCTCGTGATCCCGCACCACGTCGGGTACGCGCACGGCTTCCGCGGGATCGATTGGGGCGCGTTCGAGCCGGAGCTGAGCCCCGTGGTCGAGATCGTGTCGTTCCACGGGGCGGCCGAGAGCGGCGACGGCCCGGTGCCGTACTTGCACGCGATGGGCCCGCTCGACGAGCGCAGCACCGCGCGCCACGCTTGGAAGCGCGGTCTGCGCTTCGGGGTCGTGGGCTCGACCGACCACCACAACGCCGTCCCCGGCGCGTACGGCTTCGGCCGCCTCGGCGCCTGGATGGGCGCGCTGGACCGCGACGCGCTGTTCGACGCGCTCCGGCGCCGCCGCACCTACGCCCTCACCGGCGATCGCATCGAGCTCGCCTTCACCGTCGACGGCGCCCTCATGGGCGACGTCGTCGAGGCCGGCCCGGAGCGCGACGTTCAGGTGGCGGTGCGCGGCGGCGCCGGCCTCGAGTACGTCGAGGTGCTTCACGACGAACGCGTGATCCACCGCGAGAGCGTGCTCCCGCAGCCGTACCGCGGCGGCCTCGCGAAGGTCCACGTGGAGGTCGGTTGGGGCGAAGCCGACCGGCCGATCGCCTGGGAGGTCGAGCTCCGCGTGCGCGACGGCGCGTTGGTCGGCGTCGAACCGCGCTTCCGCGGACCGTACCCGAGCGTCGTGCCGCCGCCAGGCACCGATCACGCCCCCCATGCGCTCGAACGCCTCGGCGACGACGCGCTGCGCTTCACCACGAGCACGTACCCCAACCCGCTCTCGGCGCTGCCCGCCATGGAAGGGCTCGCGCTGGAGGTGCGCGGCGACGACGCCACCTACCTCGAAGCGACGGTGAACGGGCAGCGGCTGTGCGTCCCGCTCCGCGACCTGAGCGAGGGGGACCGCACCCACCACCTCGGCGGCTTCGTGTCGCCCGCGATCGCCTTCCACCGCGCCGTACCCGAGAGCGAGTACGCCGTGCGCTTCGCCCTCCCGCACCGGACCGGCACCGTCGACACCGACGCGTATCGCGTCCGGGTCCGCCAGCGCAACGACCAGTGGGCGTGGAGCTCCCCCGTGTGGGTGGAGCCGGGCGCGCCCCGGAGGAGGTGAGGACCGACCCGACGACCGACCGATGCGTACCCCGCCCCGCCCCGAACCCCGGCGCTCGCGCGCCGCACCTGGAGGAACCCCGCATGCTCCACCGAACCCGCTTGATCCTGGCGTTGGCGCTCCTGCTGCCGACGCTCGCCTTCGCCCAGTCCGGCGCCATCGACTGCGTCACCGACGAGCCCGCGACCATCACGTACCTCGGCGACCCCGTGGGCAACCTGCCGGTCGTCGATGCCGAGACCGTCGCCGCCTTCGAGGCCGCCTGCCCGAACATCACCGTCGAGGTGGTCCCCGGCCCCGCCAGCGCGTCCGACGTGCTCGCGAACTACCTGACGATGTTCGAGGGGCGCAGCGGCGACATCGACGTGCTCCGCGTCGACGTCATCTGGCCCGGTGTGCTCGCCGAGAACCTCGTCGACCTCAAGCCCTACTTCAGCGAGGAAGAGCTCGCCGCCCACTTCCCGGGCTACATCCAGAACAACACCATCGGCGACGAGATGGTCGCGATCGCCTTCCGCCTCGGTGCCGGCATGCTGTACTACCGCACCGACCTCCTCGAGAAGTACGGCTTCGACGGCCCGCCCGCCACGTGGGACGACCTCACCGCGATGGCCACCACGATCCAGGAGGGCGAGCGCTCGGATGGCAACGCCGACTTCTGGGGCTTCGTGTGGCAGGGCAACAACTACGAGGGTCTGACCTGCAACGCGCTCGAGTGGCAGCTCTCCGAGGGCGCCGGCAGCATCGTCTCGCCCGAAGGCGAGATCCAGGTCAACAACGACGCCATGATCGGCGCGCTCGAACGCGCCGCCGGCTGGATCGGCACGATCAGCCCTCCGGGCGTCCTGAGCTACGTCGAGGACGACGCCCGCGCCGTCTGGCACGCCGGGAACGCCGCCTTCATGCGCAACTGGCCCTACGCGTACAGCGTCAGCCTCACCAGCGAAGCGATCAGCGACGTCTTCGCCGTCTCCGCGCTGCCCGAGGGCGCCTCGGGCACCTACGCCGCGACCATGGGTGGCTGGAGCATCGGCGTGAACCGCTTCAGCGAGAACGTCGACGCGGCCGTGGCCTTCGCCAAGCACTTCGCCTCCTTCGAGGAGCAGAAGCGCCGCGCGATCATGAGCTCGATCAACCCGACGATCGCCGCGCTCTACCAGGACGAGGACGTCATCGAAGCGGTGCCGATCTTCGCCGGCCTGGACGCCGTCTTCATGGGCGCCGCCCCGCGCCCGTCGACCGTCACCGGCTCGCTCTACAACCAGGTGTCGACCCTCTACTCGACCGCGGTCCACGACGTCCTCTCGGGCGACGAGGACGCCGCGACGGCGATGACCCTGCTCGAGCTCGACCTGCAGGCGCTGCTCGGCAACTGAACGCGAACCGCCACGATCCGCCCCGTCTCCGAGAGGAGGCGGGGCGGCCTCCACCGCCGCGCGTGGCGGTCTCCAGGGAGCCTCGATGACGACAGCCCCTCCGCCCACGGCCCGGCGAACGTCCGGGACCGTCCTCCTCGGTGGCGCCCTCGGAGCACTCGGCGTCGCCGCCGTCGCAGGATTGGCGCTCCTCGTCGCCGTCGACCCGGGGGTGCGCAGCGCCTTCGACGCGTCGCTCGGCAGCGAGCGCCCTTCCGCCGTCATGGCCGTCCTCGACGGCTTCGGGCTGGTGCTGCCGGGCCTCGTGCTCGCCCTCGGCGCCCTGGCCGTCGTGCTGGGCGTCGGCGTGGCGCGCCGCGACGTCGGCGCGCTCCGCTCGGCGCGCGACGCCGTGACCTGGTTGGCGCTGCTCCTCGCGGCGGTCGCGGTCGTCCGCGTGGTCCAGGGCGCGCCTTTGCTCGCCGACGGCGCCGCGTGGCCCGCGCTCGCCGGTGGGGTCGCAGGGCCGGGGCTCGCGGCGCTCGTCGCGACCGTGCTCCGCACCGCCCTCGCCCGTTCCGCACGGGCGCCCGATCTGCGCGAAGAATCGCTCGTCGCTCGCGAGTCGCGCACCGCCTGGATCCTGCTCGTCCCCGCACTCCTTATCTTGCTCGTGGTCGCCGCCCGTCCGCTCGAAGCGACCGTCATCACCAGCCTCACCGACAAGCGCTTCGCTTCCGACGACGTCCCCGCCTTCGTCGGGCTCGCCAACTACCGCCGCCTCCTGAGCCTCCGCTTCGACGAGATCGCCTGCCGCACCGACGACGACGGGACGTGCGTCCGCGGACCCGACGGTCGCCTCCGATGGGATCCGCTGCCGCGCGAGCTGCTCCTCGACGGCTACCGCACGGCCTTCACGTGGGACCTTCCGGTCGTCACGGGACCCGGCCGGGCGATCGCGGTGAACGCGCTCGACCGCACCTGGTGGCGCAGCGTGTGGGTCACCTTGGTGTTCGCGGCGGCCAGCGTGTCCTTCGAGCTCGTGATCGGCCTCTTCATCGCGATGACCGTGCACTCGGAGTTCCGCGGCCGCGGCGCGATGCGCGCCGTCATGCTCGTCCCGTGGGCGATCCCGACCGTCGTGTCGGCGCGCCTTTGGGAGCTGATGCTCAAGGACAGCAGCGCCGGCCTGGTCAACCGCGTGCTCATGCTGACCGGCGCGATCGAGTCGCCGCAGGCGTGGCTGTCGTCGTCCGCGCTGCAGCTCCCGTCGGCGATCATGATCGACGTCTGGAAGACCTCGCCCTTCATGGCGCTGCTGCTGCTCGCCGGCCTGCAGGTGATCCCCAAGGAGCTCTACGAGTCGGCGCGCGTCGATGGGGCGAGCCGGGTGCGCGAGTTCTTCGCGATCACGCTGCCGCTCCTGCGTCCGGCGATCGCCGTGGCGCTCATCTTCCGGACCCTGGACGCGCTGCGCGTCTTCGACCTCTTCAACGTGTTGTTCGGGCGCTCCGAGCACAGCGTGTCGACGTACACCTACGAGGCGCTGATCAACAACCAGCAGGCCGGATACGCCTCGGCGATCGGCGTGCTCATCTTCTTCCTCATCTTCGGCATCGCCATGCTCTACGTCCGCTTCCTGGGGGTGAACCGCACGTGACCCGCAGCCCCTGGACCCGCGCGCTCGGACGCCTGCCCTTCTACCTGGTGGTCGCGGTCATCGTCGTCTACGCCCTCACGCCCTTCGTCTGGGCGATCTCGACCTCGCTCAAGGGGGAGAGCGAGCTGTTCGGCGCCGCGCGGCTGATCCCGCGCGACCCGTCCTTGAAGAACTACGCGAACGTGCTCTCGAGCGCGCCCTTCATGCGCTCGCTCTTCAACTCGGTGATCGTCGCCGGCGGCAGCGCGCTCACGGCCCTGACCGCGGGCTCGCTGGCCGCGTACGCGCTGGGGCGCCTGCGCTTCCGCGGGAAGACCGCCATGCTCTACGCCGTGTTGGCCATGACGATGTTCCCGCAGATCGCGGTGCTGTCGGGCCTGTACGTCAACGTGCGCGAGCTCGGGCTCTACGGCACCCAGGCGGCGCTCCTGTTCGCCTACCCGCTCTTCACGCTGCCGTTCGCGACCTGGGTGCTCACGAGCTTCTTCCGCGGGTTGCCGCGCGAGATCGAGGAGGCCGCCGTCGTCGACGGCGCCACCACCGCGCAGATCTTCGTGCGCATCCTGCTGCCGCTCACGGTGCCGGCGCTCGTCACCACCGGGCTGCTCACCTTCATCGTCTCGTGGAACGAGTACCTGTTCGCGCTCTCGTTCACGATCACCAACCCATCGGCGCAGACCGTGCCCGTCGCGATCGCCCAGTTCGCCGGGGTGGTCGAGCAGCAGGAGCCGATCGCCGAGATCATGGCGGCCGCGATGATCGTCACGCTGCCGCTGGTGCTGCTGGTGCTGGTCTTCCAGCAGCGCATCGCCGCCGGCCTCACCGCCGGTTCGGTGAAGGGATGACGCCATGAGCGACGCCGCGCCTCCGCACCCCAACCTCGTCGTCATCGATTGCCACGACCTCGGTCGCCACCTCGCCTGCTACGGCCACGAGGCGGTGCCGTCCGCTGCGCTCGATGCGCTCGCGGCCGAGGGCGTGCTGTTCGAGCGCGCCTACGCCACCGCGCCGCAGTGCAGCCCGAGCCGAGCCGCGCTCTACACCGGACGCCACGCCCACGACGTCGGCATGCTCGGGCTCGCCCACGCCCCCTTCGACTGGGCGCTGCACGACGACGTCCGGTACCTGGCGCACTACCTTCGGGACGCGGGCTGGTCGACCGCCCACGTGGGCGTCCAGCACGTGGCCCACGACACACCGGCCAACGTCCGGGCGCTCGGCTTCGACCACCACGCGGCCGCTCACGCCGACGCCGCCACGGTCGCCGCCGCGGCGGTGGACGTCGTCCACGGCGCGACCGGCCCCTACTTCCTGAACGTCGGCTTCCTCGAACCGCACCGCGACGCGCAGGGGCGCTTCCGAGACCAGCCGCCGCGGAGCGAGCGCGGCGTCGAGGTGCCCCCGTACCTTCCCGACACCGCCGCAGCCCGCGAGGAGCTGGCCGAGCTGCAGGGCGCGATCGCGGCGATGGCCGAGGGCGTCGGCCGCATCCTCGCGGCGATCGACGAGCGCGGGGACCGCGACGACACCTGGGTGGTCTTCACCACCGACCATGGCCTGGCGATGCCACGCGCGAAGGCGACGATGTTCGATGCCGGCATCGGCGTCGCGCTGATCATGCGCTGGCCCTCCGCCGGCATCGTCGGCGGCCGCCGCAGCGACGCCATGGTCAGCCACGTCGACCTGGTCCCGACGCTCCTCGAGGGGCTGGGGATCGAGGTCCCGGAGGGGTTGCACGGTCGCAGCTACTGGAAGGTGCTGCGCGGCGAGGCGTCCGACCACCAGCGCCTGGTGTTCGCCGAGAAGACCTTCCACACCGCCTATGAGCCGATGCGCGCCGTCCGCGGCGAGCGCTACAAGCTGATCGCCAACCTCGAGGTCGACATCATGAACGTGCCCGGCGACGTGCTCCGCAGCCCGATCGCGGCGACGATGGTCGACGAGATCGCCACCGAACGTCCACCCCTCGAGCTCTACGACCTGCTCGAGGACCCCGAGGAGCGGCGCAACCGCATCGACGACCCGGCTCTGGCCGGCGTCGCCGCCGAACTGAAGCGCGAACTGGTGGACTGGATGCGCCGAACGAACGACCCGATCCTGGCCGGTCCGGTGCCCTCGCCCTACCGGCACGCCGCGCTCGCCGCGCTCGGCCTCGCGCCCGACGGAGCGCAGCTCGCGTGAGGACGCGCGCGCAGCAGGTCCTGGTGATCGGTCCGACGTACGCCGACCTGGTGCTCGGCGGCCTGGAGCGGCTGCCGGCCTGGGGCGAGGAGGTGTTCGCCCGCAGCTTCCGCGTGGCCGCTGGCGGCAGCGCGATCACGGCGATCGCGCTCGCGCGCCTGGGGCACCGCGTCGCCCTGGTCGCCGACCTCGGCGACGACGCGTTGGGCGCGGCGGTGCGGCGGCTGCTCGACGAGGAAGGCATCGACGGGACGTTCGCGGGCGGGCGCACGGGTGCGGCGACGCCGGTGACGGCGGTCCTGAGCGGGGCGCACGACCGGGCGTTCGCGACGTATCTGGGCGGGGGTGGGGCCGCCAGCGACCTGGCGGCCGCGCTCGACGCCACGGGCGCCGAGCACGTGCACGTGGCCGGGTTCCCGGCCGTCTTCGCCGACCCCGACCTGGTCGCGACGACGCGAGAGGCGGGCGCGAGCATCTCGTTCGACCCGGGCTGGGACGAGCGCGCGCTCGCCGACCCGCGCGTGCGCGCCATGGTGCGCGACGTCGACGTGCTGCTGCCGAACCGGATGGAGGCGGCGCGCTTGGTCGCGGGTCCTGGTGACCCTGCCGAGGACGAGGCCTTGGCCGAGACGCTGCTGGACCGCCTCGCCGCCGAGCGCCCGACCCGCGTCACCGTGGTCAAGGACGGCGCTGCCGGCGCCTGGGGCCGCGGTCCCGACGGAGCGCCGCACCACGTCGCCTCCCCGGAGGTGGCCGCCGTCGACCCCACGGGCGCCGGCGACGTCTTCGACGCCGGGTTCCTCGACGCCTGGTGGGCGGGGCTGCCGCTCGACGCGTGTCTGGCGCGCGGCGCGTGGTGCGGTGCGCGCGCCACGACCGCCTACGGCGGCGCGACCGCCGCCCCGAGGCGCGCCGATTTGGAGGAACGCGCATGAAGATCGCGATCATCGGCGGGGGCAGCGCCTACGCCCCCGGGTTGCTGCAGGCCTTCGCGGACGAGGCCGCCGCCTTCGGCGAGGTCGAGCTGGCGCTCATGGACGTCGCCGCCCCCGAGTTGGCGATCGTCGAGCGGCTCGGCCGCCGCCTGCTCGAGGGGACGCCGCTGCGCCTCACCGCCACCGGCGACCGCGTCCGCGCGCTCGAGGGGGCCGACTTCGTGCTCACCACCTTCCGCGAGGGGGGCCTGGCGGCGCGCCACCTCGACGAGCGGGTGCCGCTCGAGTTCGGCGTGATCGGGCAGGAGACGATCGGTCCGGGCGGCTTCTTCTTCGCGATGCGCACCCTGCCGGTCATGCGCGCGATCGCCTCGGAGGTCGCCGCCCACGCCCCCGGCGCGCTCGTCGTCAACTACACCAACCCCACCCAGATCGTCGCAGAAGGGCTCGCGCGCCACACCGACGCGCGCTGCGTCGCGATCTGCGACCAGACCGACGACGACCGCGTGCACCTCGCCGCCGCGCTGGGGCTGCCGCCGGCGGCGATCGAGCTCGCCTCGACCGGCGTCAACCACGCCACGTGGAGCACGGCCTGTCGGGTCGAAGGGGAGGACGGCGTCGCGCGGCTCGCGGCCGCGGCCGACGCGGTGCAGGGGCGCCCCGACGTGGCCCCCAAGGTGCAGCGCCAGTTCGCGCTGACGAAGGCGTACGGCCGCGTCCCCAACGGCTACCTGCCGTACTACTACTTCCGCGACGAGAGCGTGGCCGAGGCTCGGGCTGCCGGGCGGACGCGCGCCCAGGTGATCGCCGCCGAACTGCCGGGCATGTACCGCCACTTCGCGGAGCAAGCGCGGGCCGCCGAGCCACAGGCGACGGGTGGCCGCGGCGGGTCGGTGTTCGGCGACTTCGCGGTGCGGGTGCTGCGCGCCTTCGCGACCGGCGAGCGCGCGCGCCTCACGCTGAACGTGCGCAACGACGGCGCGTTGCCCGATCTCGATCCCGAGCGCATCGTCGAGGTCGCCTGCGACGTCGCCGGCGGCGTCGCGACGCCGCTGCCGCAACCGCGCTTCGAGCGCGATACGGTCGGCCTGATCCGCATGCTGGCCGACTACCAGGCCGCCGCCGCCGACGCGATCTGGTCGGCGGATCCCGACGCGATCGAGCGCGCGCTCGCGGCGAACCCGCTCGTCGTGTCGCTCGCCCAGGCGCGGGCGCTGCTGCGGGCGCGGGCGGCCGCGGAGCACAGCGGCTAGGCGCCGCCGCCCGACCCGCGCGTGCCACGCTAGGGGGTATGGAACCCGTCGCGCCCACCTCCGACGCCCACCCGCCCGCCGAGATCGCGCACCTGGTCGAGCGCCAGGGGGTGGCGAAGGCGCGCCTGGACGCGGTGACGCTGGTGGTGCTGGCGGTGCTCGCCGGCGCCTTCATCGCGCTCGGGTCGGTCTTCTACCTGATCACCGTCACCGGCTCGGACCTGGGTCTGGGTCCGACGCGGCTGCTCGGCGGGCTCGCCTTCGGCCTCGGACTGGTGCTCGTGGTCGTGGGTGGCGCCGAGCTCTTCACCGGCAACAACCTCTTGGCGATGGCCTGGGCGAGCGGTCGGATCGGCGTGCGCGACGTGTTGCGCAACTGGGTCCTGGTCTACCTCGGCAACGCGGTCGGCGCCCTCGGGACGGTGGTGCTGGTCGTGTGGGCCGGGATCGAGACGCTGGGCGGCGGCGCCCTCGGCGCCACCGCCGTCGAGGTGGCCACGGCCAAGGTCGGCCTGACGATGGGGGAGGCCTTCGCGCGCGGGGTGCTCTGCAACGCGCTGGTGTGCCTGGCCGTGTGGTTGGCGATGGGCGGTCGCAGCGTCACCGACAAGGTGGTGGCGGTCCTGCTGCCCATCGCCGCCTTCGTCGCGCTCGGTTTCGAGCACGTGGTCGCCAACTGGTTCTTGTTGCCCTACGGCGCGGCGCTGGCCGGCGGCGGCGTGGTGCCCGCCGGGGCCATGGCCGCGAACCTCGCCGCGGTCACCGTCGGCAACGTCGTCGGTGGGACGCTGCTCGTGGCGGGGGTGTACTGGGTCGCGTACCTGCGGCCGGGGCGGCCGGGCATCGTCGGGTGACGGTCGTCAGCCTGCGGACGAGACGACCTCCGCGTCCCACACGACGACGTCGACGCCTTCGGCGTAGCGGACGTGCGGCCGACCGGGGCCCACATCGATGCCGAAGCCCGCGAGCAGGGTGTTCGGTTCGAGGTACGCGTAGGCCGGTTGCAGCGGCCAGGGCGCGTGGTGGACCTCGTTGCGCAGCAGCCGTCCGTTCGGCGTCGCGGCGTAGAGGCAGTAGCGCTCGGTCAGCCAATGCTCGAAGGTGCCGGCGACCGCTTCCTCGTCGGGTCCGGTCGGGCCGTACGTCGCTTCGAAGCGCTCGGGCGCCCCGCGCCGCTGCGAGGCGAAGGTGAGGTCGTCGCCCTTCCGCTCCATCGCGATGTCGGCGAGGTAGTACGGCAGGTGGAGGAAGCGACGCGCGGCCCAGACGGCCAGCGGATTGGCGGCGTCGAGGCTCAGGAACCAGACGCCGGGCTTGCCGTCGGCCTCGACGTAGAGCCGGACGTTCAGCTCCGGGAAGGCGGAGACCCCGGGCAGGTCGGGGAACGGCCGCCGCATCACGCCCTCCATGCGGAAGGGGACGACGCCCACCCACGACGTCCCGTCGAACTCCTGGACCTCGAGCCCCGCCGGGACCAGCGGCCGCAGCACGGCGGCCGGCACCGGCCAATGCACGAACAGCAGCTCGCGCCACGATTGGCGCCAGGCCCACGGTCGCTTCGGGAGCGCCCACGGGCGGTGGTCGGTGCGCGCGAAGGCGGGGTGCCGGCGGCCGATCATCGACCGACCAACCGCACGACCGCGTCGACGACGGGATCGCGGTCGATGGTCAGCTCCACGAGCGTCGTGGTGAACGGGTAGAAGAGCTCGATCTTCTCGAGCCGCGACAGGTCGAGCGCCGCGGTCCACGCGGCGCTCTCCGCAGCCGACTCGACCGACGCGTGCATGACGAGCGAGGCGCTCGCGTAGCCTCGGTATCGAACCCGGCTGCTGCCGGTGTGGGCGAGGAGCCGCAACCCCAGGGTCGTGCCGGGCGGGAGCCGGAACGAGTCGAGGTCGAGGTGGAAGCAGCGCAGGCTGGGATCGCGGCCGTAGGGATGGACGTGCATCCGCACGCCCTCGATGACCTGCCAGCGGCGCGCGCCCGGCGCGCGGTGCACGAAGTCGAGGTAGTAGTCGGGCACCGCGTCGCCCCGTTCGTCGATCACCCGAACGACCAGTTGCTGCCAGCGCCCGAGCGGCTTCGCGCGGCGCTGCGCCCGCTGCAGCACGCGCGCGCCGTGGGCGGTGGCGTCCGCGAGCCAG
>JAABRX010000059.1 GCA_011390675.1 Trueperaceae bacterium | reverse complement strand
CGCCGGGCGCAGGCCCAGCCCCGCGTCCCACGCAGCGCGCGCGCCGCGCCGGATCAGCACGGCGGCGACGGCGCCGCCGCGGCCGGCCACGCGCGGTCAGCCTTCGCCGCGCGCGAGCAACGCGTCCACGGAGGCCTGCAGCGACTCCAGTCGACCGCGCACCTCGGCGACCTCGAAGCGCAGCGCCTCGAGCGTGCCTCGGAGCTCGCCGGTCGGCTCGGCGGCGGCCGGTTCCGGCGCGGCCCCGGCCTCGAGCGCCGCCACCAGCCGGTCTTTCTCGGCGTCGACGAGCGCCGCGAGCGCGTCGACGAAGCCGTCGGTGCCGCCCTCGCCCGGGGCGGTCGTCGCGCCGCGCGCCACGGCCCCCTTCCACGCCACGTCGGCGGCCTCGTGGACCATGGCCCAGGCCGCCAGCACCTTCAGCAGGTCGCGCGGGTACCCGTCGTCGTGCGCCATGTCGAACCTCCCTGCGTTGCGGTCATGGGCGATGTCCAACCTAGCACCGGCTCGACGGGCACGGCGCCCCGGGCACCCGGTACGGGTCCATCCCGGGCGTGTGCGAGCGCGCATCGGGTCATGTGCCCTATTTCACGATGGGTACCCTGGAGGGGATCGGGCCCGGGCCGCCGACCCCTCTTCAGAACGGAGCCGCCATGCGACCCCCGACCCACGACCGTCCCCCTGCCGAGGCGCCCCCGCGCCCCTGGCACGCCCTCCACGTCGCCGACGCGCTGGAGGCCGTCGGCAGCGGCCGCGACGGACTCACCGCCGCGGCCGCTGCGCGCCGCCTGGCCGAACACGGACCCAACCGCCTCCCCGAAGCGCCGCCGACGCCCGCCTGGATGCGTTTCGCGCGCCAGTTCCACAACGTGCTCATCTACGTCCTCATGGCCGCGGCGGTCGTCACTGGGGCCCTCGGCGACTGGATCGAGACGGGCGTGATCGCCGCGGTCGTCGTGATCAACGCCGTGATCGGCTTCGTCCAGGAGGGCAAAGCCGAGGCGGCGCTCGCCGCGCTGCGCTCGATGCTGGCGCTGCAGGCGGTGGTGCGCCGCGACGGCCAGCGCGCCACGATCGACGCCGAGGACCTCGTGCCCGGCGACGTGGTGCTCGTCGAGTCGGGCGACCGCGTGCCCGCCGACGTGCGGCTGATCGAAGCGCACAACCTGCGCGCCGAGGAGGCGCCGCTCACCGGCGAATCGGTGCCCGTGACCAAGGGGCGCGCGCCGGTGCTGGAAGACGCCGCCCTCGGCGACCGGACCTCGATGCTCTACGCCGGCACCACCATCGCCTCCGGCGCGGGCGCCGGGGTCGTGGTGGCCACGGCCGGCGCCACCGAGGTGGGGCGCATCGGGGCGCTCGTCGCCGGCGTCACGCAGCTCAAGACGCCGTTCCTCAGCGCCATCGATCGCTTCTCGCGCGTGCTCGCGTACGTGATCCTCGCGTTCGGCGCGGTGCTGTTCGCCTTCGGGGTGCTGGTCCGCGGCTACGCACTCGACGAGATCTTCCTGACCGTGATCGGTTTCGCCGTCGCCGCGATCCCCGAGGGGTTGCCTGCGGTGATCACGATCATCCTGGCGCTGGGGGTGCAGCGCATGGCGCGGCGCCGCGCGATCGTGCGGCGCCTGCCGGCGGTCGAGACGCTCGGTTCGGTCAACGTCATCTGCTCCGACAAGACCGGCACCCTCACCCGCAACGAGATGACCGTCCGCCGGGTGGTGCTCGCGGGCGGCCGCCTCGACGTATCCGGCGAGGGCTACGACCCGGTCGGGGACGTGGTGCGCGCCGGCCGGAACGTGGCCGACGACCCCACCCTGCGCGAGCTCGCGCGCGCCGCGGCGCTGACCGCCGAAGCGGAGTTCCGGGCCGCCGATGGGGGCGGCCGCACGCTGAGCGGCGACCCGACCGACGGCGCGGTGGTGGTGCTCGCCGAGAAGCTGGGCCTCGACCGCGTGGCGCTCCAGGGGCTGCACCAAGTGGACCGCCTGCCGTTCGAGTCCGACGCGCGCTACGCCGCGAGCTTGTACGCCGACGGTGCCGCGCAGGTGCTGTACGTCAAGGGCGCCCCCGAGCGCCTCCTCGACCTGTGCGACCGCCAGCGCCGCAGCGACAGCGGCAGCGAGCCGCTCGACCGCAGCTACTGGGAGGCCGAAGCGGCCGACCTCGCGGGCGCCGCCTACCGGGTGCTCGCGGTGGCCGTGAAGCGCCCCGAGCACGCCCTCGAAGACCTGACGCGCGCGGACGCCGAGCACGGGCTCGAGCTGCTCGGGCTGGTCGCGATGATCGACCCGCCGCGCGAGGAGGTGGCGGCGTCCGTGGCGCGCTGCCGGCAAGCCGGCATCCGGATCGTCATGATCACCGGCGATCACGCGCTGACCGCACGCGCCATCGCCGGTCAACTGGGCATCGGCGACGGCGCCCCCGCGGTCTCGGGGCCCGAGCTCGAGGACCTGGACGACGCGGCCTTCGACCGCGTGGTCGCGACCCACGACGTCTTCGCGCGCGCGAGCCCGGAGCACAAGCTGAAGCTGCTCGAGGCGCTCCAACGCGGCGGCGCGGTGGCGGCGATGACCGGCGACGGCGTCAACGACGCGCCGGCGCTCAAGCGCGCCGACGTCGGCATCGCCATGGGGGTCAAGGGCTCGGAGGCCGCCAAGGACGCCTCCGAGATGGTGCTGGCCGACGACGACTTCACGACCATCGCGCGCGCCGTCGAGGAAGGGCGGGCGATCTACGACAACCTCAAGAAGACGATCCTGTTCATCCTTCCCACCAACGGCGCCGAGGCGCTCGTGGTGATGGTCTCGGTGCTGGTCGTGCTGTCGGAGCTCCCGATCACGCCAGTCCAGATCCTGTGGATCAACATGATCACCGCCGTGACGCTGGCGCTGGCGCTGGCGTTCGAGCCGCCCGAGGCGAACGTGATGCGGCGCCCACCGCGCGCCCGCAACGAGCCGATCCTGTCGCGCTACCTGGTGTGGCGGCTCACGTACGTATCGGTGGTCATGGGGGGGTTGACGCTCTGGGCCTTCTTCGCGGTCTACGCCGCGACCGACGACCTGCTGCTCGCCCGTGCGGTCGCCGTCAACGTGCTGGTGGCCGGCGAGGCGGCCTACCTGCTCAGCACCCGCTTCCTGACCGCGAGCGCGCTGTCGCGATCGCGCTTCTTCGCGAACCCGGCCGTGTTCGTCGCGATCGGCCTGCTGGCGCTGGTGCAGGCGGGGTTCACGTACCTCCCCCCCATGCAGCGGTGGTTCGGCGTGGCCGGGCTCGAGGCGGGCCACTGGGGTCTGGTCGCTGCGGCCGGTCTGACCGTGTTCGTCGTCGTGGAGCTCGAGAAGGCGGCGGTCCGCTGGTGGATGGCGCGGTCGGCGGCGCGGTGGGCGGCTCGGCACCGGCACGCCTGAGCCCGCCCCGGAACGACGGCCGGCCCGCGGTGGGGGCCGGCCGTCAGGGGCAGAGGTCGAGGACCGGCGCGCCGGCGAAGACCTCGTCGACGAGCGCGTACAGCGCTGGATCGTAGCCCAGGAGGGCGGCGCGGGTGGCGATGCCGCCATGGCTGGCATCGTTCGTGCCGTTGACGTCGAAGTAGCTCTGCACGCCCTCGGCCCAGTACTCGATCGGGTTCGTCGCGGCGTAGGTGTCGGTCCAGAGATCGGCGTTCCTCGCGTCCGCGTACGCGGCCTCCAGGCGCCCGTCGAAGGTCGCGTCCACCTCGGCGACGCCCTGCTCGTGGATGGTGTGCGCGAACTCGTGCACCAGGATGCTCTCGCCCGCGTAGCGGTCGTCCGGCCCGCACAGCAGGTTCTCCTCGGCCGCCGACGTGAGCGGACGCGCCAAGGTGGCCGCGACACCGCGCGTGCGCGTGTTCCAGTCGCCGCCGTCGATCGGGAACGCCTCGTTCAGGTCGCCGTGCTCGGGCAGGTCGGTCGTCACCTGGCCGACCCCGATCACGCCGACGCGCACCCGGGCGGCGTGGATCGCGGCCACCGCGTCGTCGCGCACCGGCGCGAGCATCGCGGCGACGAGGACCTGCGCGCGCTGCAGCGCGATGTCGGGCACCTCGTCCGAGGCGACGATCGCCACCCCGTCGGCGACGCAGTACTGGGTGTAGAACGCATCGAGGCCGAGGCCCGAGGGCAGGGCCGGCGTATCGGGGCAGGCGGCCTCCAGGACGACCGGGGTTCCTTCGGTGGGCGCCCCGTTGGTGGGCGCCCCGCACGCGGCGAGCAGCGAGCACGAGGCGACGGCGAACAGATGGCGGAGCTGGACCAAGGAGGACCTCCGGCGAGGCGAGGGACGATGCGTCGAGGCGCGGCCGCACCGTACCAGGCGACGCACCGAGCCCATTCGCCCAGCGATGCTCCTAGGGTTCGTCAACGAGTTCGTCAACCCTCGCGCAGATGCGCGTGGTCGTTCACGGTCACGATCTGGGTGCGCCGTGCATCGAATCGGAGCACGGAGATGCCGGTGTTCGCGATCTGGAGGCGCCAACCCCTTCCCTCGGGGTAGCCCAGCACGCCGTGGAGCGCGGTGATGATGGTGCCCGAGTGGGCGAACGCGATCACGCGGCCCGTGGCGGGCAGCTCCGCGCGGAACGCCGCGACGCGCGCGGCCAGGTCGTCGAACGACTCGCCGCCCGGGGTGCGTCGCTGCTGCCGATCGACCCGCCAGTGGGCCGCCGCCTCCGCCCGTTCGCCCGACGCGAGATCGGCCCACGTCGCCCCGTCGAAGGTGCCGTAGTCGAGCTCGCGCAGCCGCGGGTCGAGGACGATCTCCGCGCTCGGCAGGGCGAGCGCCGCAGTGGTCCGGGCTCGATCGAGGTCGGAGGACACCACCCGGTCGAAGGCGATCCCCGCGAGGCGCGGCGCGAGCCGTTCGGCCTGGGCGCGCCCGGCTGCGTTGAGCGGCGGGTCGGACCAGCCCTGGATGCGCTCCGCGAGGTTCCAATCGGTGACGCCGTGGCGGACGAGCCAGAGTTCCAGCATCCGCCCAGCATCGCACCCTGGCGTCCCGGCGCGGACCCCATGACCGGCACGGTAGCGTGGCGCCAACCCCCACCGCCGCCGCCGCAGCGGCCGCCCAGGAGACCGCCATGGACCGACCGCACCTCGACCCGTTCCCCCGTGCCCGCCAGTCGCTGCACTGGGCCATCGCCGCGCTGATCCTGGCGATGATCCCGACCGGCTTGATCATGGCGCGCACGCTCGACGACGGCCTGCGGCTCGGCCTCTACCAGGCGCATCTGGTGATCGGCTGGACCGTGGTCGCGCTGACCATCGCCCGCCTCGTGGTCAAGGTGCGCCGGAAGGTGCCACCACCGCCCGGGCTTGCGCCCTGGAACTTGCGCTTGCACGGCGCGGTGCAGTGGACGGTCGCGGTGTTCCCCCTCGTGCTCGCGCTCTCGGGCATGGGGGCGATCCTCCAGAACGACCTGACGCCCCTGTTGCTGGCGGGTGAGGCTCCGCCGGCCACGTTGGCGGAGACGCAGACGCGCGACGGCCACATGGTGGGGGCGTACGCCTTCACCGCGCTCCTGGTCGTGCACGTCGCGGGCGTGGTCCGCTACCAGGCGACCCGTGGGAACGTGCTGGTGCGCATGGGGATCGGACGGGACCAGGGATAGCGAGCGGCGCGCGAACGCGTCGACCTCGTCGTGTGTCCGATGCGCGGCGGCGCCCCTACGCAAGCACGATGATGCATCGAGGGGCCAACGACGGTCCCTTCGCGTTGCCGGCGCGTCCGTACCCGGTCGCTCCCGATAGGGGGACCCCATGCTCATGACCATCGCGATCGTCCTGCTCGTCCTCTGGCTGCTCGGTCTCGTGACCGGCACCACGCTCGGCGGCTTCATCTACATCCTGCTCGTCGCCGCCGTCGCCCTGTTCCTCGTGCGTCTGTTGACCGGCCGCAAGGTCGTCTGAACCGAAGCCACTCATCGGGCGGCTAGGACGCCGCGCACGTGAGGCCCTTCGACGGTCGTGGTATGGGTATCCGACCCCGCGACCGCGCCCCGGGTCCGATCCCGTGCCGACGCCCCTGCCCCCGAGGAGCCGACCGATGACCCAGCCGCTCGACCGCGCGTCCGTCCTGACCACCTTCGACGTCACCGATGCCGACCTCGAGCTCGTCCGCGAGGCCGGCACCCACTTGCTGCCCCAGGTCGAGGGCTTCGTGCACGACTGGTACGCCTGGTTGCGCGGCCACGAGGAGTTCGAGACCTTCTTCGGCGACGCCGACGAGCTCATCGCGCACGTGCAGCGGCACCAGGTGCGGCACTGGTCGACCTTCCTCTCCGGGGTCGTCGACGACGCCTATCTGGCCGCGCGCCGCCACGTGGGTGCGGTGCACGGCCGCATCGACCTGCCCAACGTCATCTACCTCTCGGGCATGTTCATGTCGGACCGACTGCTGCAGGAGCGGTTGGCGGCCGTACGGCCGCGACCCGACCGGCTCGACGCGATGGCGGCGGCGATCGAGAAGCTGATCTTCCTGGACACGCACCTGGTGCTCGAGCAGATCCACGCTACCCAGAAGCGTTCGGCCGAGGACGCCGCGGAAGACAACGCCCGCCTCGAGGCGCGCAGCGAAGCGCTCCTGGAGCAGGCGACGCCGGTCACCCCCATCTGGGAAGGCATCCTGTTGCTGCCGCTCATCGGCGTGCTCGATTCGAGCCGCACGCAGGAGATCATGACCAAGACGCTCTCGATGATCTCCGAGACCCGCACCAAGGTGTTCATGCTCGACATCAGCGGCGTCCGCACGGTCGACACCGCGGTCGCCAACCAGCTGGTCAAGATCACCCAAGCGACCCGCTTGATGGGGTGCGAGGCGATCGTCTCGGGCATCTCGCCCGAGATCGCCTTCACCATGGTGGAGCTGGGCGTCGGCATCGGGCAGATCCGGACGACGGCCACCCTCCGCGACGCCTTCGAGATCGCCCTCACCCTGGTCGGCGACGCCGAACGGCTCGGGGCTCGCGGCGCCGCGGCCGCCGCCCGCTAGAGGACGCCGCGATGGCCGGCCGACGCGAGAACGGGTCGGGGGGTGCGGGGCCCACGGTCACCCGGGTGGGGGCCGCCCTGATCGTCGCCTTGCCGCGGGAGCTCGACGACGACGCCCTGGCCGCGCTGCGGGGCCGCACGCTCGACCAGGTGCGGCACGCCGGCGTGCGCGCGGTCGTGTTCGAGGCCTCGGGCCTCGACGTCGTCGATGCGCAGGAGTTCGGCGCGTTGGCGTCGGTCGCGCGCGCCGCCACCTGGCTCGGCGTGCGCCCCATGCTGGTCGGACTGTCTGCGGGCCTGGTGCGCTACCTGGTCGACGCCGAACTGGACACGAGCGCGTTCGCGCCGTTCGGCACGCTCGACGACGCGCTCGCGGCGCTCGCCGCCGAGGAGGGCGCCGCGCGGCACGACGAACCGGACGACGAACCGGACGACGCCCACGGGGCCGGCGAGGAGCCCAGCGCGTGATCGCCGTGGACGCGGAACGCTTCGAGATCGCGCGCCCGCTCGACCTCCAGCTCGCGGTGCTGCGCAGCCAGCGCTCGGCGCTGCTGCGCGGCGCTTCGGACCTCGAGCGCTCCGTGGTGGCGACGATCGTGAGCGAACTCGGCTCGAACATGCTCAAGTACGCCGAACGCGGCACGGTGGAGCTCGAACGACTGCGTTCGGGCGACGGACCGGGGGTCCAGATCACCGCGCGCGACGCCGGCCCAGGCATCGCGGACGTCGCGCTGGCGCTCACCGACCACTTCAGCAGCGGCCGGACGCTCGGCCTCGGCCTGCCCGGCGTGCGGCGGATGGCCGACGAGTTCGAGATCGTCCCCAGCCCAGGCGGCGGGACGACGGTCCACGTGCGCAAACGCTGGCTGGCGCCGCTCGCCCCAGCGCTCGAGGGCGAACCCGAGGCGCCCGAACCGCCGCTCGCGGGCTCCGGCGACGGCTGGTCGACCGGCGCCGCCGTGCGCCCGCGCCCTGGCCAGCGCCTCGGGGGCGATCACGTGGCGGTCGTGGACCGAGGCGATCGCGTGCTCCTCGGCATCGTCGACGCCAGCGGGCACGGGCCAGCGGCGCACGCGCTCGCCCGCGGGATCGTGCGGCACCTGCGCGAGCGCTTCAGCACGTCGACCGCACCGGACGACGTCGCCGGCCTGGCGCACGCCCTCCACCGCGAGTGCGTCGGCACCATCGGCGCCGCCGTCGGCCTCGCGGTGCTCGACCCCGAGCGCGACGCCTTCCAGTACCTCGCGGTGGGCAACGTGCGCGCCGCCGTCGTCGGGGCGCAGCGCTTCGTCGGGGTGTCGCGGGACGGCGTGCTGGGCCGCCGCTGGCCCACCCCGTTCGTGCAGCGCGCCACGCTTCGCCCGGGCGATCTGATGCTCCTGTGGACCGACGGTCTTCCGAGCACGTTGGTCGGCTCGGTGGCGGCGGCGGCGCGCCCGAGCACGGTGGGCGCGGTCGCCCCCGACGCTCTGGCCGAGCGCTTGGTCGCCGCGCACGCCAAGCCGCTCGACGACGCCGCCTGCCTGGTGGTGCGGTGGCGCCCGTGAACGGAAGCGGAGCGGGCGCCGACCCCGGCGTGCGGTTGGGGGCCCTGACGATCGCCCAGGACGGGCGAGCGCGGATGCGGCGCAAGGCGTTCGACGTGGTGCTGGCGCTCGGCGCCGGCCGCGACCTCGCGACCCGGATCGCCGGCGAGGTCTCGGACGTTGCGCGCTGGTTGGAGCGGAACGCGCACGGCGGTCGCCTCGATCTGTGGCTCGAACGGCCATCGGCCGGACCTCAGGTCGCGTTCGCGTTCGCATGGGACGCGCACGACGCCCATCCGGACGGACGCGCACCGATGGCGTTGGCGCCGGCGCCCGCGGCCGGTCCGGGCGCCCGCCGACTGAGCTACGCCCTGCGCGTACCCGAGATCGCGATCGACGCCGTGGAGCGGGCGCGGTCGCTCCTCGAGGCGCACTCGCGCGAGGAGCTCTTCGCCCGCCTCGAAGCGAGCCACGAGGCGCTGCGGCGCTCGACCGACCAGGCGCGCGAGGCCGGCGAGGCCAAGGCGCGCTTCCTGGCGAACATGAGCCACGAGATCCGCACCCCCATGAACGCGATCCTGGGGATGAACCGGCGGGCGCTCGGCACCGACCTCACCCGCGAGCAGCGCGACTACCTGGAGAAGATCGAGGCGTCCTCGCGCCACCTGCTCGCGATCATCGACGACGTGCTCGACTACTCCAAGCTCGAGGCGGGCAAGGTGGCGCTCCAGCCCGAGGCGCTGTCGGTCGCCGACGTGCTGGACGACGTCGCCACGCTCGTGGGGGGCGCGTGCGCGGCCAAAGGGCTGCGCCTGACCCTCGACGTCGCCGGCGACGTGCCGGACGTGGTCGAGGGCGACGCCCTGCGGCTCCGCCAGGTGCTCGTGAACCTGGCGAGCAACGCCGTGAAGTTCACCGAGGCCGGCGAGGTCGCCATCACGGTGCGGCGCAGCGACGCCGCCGCCGCCGACGTCGCGCTGCGCTTCGCGGTGCGCGACACCGGCATCGGCCTCACGACCGACCAGCGCCGCGGCCTCTTCTCGAGCTTCACGCAGGCCGACGCGACCATCACCCGACGCTTCGGCGGCACCGGGCTCGGCTTGGCGATCAGCAAGAGCTTGGTGCAGTTGATGCAGGGCGAGATCGGGGTCGACAGCCGCTCCGGCGCCGGGTCGACGTTCTGGTTCACGGCGCGCTTCGGCAACCTCGACCCGGCGACGGTGCCGGCGGAGCGGCAGCGGGCGGCGGAGCGGCAGCGGGCACCGGGGCGCGCGGCGCCGGAGTCGGCGCCCACGTTCGATCCGGTATCCAAGGTGCTGGTGGTCGAGGACAACGCGCTCAACCAGGAGGTGGCCGTCGCGCTGCTCGAGGAGGTGGGGCTGGCGCCCGACGTGGTGGGCGACGGGCGCCAGGCGCTCGAGGCGCTGCGCCGGCAGCGCTACGCGCTCGTCCTGATGGACGTCCAGATGCCGGTGATGGACGGGCTCAGCGCCACCCGCGAGCTGCGCCGCGACCCCGCGCTGCGGGCGGTGCCCGTCCTCGCGATGACGGCCAACGCGCTGCCCGGCGACCGCGAGGCCTACCTCGCGGCGGGCATGGACGACGTGGTCACCAAGCCGATCGAACCCGAGGAGCTGTGGCGGGCCTTGCAGGCGTGGCTGCCGGAGCGGGACGAAACCGAGGGCGACACCGCGGCCGACCGCGCCTCGGCATCCCCCTCCGGCGCCGCGCCCGCGGACGCCGACGCCGAGCAGCTCGCCGCGCTGCGCGAGCTCGACGTCCTCGACGTCGACCGCGGGCTGCGCTTCGTGCGCGGCCGGGCCGACCTGTACCGCGACCTGCTGGCGCGCTTCCTCGACGACCAGCGCGAGGCACCAGCGGCGATCGCGACGGCGCTCGCCGCGGACGACACGACCGCCGCCGAGCGCGCCGCCCACACGCTGCGCGGGTTGGCCTCGTGTTTGGGTGCGGGGCCGCTCGCGGACGCCGCGGGCGCCCTCGAGACCGCGCTGCGGTCCGGCGCGCCCGAGCGCTCCGTGGCCGACGCCGCCGACGTCCTCGTCGACGAGCACCGGACGCTGTTCGCGGCCCTCGAGGGACGCTGAGCACCGACCCAGCGGTAACCAGGGGTCCGGACACGGCACCGTCCGGCCGGCCGGTCAGGTGTTGTGGCGAAACCGTTCGCCCGCCACCGCCGGGAGTTCCACGACGAACCGCGCGCCCCCACCGTCCCCGGGTCCGGCATGCACGCGCCCGCCGTGCGCTGCGACGAGCGTGCGCGCGATCGGCAGACCCAGCCCGCTCCCCCCGACGGCGCGCGTCCGGCTGCCCTCGGGCCGGTAGAAGCGCTCGAACAAGCGCTCCGGGTCGCCCTCCGGCAGGCCGGGACCGTCGTCGCGCACGACCATGCGGCTGCCGAAGGGCGTAGCCGACACCTCCACGCCCACGGCGCCGCCTGCGGGCGTGGCCCGCACGGCGTTGTCGATGAGGTTGGTCAACACCTGCGCCACGCGGTGGCGGTCGATCACCTGCGGGAGCCTCTCCGCTCCAGCGGCGAACTCGAGCCGCACCCCTCCCCCGCGGGCACGGGCGTCGAAGCCGACGAGCACCTCGCGCGCCAACCCCACCAGGTCGACCTCCTGCAGGTCGAGCTCGAGCCGCGCGTCGTCCGCGAGCGACAGCACCCGCAGGTCCTCGACGAGGCGGGTGAGCAGCTCCGATTGGCGGTGCAGGCGCGCCACCTCGTCCCGTTCGAGCGGGAGCACTCCGTCGAGCATCGCCTCGAGCCGTCCACGCAGCACCGAGACGGGCGTCCGCAGCTCGTGGGCGACGTCGGCCACCAGCGTGCGGCGCTGCCGCTCCGAGCGCTCGAGCTCCGCCGCCATCGCGTCGAAGCTGCGCGCGAGCAGCGCCACCTCGTCCGGTGGCCGCCGCCCACGGGCCGGCACGGCGGCCACCCGGACGCTCAGGTCGCCGCCCGCCACCTGCTCCGCCGCGCGCGCCACCGCAGCGATGGGTCGTGCGAGCCGGCCGGCGATCGCCGCAGCGACGCCCACGCCCAACACCACCGAGGCCAGCGCCGCCAGCGCGAAGCCCACCTGCGCTTCGGGACGACGCACCGCGGCCAACGCCGCGACGACCGCCTCGCGCGCCACCGGGTCGGCGAGCCAGTCCGCGACCGCCCGCTCCAGACGCTCGGTGCGCTCGGGGCCTGCCAGGGTGCGGTCGCCGACAGTCGCCTCGAGCTCGACGCGCACGCTTACGGGCAGCGCCATGAACTGGCGCCGCACCAGCGAGAACTGCGCCACCACGACGACCAGGATCGCGATCACCACGACGCCCGACACCGCGAGCGCGAGCCGGACCGCGAGACGGTTCACCGGGCCCTGAGGCGGTAGCCGGCGCCCCGGACGGTCTCGATGAGGTGGGGTCCGCCGGCCTCGTCGAGCTTGCGCCGCAGGTTCTTGAGGTGGGTGTCGATCACGCGCTCGAGGGCGTCGCTGTCGGGCAGCGCGACCTCGAGCAGCTCGGCGCGGTCGGCGACGCGCCCCGGGTGGGCGGCCAGGTGGTGCAGGATCCGGAACTCGGTCACGGTGACGGGGAGGCCGTGGCCGTCGTAGGTCGCGCGCCAGCGGCCCGGTTCGAGCTCCAGGGGGCCGACCCGCACGACCGGGTCGCCTGCGTCGTCGACGGCCGCGCCACGCCGCAGCACGGCCTTGACGCGCGCCATCACCTCGCGCGGGCTGAACGGTTTGGTCACGTAGTCGTCGGCGCCGAGTTCGAGGCCCAAAACCGTGTCGAGCTCGTCGCTACGGGCGGTGAGGAAGACCACCGGCGTCGCGTCGATCTTGCGGATGCCGCGCAGCACGTCGAGTCCGTCCATCCCCGGCAGGTTGATGTCGAGCAGGACGAGGTCGGGCCGGGCGGCGCGGAACAGCGCGAGGGCCGCGACGCCGTCGGCCGCGCGCTCGGTGCGGTAGCCCGCCTGCCGCAGGTACCCCTCGAGCACCTCGGCGATCTCCGGTTCGTCCTCCACCACCAGCACCAGCGCCATGCCCCGATGGTACCGCCGGCGCGACTTCACGCCCGCTCCACGTCCACTCCACCCGCGCGCCGGACGCTGTGGTCCAGGAGGCACGCCATGACCCACCCCACCCCTTCCAACCCGGCGGCACCCACTGCCCGCCCGCCGCGCTCGCCGCACGCACCTCCGACCACCGAGGGCACCGCCGCGCGGCGCGGCGCCCCCCTCGCCGTCGAGCTGACCTCAATCACCAAGACCTACACCGTCGGGACCACCGTGCACGCCGTCGACGACGTCAGCCTGACGCTCCGGCACGGCTCGTTCACCGCGATCATGGGGCCCAGCGGCTCCGGCAAGTCGACGCTCACGCAGCTGATCGGCCTGCTCGACACCCCCACCAGCGGGACCCTGCACGTCGACGGCCAGGACGCCGGCGCCCTGAGCGACCGCGACCGCACCACCCTGCGCGGTTCCGAGATCGGCTTCGTGTTCCAGGCCTTCAACCTCATGCCCAAGCTGTCGGTACTCGGGAACGTCCTGTTGCCGATGCAGTTCCTGGGCGTGGCGCCGGCGCTCCGCCGGGCGCGTGCGCTCGAGCTGCTCGAGCGCATGGGGATGACCGATCGGCTGCACCACCGGCCCAACCAGCTCTCGGGCGGTCAGCGCCAACGCGTCGCCGTCGCCCGCGCCCTCGCGAACGACCCCACGCTCATCTTGGCCGACGAACCCACCGGCAACCTCGACTCCAAGACCGGCGAAGAGGTGCTGCAGCTGTTCGACGAGCTCCACGCCCAGGGCACCACGCTGCTGCTGGTGACCCACGAGCGCCGCGTCGCCGAGCGTGCCGAACGGATCGTCCACATGGAGGACGGCCGCATCCGCGAGGTCGAGACGCTCGCGCCGCGCGGCGTCGAGGTGGTCGGCGGTGCCTGGGCCGCACCGGCGAACCCCTGGGAGGTGGCGTCGTGAACCTCGCGCAGAGCTTCGCCATCGCCTGGCAAGCCGTGAAGGACAACCGCCTGCGCTCGATGCTCACCGCGTTGGGCATCGTCATCGGCATCGCCGCCGTGATCGCGCTCGCCACGATGGGCGCGAGCGTGCAGGCGAGCATCGCCAGCCAGTTCGGCACCCCGTCGACGCGCACGATCGACGTCGGCAGCGCGATCGTGAGCGAAGGCCGGACCCCGATGGGGCCAGGCCGCGGCCCGGGCGAGAGCCAGGGATCGACCCTGCCCGTGTTCAGCGAGCGCGACGTCGCCGCGATCGCCGCGATCGACGGCGTCGAGCACGTCGTCGCTCGCACCAGCGTGCCGATCGCCTCGATCACCGTCGCCGGCCGCACGCTGCCGCTGTCGTCGCTGACGGCCACCACCCCCGACGCCGGCGAGCTCGCCGAGCTGAGCGAAGGGCGCGCGTTCACCTCCGGCGCATCCGAGGCGGTCGTCGCCGCGAGCACCGTGGCGCTCTTCCCCGAGGGGCTGGCCGTCGGCGACTCGCTGGGCGTGCGCACCACCGACGGCGCCACCCTCGACGTGGTCGTGGTCGGCATCGCCGCTTCTGGCAACGGCTTCGCCGAGCTGCTGGCCGGCACCGCCATCTACGTGCCCATCGACCCGTTCGTGACCAGCACGGTAGCGGCACCGTCGGGCGCGGGCGACGTGCGCGTCTTCCCGCAGCTCGCGGTGACGGCGACCACCACCGACGGGGTCGAACGCGTGACCACGGCGGTCGCCGGCTACCTCGACGGCGCCTCCGACGCCCGCGAGCTGCTCCCCACCACGTACGCCTTCACGCTGCAGACGAACGAGCAGCTGCTTGGTCAGGTCAACGATCTGCTCGACCTGCTCACCGGCTTCGTCACCGGCGTCGCTCTGATCGCGCTGCTCGTGGGCTCGATCGGTATCGCCAACATCATGCTCGTGAGCGTCACCGAGCGCACCCGCGAGATCGGCATCATGAAAGCCATCGGCGGTCAGAACCGCACGATCCTCTCGCTGTTCCTGATGGAGGCGGTGATCCACGGCACCATCGGCGCCCTGATCGGCACCGTCATCGGGGTCGCCGGCGGCTGGATCGGTTCGGCGGCGCTCGACCTCACCCCGACGCTGCCGATCGGGTGGCTCGTCGCGGCCATCGTCATCGGGGTCCTCGTCGGCGTCGTCGCCGGGATCTTCCCCGCTCAGCGCGCCGCCCGCCTCGACCCCATCCAGGCGCTGCGGTACGAGTAGCCCCCGCGCGCGCCACGAGGCGTATCCTGGGGATCGAAACCCCCGGCCCCACCCGACTCCCGGAAGGAGCTCCTCATGAGCGTCCAGCACCGCCGCCTCGGCAAGCACGGCGTCCTCGTCAGCAACCTGTGCCTCGGCACCATGAACTTCGGCTGGCAGACCGGCCGCGACGAGTCCTTCGCGATCATGGACCGGGCCCTCGAGCTCGGCATCAACTTCTTCGACACCGCCGACGTCTACGGCGGGCCCGACCAGCGCGGCCTCACCGAGTCCCTCGTCGGCGAGTGGTTCGCGCAAGGCGACGGCCGCCGCGACGCGGTGGTGCTCGCCACCAAGGTCTACAACCCGACCGAGGCCGGTCGCCGCCCGGAGCCCAACAGCGACGGCCGCAGCCTCTCGGCCTACAAGATCCGCAAGCACGCCGAGGGGAGCCTCCGGCGCCTCCAGACCGACCACATCGACCTCTACCAGATGCATCACGTCGACCGCGAGACCCCCTGGGACGAGATCTGGCAAGCCTTCGACGCGCTGGTGCAGCAGGGCAAGGTCGTCTACGTGGGCTCGTCGAACTTCGCCGGTTGGGACATCGCCACCGCCTGCCAGGAGGCCGATCGCCGCGGCCGCATGGGGCTCGTGAGCGAGCAGAGCATCTACCACCTCGACAACCGCATGGTCGAGCTCGAGGTCATCCCCGCCAGCCGCCATTACGGCCTCGGCGTGATCCCCTGGAGCCCCCTGGGCGGCGGCCTCCTCGGCGGCGTCCTCGGCAAGCTCGAGGAGGGCCGACGGGTGTCGGACGGGATCAAGAAGCAGGTGGAGGCCAAGCGGCCGCAGCTCGAGCGCTACGAGGCGTTGTGCCGCGAGATGGGCGAGGAGCCGGCCACCGTGGCGCTCGCCTGGCTGCTCCACCAGCCCGCCGTCACCGCCCCGATCATCGGCCCGCGCACCCTCGAGCAGCTCGAGAGCGCGGTCCGCGCGACGGCCCTCAAGCTCGACGAACAAGCGCTCACGAAGCTCGACGCCATCTTCCCGGGCCCGGGCGGTGAGGCGCCGAAGGCGTACGCCTGGTAACGGTTCCGGACGCCTTCCTCATATCCGAGCGCCACGAGGGACATTCCCTCGTGGCGCTCGGATCGTTCGGCAGGTCAAGCTGAGGCGTGACGAACCCCTGCCGGAGGACCCCGCCGCATGCCTAGGAACTCGCTCGACCTCTTGTTGCTCCACGCACCCAGCGTCTACGATTTTCGCGAGAAGTCCATCCTCTACGGCCCCGTGAGCGACATGGTGCCGTCGTCGGTGATGTTCGAGCTCTACCCCATCGGCTTCCTGACGATGGCCGGCTACCTCGAGGAGCGCGGCCTGCGGGTGCGCATCGCCAACCTGGCGTTGCGCATGCTCCAGGACAAGCGCTTCGACGTGCCGCGCTTCCTCGCGAAGCAGAAGCCACGCCTCATCGGCATCGACCTCCATTGGATGCCGCACTGCCACGGGGCGATCGAGGTGGCGCGCATCGCCAAGCAGGTGCACCCCGACGTGCCGGTGATCCTGGGCGGGCTGTCCTCGACGTACTTCCACGAGGACCTGATGCGCACCTACCCGGAGATCGACTTCGTGCTGCGCGGCGACAGCACCGAACCGCCCCTGCACCAGCTGCTGCAAGCTCTCGAGACGGGCGCGCCGCTCGAGGACATCCCCAACCTCACCTGGCGCGACGCCGACGGCAACGTGCGCGTCAACCCGCTCACGTACGTCCCCGACTCGCTCGACTACGTCGACGTGCGGCCGGAGCTGCTGATCCAGATGGCGATGCGCCACCGCGACCTGGCGAGCGTGCTCCCCTTCAACGGCTGGCTCCGCCACCCGACCACCATGGTGCTGCCGCTCAAGGGCTGCGCCTTCGAGTGCGTGACGTGCGGCAGCTCGGCCACCACGTGCGGCCACCTGACCAAGCGCACCAAGCCCGTGTACCGCAGCCCCGAGAGCCTGGCCAAGAACCTCGCCGCCATCAGCCGCCTCTCGAAGGGCACGATCGTCATCCCGGGCGACCTGCTGCAGGGCGGCCGGAAGTACGCGACCGAGGTGATCGACGCGATCGCCGCCAAGAACGTGAAGAACGACATCATGTTCGAGTTCTTCGACGTGCCGCCCATCGAGTTCCTGCGCCACATCGACGCCAAGCTCCCCACCTGGAGCTTCGAGGTGAGCCCCGAGAGCCACGACCGCACCGTGCGGCACGCCATGGAGGGTCAGGCGGGGTACGAGAACGCGGAGATGGAGGAGCTGCTGCGCGAGGCGCTCAAGCTGCGCTGCACGCGGATCGACGTCTTCTACATGATCGGGCTGCAGCACCAGACCTACGAATCGGTCATGGAGACGATCGACTACTGCGAGCACCTGTTCTCCTTCGGCGACAAGCGCCTGCAGGCCTTCATCTCGCCCATGGGGCCGTTCCTGGACCCCGGCAGCCAGATCTTCGAGCACCCGGAACGCTTCGGGTACACCAAGCTCGCGCACACCGTCGAGGAGCACCGGCAGCTGCTGGTGCAGCCGAGCTGGGAGCACATCCTGAACTACGAGACGCAGTGGATGACGCGCGCTCAGCTGGTCGACGCCACGTACGACGCCGCCGAGCGCCTGAACGAGCTCAAGCGCCGCTACGGCTACATCTCGGAGAAGCGCGCCGATGCGGTCGCGGCGGGGATCGCGGGCGCCCGCGCCCTGCGCGTGCGGCTCAACGCCGCGATGCAAGGCGGCGCGGACCTCTCCGCGGACCCCGCGCTGCGCGGCGAGATCGCGCGCTTCAGCGAGTCGACCGTGAGCGACAAGCAGGAGTTGTTCTGGCAGCGGCACCTGTTCAGCTTCGACCTCGGGGCGATCGCGAAGACGGCGCTGGGGTTCCTCAGGGCCTGACGGGCACGCGCTCACCGGATCGCCCCGGTACGTCCGGTGGGGCTGCGTCGCCCGCGAACCGCAGCGCGGTCGCGATCAGCCCCACCACGAAGCCGATCTCGCCGACGTTCGCGACGGGCGGCGCGTACGTGCCCCACGCGGGCCCGCCCGCCGCCGCGACGAACATGGCGCCGGCGGCGATGGCCAACCAGGGCCAGCGGCGCCGGACCCACAGCGCGATCCCGACCCCCAGCACCACCACGACCATCACGATCGCGACCACCGGACCCGGACCGACCCGGTGGACCTCCGACTCCGGCCCGCAGAAGTAGGCCGGGCCGAGGCTCGCGGTGTAGCGGATGGCGTCGCCGATGCACCCGAGCTTCAGCTCGACGGCAGGGAACGGTCCGACGCCACCGAACAGCACGCCCAGCGCGTACGGCACGTCGATCACGAACAGCCCGGCGGCCACCGCGCCGAAGCCGAGCCCGGCCCAACGGGTGCGCGCCCAACGGAGCCCGGCCGCGCGCGCCATCGCGAGCGCCGCGAGGACGAACAGCGGCAGCATCGTCCAGTGCCAGGCGAGCGCCGGCACGCTCAGGGCGTACAGCAGCGGTCCTTCGCCGACGAAGCGGCCGATGCCGATGCGCACGTTGTCGTACCAGAGGAGCGTCGCGGGGACGAGGACGAGCGTGAGGGCGACGGGCCGGCCGGCGCGCTCCCAGGCGCGGGACCCCCAGGACCAGACGAGCGCGTGCACGGCGGCGAAGACGAGGTAGAGCGCGCTGATCATGACGGCGAGCCTACCCGAGCGCTCAGCGCGGCCGCGCGAACACCTGGGTCCAGTACCGACCGGACTCGCCCGCGCCGAACTCGGTGAACCCGGGGTTCATCAGGTTCGCGCAATGACCGTCGCTCCCGAGCCAGCCCGCCATCACGGCGTCGACGCTCGGGTAGCCGGCGGCGACGTTCTCGCCCCAGCTCGCGAACGCGTAGCCGGTGCGCGCGATCCGCTCGCCGGGGTCGCTGCCGTCGCTGCCCGTGTGGCTCATCTTCAGGTGGGCGTGCATGTCCTCGGAATGGTCCTGGGCGGCGGCCGTCAGGCGCGCCTCGAGGGCGAGGGGGTGGGTCGGAGCGAACGTGCCGCGGTCACCGCACACCTGTCCGTCGACGCGCGCGGCGTTGACCTGGGCGAGGAGCTGCGCGGCGATCGTGTCCGGAACCGGATCGGCCGGCGGCGGGTCGGCCGGCGGCGGGTCGGGCGGGGCCGGATCGGCCGGCGGCGGGTCGGCAGGATCCGGGTCGGACGGGGCCGGGGCATCGTCGGGCATCGGTTCGCTCGGCGCGGGAACTCCGTCGGGCATCGGTTCGCTCGGCGTGGCAACGCCGCACGCGGCGAGCACGAAGCACACCGCGAGGATCGACGCGAGCCGCTGGAGGGTGAAGGGGCGCACCACGATGCTCAAGCTAGCCGAGCGCGACCGGACGCTCCGTGAGGCGCACCCCATCGGTCGCCTCCGCCCCTCTACGCCACGTCGCTCCCCCGTCGCGGCGCTCCGCGCGCGAAGGCGAAGCCCGCCGCGACGTAGGCGACCGCGGCGACGCCGAAGAGCGCCCGATCGCCGAGGAGGTCCATCATGGCGCCCGCCACGCCTGGGGCAACGATCGCGGCGCTGGACCCCACCAGGTAGTAGAGGCCGGTGAAGACGCCGACCCGGTCGCGCCCGCCCAGGTCGGCCACCAGCGGGTACGCAGGCACGAGGAGCAACGCCCAGCCGACGCCGAAGCCCGCCAGCGCCGCCATCAGTGCGGCGCCGTCGGCGAGCGCACCGGCGACCGGCAACAGCAGCACCAGCACCACCGCCCCAGCGCGCATCGCCACCCCCTCCCCCACCCGGCGCGCCAGGGCGCCAGCCGGCAGCGCCGCCACGACGAACGCTGCGCTGGCGACGCCGAGCAGCGTGCCGGCGCGCCCCGCGCCCACCCCCAACGCGTCGGTGGCGAAGGCGCTGAACTGCGCCTCCACCGCCGCGAAGCCGAAGAAGGCGAAGAACAGCCCCACCAGGAGCGGCCGGGTGCCGGCCGGTGCGTCCCTCCAGGACGCGCGCAGGTCGCGCACGAGGGTCGTCGGCGCGGGTGCGTCGGCGGCCACCGCGCCGTCCTCCACGAAGGGCGGGTGCCGGAAGCTGCTCGCGACCACGACCGCCAGCGCCACGAGCGCCAGCGCGGCCGCGACCGCGAAGGGCGCGGCGGCGAACGGGAGTCCGGGGAAGCGCTCGGCCAACGGAGCGAGGCCGACGAGCGCGAAGACGCCGCCCACCGCCCCCATCAACGTGATCGCGCCGTTGGCCACCGGGCGCGCGTCGGGGGCCACGTGGTCGGGCATCAGCGCGACGAGCGGGGCGCGGTACGCCGTGATGGCGAGCAGGAAGACGACGTCGACCGCGATCAGGGTCCACAGCGCCGCCGTGGCCCACGGCAGGGCCGCGAAGGCGACGGCCGTGAGCGGCACGCCGGCGAGCAGGAACGGCAGGCGCCGCCCCCAGCGTCCGCGGAGCCGGTCGGACCAAGCGCCCACCACGGGGATCAGCAGCACCGCGATCACGTTGTCGAGCCCCATGATCGCGCCGCGCGCGGCGCGGCTCTCGAGGAAGGCGCCCAACAGGAGCGGCATGAAGACGTTGTACAGGCTCCAGATCGCGGCGAGGGCCAACGAACCGGTGGCGATGCCCAGGACCCGCGGCCACGGCACCGCGCGCACTGGGGTCGTCGAGGACGGCGGACGCACGGTTTCGATGCTACGCCGCGGTCCAGGTCGCACCGCGGTGCCCCGGCTTCCGCCGCATCCCGAGACCCGCGGTTCCTCATGCGCTTATCATCTGCGGCGGACGCGCGGACCGGCGCCACGCCGCCGACCCGACGCGGGGAGGGGAACCCACCATGAAGGACCAACTGGAACGCTTCTTCGGACTGCGCGCGCTCGGCACGAACGTGCGCGTGGAGGCCATCGCCGGCCTGACCACCTTCTTGACGATGGCGTACATCATCATCGTCAACCCGCTCATCCTGGGCGACGCCGGGGTGCCGCTCGACGGCGCGCTCTTCGCGACCGTGCTGGTGGCCGGCTTGTCGAGCATCTTCATGGGGCTCTACGCCAACCTGCCCGTGGCGCTCGCGCCGGGCATGGGGCTCAACGCCTTCTTCGCCTACACCCTCGTGTTGGGGATGGGGCTCTCGTGGCAGACGGCGCTCGCGGCCGTGTTCCTGTCGGGCGTCGTGTTCGTCGTCCTCTCGCTGCCGGGCCTGAACGTGCGCGAGGCGATCGTCCGCGCCGTGCCCACCGGGGTGCGCATCGGGGTAGCGGCCGGCATCGGGCTGTTCCTGGCGCTCATCGGCATGATCAACGCCGGCGTGATCGTGGCGTCGCCGGCCACGACCGTCGGCTTCGGCGGCTTCTCGGCGACCTTCGTGCTGTTCTTCGTCGGCCTCGTGCTGGCCGCGTTCCTGATGATCCGCAAGGTGCCCGGCGCGCTGATCCTGTCGATCGTCGCGACCTCGGCGCTCACGCTGCTGTTCCAGTCGATCGGCTGGGTCGAGAGCCAGGTCTTCCTGCCGAGCGCCCTGGTGGCGTGGCCCTCGCTCGAGACGGTGTTCGCGCTGGACTTCGGGGGCCTGCTGTCGGCGAGCCTGATCGCGCCGGTGTTCGCGCTGCTGTTCACCGACCTGTTCGACTCGATCTCGACCTTCGTGGGCGTGACCAAGGTCGCCGGCCTCACCGACGCCGAGGGCCACCCCAAGAACGCCGGCAAGGCGCTCCTGGTCGACGGCGTCTCGACCACCATCTCCGGCCTCTTCGGCACCTCGCCCGGCACCGCCTACATCGAGTCGGCGGCCGGCGTCGAAGCGGGCGGGCGCTCCGGCCTCACCGCGGTCGTGGCCGGGCTGCTGTTCCTGCCGTTCATGTTCTTCTCGCCGCTGCTGGGGTTGATCCCGTCCGTCGCCACCGCGCCCATCCTGGTGCTGGTGGGGCTGTTCATGATGAGCACCCTCAAGGGCGTCGACTGGAACGACTACGAAGTGGTGGTGCCCGCCTTCGTCGCGATGGTGGCGATCCCGTTCACCTACTCGATCAGCGAGGGGATCGTCTTCGGCTTCCTCACCCACGTGGTGCTGCAGGTCCTGAACGGCAAAGCGGCGAAGATGTCGCTGACGCTGTGGGTGATCTTCGCGCTGTCGATCGTGATGCTCGTGTTTTGAACCGCATGCCCACGATCTTCGAGCGCCTGTCCGTCCTCGCCGCCCTCGACGCCGTCTCCGGTCAGGAGCAGCCGGTGGTCGCGCACCTGCATGCCGCCCTGACCGGGATCGTCGACGAGCTGTTCGTCGACGCGGTCGGCAACCTGCACGCCGTCCGCCGCGGTCCCCAGCCGGGGCCCACCGTGCTGATCGCCGCGCACACCGACGAGATCGGTCTGATCGTCAAGGCGGTCGAGCCGGACGGCTTCCTGCGCTTCGACACGGTGGGCGGGGTGCTCGGCAACCTACTGGCCGCCCGGATGGTGCGCGTGCGTGGGCACCTGGGCGTGATCGGCATGCGCGCGGGCCATTTCCAGTCCGCCGAGGAGCGCGGTCGCGTGCCGTCGCCCGCGACGCTGTACGTCGACGTGGGCGCGCGGTCGGCCGCGGAGGTCGCGGCCATGGGCATCGGCGTGGGGGACCCGATCGCCTTCAAGAGCGAGCTGGTCGCCTTCGGCCCCGAGGCCGCGCTGGTGGCGGGCAAGGCGATCGACAACCGCCTCGGGTGCGCGGTCGCGTGGGCGCTCCTCGAGGCGGGCGCGCCGCCCGCCGGCACCCTGGTGGTCGCGTTCACGAGCCAGGAGGAAGTGGGCCTCAAGGGCGCCGGCGTGGCGGGCGAGCGCTGGCGACCCGACCTGGCGATCGCGGTCGACACGATGCCGAGCGGCGACACCCCCGACATGAGCCTCACGCGCGACCTGAACGTGCGCATCGGCGCGGGCCCGGTGCTGCAGCTGCTGGCCGGGCAGGCCGGCCGCGGCTTCCTCGTGCACCCGGCCGTGGCGCGCTTCCTGCGCGGGCTCGCGGAGTCCGAGGGGGTACCGCTCCAGGTCGCCACCTTCACCGGCGGCAACAACGACGCGGCCGCGATGGCGTGGTCCGGGCACGGGGTGCCGGCCGCATCCCTCTGCCTGCCCCGTCGCTACGCGCACTCACCCACGGAGGTCGCCGACCTGCGCGACGCGGACGCGGCGCTGCAGCTGCTCGAGGCGCTCGTGGCGCGGATGGACGACCTGCCGGGGTTCGGGTTCCTGGACGGCGACTAGGCCTGGGCGCACGGGTTCGCGGCGGCGCGGTCAGCCCAGCAGCCTCCC
>JAABRX010000058.1 GCA_011390675.1 Trueperaceae bacterium | reverse complement strand
CGAGGATCCCGCGGAAGTAATCCTGGAACTCCTTGCCGTTGACCGTGATGCGGCCCTGCCCGGGGCGGAGGAAGACGCGCGCGACGGCCGCCTTGCGGCGACCGGTACCGTAGAACTGTTCCATCAGCGGATCTCCATGGGGGCGGGCTGCTGCGCGGCGTGCGGATGCGCTTCGCCGGCGTAGACCTTGAGGCGGCGGATCAGCTTGCGGCCGAGGCGGTTCTTGGGGAGCATGCCCCAGACCGCCTTCTCGAGGACGCGCTCGGGCGCCTTCTCGAGCATCTCGCGCGCGGTGGTCATCTTGAGTCCACCCTGGTAGCCGGTGTAGCGGGTGTAGACCTTCTGGTCGAGCTTACGACCGGTGAAGACGACCTTCTCCGCGTTGACGACGACGACGAAGTCGCCCATCGGCTGGTTGGGCGTGTACTCGGGCTTGTGCTTGCCTTTGAGCACGCTCGCGATCTGGGTGGCGAGCCGACCGACGGTCTGTCCGGACGCGTCGACGATCACCCAGCCGGGCGTGGGCTCCTTGGGGAAGAACGTGCTCATGCGTAACCTCTCGGGTCCGCTCCGTTGGGGGGAACGGTGCGCGGTCGGGTGATCGGGGGTGGCGGGGAGAGTCGCCAGGGCCGACGCGCGCGAAACCAAACGCGAGGATAGCACGGTGGCGCCGGTCGAACAAGCGAACGGCGGTTTCAGGCCGAGCGTTCGTCGTCGCCCAACTGCCGGATCTCTTCGACGAACCGGTCGACCGAATCGAAGTCGCGGTAGACCGAGAGGAAGCGGATGTAGGCGACGTCGTCGAGCGAACGCAAGAACTTCAGGGTGCGGCGCCCGATCTCCTCGCTGGCGACCTCGGGGACCTGGACCTCGTCCTCGAAGCCGTACGCGAACTCCCGAAGCTGCTTCTCGGTGATGGGCCGCTTGTTGCAGGCGATGCGGAGCTTGTCGAGCAGCTTGTCTGGGTTGAACGCCTCGGTGCGCCCCGAGCGCTTGCGCACCATGAGCGCCTCGAACTGCGCCCGCTCGTACGTGGTGAAGCGGCGATGGCACGAGGCGCACTCGCGCCGGCGCCGGATCGACGCCCCCTCGTCCGACGGTCGCGAGTTCACGACGCGCGTGTCGGACGTGGAGCAGTAGGGGCACTTCACGCGTCGCCTCGGTCGCCGCGGCCCGCACCGTGGTCGTCGGCGCCGTACCGCTCCTCCGCGGCGTCGCGCGCCCAGCGGCCCATGGCGGCCCGGGCCGCGGTGAGCGCGTCGTCGTCGAGCAGCTCGTCGGCGATGGGATCGGCTTCGTCGGCAGGTCCGTCGTCGTCCTCGTCGTCGCCCTCGAGCGCATCGTCGTCCTGCCGAACGCGGTCGTCGAGCGCCGCGCGGACCTCCGGCAGCAACGCCTCGACCACGGTGGGCGGCGGCGGCAGGCGGACCATCACCTCGCTGCCGTGGACGCCCTGCGCCGCGTGGCCTCCGAGCAGCCGCACGGCGTGCACCAGCGGTAGGTCGTGCCGCGGGTCGGCGGCCGGTCGCGAGGGCACGACCACGTTGATCCGCAGGCCGGTCGTCGGCGGTTCGTCGTCGGCGCCGTCCGCTTCGGGATCGGCGAGGGTCGGGGCCGGGAAGGCGGCGGCGAGGCGCGCGAGCGCGCCGCCCACCGCGGCGAGGTGCGGTCGTCCGGGTCGGGGTGGCGGTGCGACGAGCACGACCCAACCGTCGGGCGCCGCGCGCTGCGTCGCGTGGAGCACGAGCACGCTGCTCTTCACGACCTCCTCGAGCAGCTCGGCGAGCTCCGCCTCGGCGAGCCGTTCGAAGGGCGTGACGCTGTCGTTGGCGACCACGTGCACGACGCCCCCGAGCGTGCCGAAGATCTCCTCGACCTTCCCGAACGCCGCGGCGACGTCCAACGCCGAGGTCGGGTCGACCTGCAGCGGGATCGCCTGCCCGCCCAAGCCCTCGACCTCGGCCGCCGTCCGCGCCGCGAGGTCGACGTCGCGATCCGCGCACACCACGTCGTACCCGGCTTGCCCGTACCCGAGGGCCACCGCGCGCCCGAACCCCTGGCCGACGTGGGTGACCAGCACCACCTTCGCGCGCTCCATGGCCGCATGATACGCCGTTGGCGCCTCCCGCCCGGACCGAGCGGTCCGAGCTCGCGCTCGAACGGCGGCTTGCGGTTCGGGCTTCCCCGCGCCACGGGGTGCTGGGGTAGCATGCCCGGCGCGGGTGCCTGGGTCCGCCGCGTCCTCGCGGCGACCGCCGCCCCGAGACTCTCTCGACGAGGAGGAGCGATGGCCCTGGAGCGCTGGTTCCGACGCCAACGACCGACGCGCGGCGAAGACGATCCGAGTCCGGCCGGCCTGTGGCTCAAGTGCCCGTCGTGCCAGGCTCAGCTCTACCGCAAGGACCTCGTCGCGCACCTCTACGTGTGCAAGGAGTGCGGCCACCACGAGCGCATGCCGATCGATGCGCGGGTCGCGATGCTCGCCGACGAGGGCAGCTTCGTCGAGTGGTCGGGTGCGATCGCGCCGGTCGACGCGCTGGAGTTCGTCGACGTCGAGTCCTACGCGGAGCGCCTCGCGGCCGTCCAGAAGAAGGCCGGTCGCCCCGACGCCATCGTCACCGGCGCCGCGACGCTCGACGGCGAACCGGTGGCGCTGGCGGTGATGGACTTCCGCTTCCTCGGCGGCTCGATGGGGTCGGTGGTCGGCGAGGAGATCGCGCGCGCCGCCGAGCGCGCCGCCCTCGAGGACCGCTCCTTCGTGCTCATCGCCGCGTCCGGGGGCGCGCGCATGCAGGAGGGGGCGCTGTCGCTCATGCAGATGGCGAAGACCACGGTCGCCCTGGAGGCGCTCGCCGAGAAGGGCCTGCCGTACGTGTCGGTCCTCAGCGACCCCACCACCGGCGGCGTCACCGCGTCCTTCGCGACGCTCGGCGACGTGATCGTGGCCGAGCCCGGGGCGCTCATCTGCTTCGCCGGACCGCGCGTGATCCAACAGACGATCAAGCAGGACCTGCCCGCCGGCTTCCAGCGCGCCGAGTTCCTGCTCCGCAAGGGCATGGTCGACGACGTCGTGCCTCGCGGGGAGCTCAAGGCGCGCCTGGCGACCTACGTGCGCTTGTTGCGCTCGGGCTTGCCCCACGGCGGGGAGGGTTGAGCGTGGCGCTCGCCTTCGAGAAGCCGATCGAGGACCTGCAGGTCAAGGTCGAGGAGATGCGCGCGTACGGCGCCGAGCAGTCCGTGGACCTCGCCGAAGAGGTCGCGCTGCTCGAGGCGCGCCTCGAGCGGCTCAAGCGCGACACCTTCGCCAACCTGACCCGGTGGCAGCGCGTGCAGGTCGCCCGCGCGCCCGGCCGACCGACCGCGCTCGACCACGTCGCCGGCATCGTGGAGGGCTTCGTCGAACTGCACGGCGATCGCACGCTCGGCGACGATCCGGCGCTCGTCGGCGGCCTCGCCACGCTCGATGGCACCGGCGTCGTCGTGCTGGCGCAGCAGAAGGGGCGCGACACCAAGGAGAACATCCACCGCAACTTCGGCATGCCGCACCCCAGCGGCTACCGCAAGGCGATGCGCTTGATGGAGCTGGCCGACAAGTTCCGGCTGCCGGTGCTCGCGCTGATCGATACGCCCGGCGCGTACCCCGGGATCGCGGCCGAGGAGCAAGGGCAAGCCTGGGTGATCGCCGAGAGCATCCGCCGGATGAGCCGTCTGCGCGTGCCCGCGGTCGCGGTCGTCGTCGGCGAGGGGGGTTCCGGCGGGGCGTTGGCGGTCGGCGTCGCGAACCGCGTGCTCATCCTGGAGCACGCCGTGTACAGCGTCATCAGCCCCGAGTCGTGCGCCGCGATCCGCTGGCGCGACGCCGCCGAGGCGCCGAAGGCGGCTGAGGCGCTGCGCCTGACGGCGCCCGACCTGCTCGAACAGGGCGTCGTGGACGAGATCGTGGCGGAGCCGCTCGGCGGAGCCCATCAAGACCCCGCGGCGACGGTGGCCGCCACCGCGAGCGCGGTGCGGGCGGCGTTCGCGTCGCTGCGCGGCCGCACGCCGGCGGAGCTGGTCGCCCAACGGCGCGAGCGCTTCCGTCACATGGGGCGGATGCTCGAAGCGACGGCCTGACGCAGGCGCTCGAGCGCGGCGGCCGGACCGTCGGGCGCCCCGTACACGGCGCTGCCGGCGACCAGGGCGTCCGCGCCCGCGGCCACGGCGGCAGGCGCGGTCGTGGCGTCGATGCCGCCGTCCACCTGCAGCCGCGCGTGCGAGCCGCGCGCGTCGAGCCAGCCGCGCACCGTGCGCAGCCGCCCCTCGACCGCGGGCAGGTACCGCTGGCCGCCGAAGCCCGGGTCGACCGACATCAAGAGGACCAGATCGACCTCGTCCAGCAGCGGCTCGAGCGCCGCGAGCGGGGTGCCCGGGTTGAGCGCCACGCCGACGGTGAGCCCGCGTTCGCGGACGCGCCGCACGGCGCGGTGCACGTGCGGGGTCGCCTCGACGTGCACGGTCAGGCCGTCGGCGCCGGCGTCGGCGTAGGCGTCGATCCACCGCTCGGGCGCTTCGATCATCAGGTGCACGTCGAGCGTGGCCGTGGTCTGGCGGCGCAGCGCCGCGACCGTCCCGGGGCCGAAGGTGAGGTTCGGGACGAAGTGCCCGTCCATCACGTCGACGTGGTGGGCGTCGGCGCCCGCCGCGTCCGCGGCGGCTACGGCCTCCGCGAGGCGCGCGAGGTCGGCCGCGAGCAGGGAGGGGGCGAGCAGGACCGGATGCACGCCGGCAGCGTAGCACCGGCTCCCGGGCCACCGGCCGGCGTCCCGTACGCTGCGCGGCGAAGGCTCCGGACGACGGAGGAGGAGACGCCATGGATACGTACGCCCATCCCGAGACGCTCGTCGACACCGCGTGGGTGGCCGAACACGGTCGCGACCCCGGGGTTCGCCTGGTCGAGGTCGACGAGGACGTGCTGCTCTACGCCCAGGGGCACGTCGCGGGGGCCGTGAAGCTCGACTGGCACACCGAGCTGCAGCGCCCCGACGTGCGCGACTTCGTCGACGCACAGGGCTTCGCCAAGCTCATGGAGGCCAAGGGCATCTCGAACGACACGACGGTGGTGCTCTACGGCGACAAGTCGAACTGGTGGGCGGCCTACGCCTTCTGGTTCTTCAAGTACAACGGCCACGCCGACGTGCGGCTCATGGACGGCGGTCGTCAGAAGTGGGTGGCCGAAGGGCGGCCCATGGTGCGCGAGCTCCCGGAGCTCGAGCACAACCGGTACCGGGTCCCGTACCGCGACGCGTCGATCCGCGCCTACGCCGCCGACGTCATGCAGCACATCTTGCGCGTCCGCGACGGCAGGGGCGCGATGGTCGACGTGCGCAGCCCCGAGGAGTACTCGGGCGAGAAGCTGCACATGCCGGAGTACCCCCAGGAGGGCGCGCTTCGCGGCGGCCACGTGCCGGGCGCGGTCAACGTGCCCTGGGCGCGGGCGGTGCGCGAGGACGGCACCTTCCAGCCCGCGCAGGTGCTGCGCGACCTGTACGCGGACGTGGGCGTGACCCCCGACCGCGACGTGGTCACGTACTGCCGCATCGCGGAGCGATCGAGCCATACCTGGTTCGTGCTGAAGTACCTGCTCGGCTTCGAGAAGGTGCGCAACTACGACGGCTCCTGGACCGAGTGGGGGAACCTGGTGGGCGCGCCGATCGAGCAGGGGACCTGAGGGCCCGCACCGCGGCACCTCGGACGGACGCCGGCCACCCCGAACGATCGGGGTGGCCGGCGCGTTCGTGTGCGGTTCGGTGCTCTCAGGCGACGGCCAGGGTTCCCTCGGTCGCGGCGACGATCGCCGCCTCGAGCTTGGTGAGGCCCTCCTCGAGCTCCGCGTCGCTCATGCGGATGGGGGGGAGCAGCCGGATGACGTTGCCGTACGTGCCCGTCGGGAGCAGGATGAGGCCGTCTTCGCGGGCATGCGCGACGATCGACTCGACCGTCTGCGGGTCCGGGGTCTTCGCGTCGTCCCGGACGAACTCGAGGCCGATCATCGCCCCGGGACCGCGCACGTCGCCGAGACCCGGCACGCGGCGCTGCAGATCGCGCAGGCGCTCCGTGGCGACCACGCCGATGGTGCGGGCGCGCTCCAGCAGGCCCTCGTCCTCGATCACGCCGATCGTCGCCAGAGCGGCCGCGCAGCCGGTGGGGTTGCCACCGAAGGTGCTGCCGAGCATGCCCGGCTTGACGGTGTCCATCACGTCCGCCTTGCCGACGACCGCCGACAGCGGGAAGCCGCTGGAGAGCGCCTTGGCGGTGCAGACCAGGTCCGGCTCCAGGCCGAAGGCGTCGACCGCCCACCAGTGGCCGGTGCGCCCCATGCCCGCTTGCACCTCGTCGTCGATCCACAGCGCGCCGATCTGGTCGGCGTAGGCCCGGAGCCCCCGCAGGTAGCGTTCGGGGACCGGGATGAAGCCGCCTTCGCCCGCCACCGGCTCGAGCAGGAAGGCCGCGACCTCGCTCTCGCCGATGGTGGTCTTGACCAGGTCCTTGAGCTGCGCCAGGTACGCGTCGGCGACGGCGTCCTCGTCGGTGAGGCCGAACGGGTTGCGGTACACGTACGGGTACGCGGCGCGGTAGATCTCCGCGGCGCGCGGCGCGAAGCCGGCCTTGTACGGATGCGCCTTGCCCGTCAGCGACAGGGCCATGTGCGTGCGGCCGTGGAACGCGTGGGTGAAGGCGACGATGCCTTGCCGGCCGGTCGCCACCCGCGCGATCTTGACCGCGTTCTCGACGGCCTCGGCGCCGGAGTTGACCAGGAAGGTCTTCTTGGGCGACGGACCGGGGGCGATGCGCGCGAGCGCCTCCGCCACCTCGATGTACGACTCGTGCATCCCCACCGCGAAGCAGAGGTGCTGGAAGGCGCTCGAACTGCGGTGCACCGCGTCGAGCACCTTGGGGTGCGAGTGCCCGACGTTCATCACGGCGATGCCCACCGACCAGTCGAGGTAGCGCTTCCCGTCCGCGTCCCACACGTACGAGCCCTCCGCGCGCTCCGGGTAGAAGGGGTGGACGGAGTAGGCGGCGGGGGCGACCGCGGCGTGGCGGCGGCGGGCGAGTTCGGCGCTCTTCATGAGACCTCCAGGCGAACCGGTGGCGCTCGGCGGCGTGCCGCCGAGCGCGGGCATACTTGCGGACCGACGGCCGGTCGTTCCGCCGGCCTTCGGATACCAAGAGTATGGAGCTTGATGCCATCGGAACGCAAGCGCGCTGGGTACGAAGCCGGAGCGTACGGGGTGCGGGCGTACGCTGCGGCATGGCCCGACCGTCCGCCCCCGCGGACCGCGTGCGCGCGGTGCCCCCCGTCGTCGCCGGCGCCGATGACGACGACGCGCGCGCCGATGCGCTGGCGACCGCGTTGGGGGCACCGCGGCTGGAGCGTGCGGCGTGGGCGGCCGGCGCAGGCGGCCCCATCGTGGTGTGGGTCGACGCAGCGGGGTTCGGGTTGCGCGGGCCAGCTCGGGGGCGCGCCAGCGCCGTGCGGCCGGCGCCGCCACCCCCTGGGGGCCGGGCGGGCCGCGAGCCGCTGCTCCGGGCGGTGGGCGCCGGCGCCGACGTGATCGACGCGACCGCCGGCTGGGGCGTCGATGCCGGGGTCCTGGCCGCCGCCGGTCGGCGCGTGACGATGATCGAGCGCCATCCCGTCCTCGCCGCGCTGTTGCGCGACGCCCTCGAACGCTGGCGGGCCGAGGGGCGACCGGGCGCCGAGCGCCTGTCGCTCGTCGAGGGCGACGCGCGCTCGGTCCTCACCGGGCTGCGGGCGGACGTGGTGCTGCTCGACCCGATGTACCCGGAACGCGGCAAAGCGGCGCGCAAGGGCGAGGACCTGACCCTCGCCCGCCTGCTCGTCGGCGATGATGGCGATCAGGACGAGCTGCTCGCCGCCGCGTGCGGCGCGGCGCGCCGCCGCGTCGTCGTCAAGCGCCCCCGCACCGCCCCGCCGCTGGCGGGTCGCCCCCCGACCGGCGTGCTCGTCGGGCGCACGACCCGCTTCGACCTCTACCCCCCATCGGAGGCACGCCCGTGACCGAACCGACCGCGCTCATCCCCCAACATCCCTCGGTCCGCCTCGTCGCGGTCCTCGGCGCCGGCACCATGGGGAGCGGCATCGCCGCGCTGCTCGCGGAGCACGGGTTCGCCGTGCGCATCGCCGATCCGGCGCCCGAAGCGCGCGACCGGGCGCTGGCGCGCGTCGCGAAGCGCGCCCCGGAGGCCGACGTCGCCGCCGTGGCGGACGTCGAGACGGCGGTCGCCGACGCCGACCTCGTCATCGAGGCCGCCCCCGAGGTGCTCGAACTGAAGCAGGAGCTGTTCCGCCGGGTCGATGCGGCCGCCCCGGCGCGCGCGGTGCTCGCGACGAACACCAGTCAGCTCTCGGTCACCGCGCTCGCCGCGGCCACCGGGCGTGCCGCGCAGGTGTGCGGCATGCACTGGTTCAACCCGCCGGAGCGCATGCGCTTGGTCGAGAGCGTGCGCGGTCTGGCCACGAGCGACGCGACCATGGCGCTCGTGCGCGCGGTGGCCGAGGCCTGCGGCAAGACCGTCGTGGAGGTGGCCGATCGGCAGGGGTTCGTGACGACCCGGGTGCTCGCGGCGACGCTGATCGAGGCGATGCGCATGCACGAGGAGGGGGTGGCGTCGGCGGCCGACGTCGACGCCGCGGTGAAGCTCGGGCTCAACCACCCGATGGGGCCGCTCGAGCTCGCGGACTACGTCGGCCTCGACGTGATGCTCGCGATCGCCGAGTCGCTCACCGCGGCGCTGGGCGAACGCTTCCGCCCCCCGCAGGGCTTGCGCAAACGGGTCGAAGCGGGGCACTTGGGCCGCAAGACCGGTCTGGGCTACCACGACTACCCGCCGCGCGAGGGGTGACGCGGCCACGACGACGCGCGCCGCACCCCGAAGGATGCGGCGCGGTCGGTTGCGTTGGCTGGCCCTCAGGGATTCGAACCCCGACCGACTGGACCAAAACCAGTTGTCCTGCCATTAGACGAAGGGCCAACGCAGCGGGGGCGATGATACGTAGGCGATGGCGACGCCGTCAACGGCTGCGCGCATGCACCGGGGTTCGACACGGGTTCGATCGGGACGAGCGCCGCACCCGTCGGTCAGGGGTGCGGCGCTCGAGGTGGCTGGCCCTCAGGGATTCGAACCCCGACCGAGCGGACCAGAACCGCTTGTCCTGCCGTTAGACGAAGGGCCATCGCCAGCACCCATCAATGTAGCGGTCCCCGCCCGGGCGCGTCAACCGACGGCGCTCGGGATGCGGTGGACGAGGCGTCGGCGCCGTGGTAGCCTCTCGTGGCTTCGGTGGCCAGCGTGGCCGCCCGAACCGTGGAGAGGTGCCGGAGTGGTTGAACGGGACGGTCTCGAAAACCGTTGTACCGCCATGCGGTACCGTGGGTTCGAATCCCACCCTCTCCGCCAGCGCGCGCTCGAGTCCCGCCGACTCGGGCGCGTTCCTTTGGTTGGATGGACGTCGGGAGGTGGCGAACCGTGGCCGTGACCATCGTCGAGCACCCGCTCGTGCAGCACAAGCTGAGTGTGCTGCGCGAGCGGGCGACCAACGTGCGCGATTTCCGCGCGCTCTGCACCGAGATCAGCATGCTCATGGCCTTCGAGGCGATGCGCGGCCTCCCGCTCGAGGAGGTCGTGGTCGAGACCCCGGTCGCCACCGCGCGCGCCCAGCGTCTGGCGGGCAAGAAGCTCGCGCTGGTCGCCATCTTGCGGGCGGGCTTGATCATGGCGGACGGCATCCTGGAGCTGGTGCCGAACGCCCGGATCGGGCACGTCGGGATGTACCGCGACGAAACCACCCTCAAGCCGGTGCGCTACTTCGTCAAGCTGCCGAGCGACATCGCCGACCGCGAGGTGTTCGTCCTCGACCCGATGCTCGCGACCGGCGGCTCCGCCGTCGCGGCGCTCGACCTGCTCGCCGAGCACGGGGTCACGGCGCCGCGCTTGTTGTGCATCCTGGCGGCGCCGGAGGGGGTCGCCGCGGTGCGGGCCGCCCACCCGCACGTGGAGATCATCCTGGCCGGCCTCGACGAGCGCCTCGACGAGCGCGGCTACATCGTGCCCGGCTTGGGCGACGCGGGCGATCGGATCTACGGGACGCGGTGAACGCGGCAAGCGCCTCATCGCGCGCCCAGCCCCGGCGGTACACTGGTCCGTGCCCCCCGAGTCCTTGACCCTGTACGCACCCCTGGTGCTCGTCACCTTCGCCGTCGCCGCGCTGGTGGTCGGCTGGGCGGTGCCGCGGGTGCGCGACTTCGCCCTGCGCGTCGGCGCCGTCCAGGAGGGCGGCTCCGCCCACGGCCTCGGGGTGCGGCTCCACCAGGGCCGCGTGCCCAACATCGGCGGCATCGCGATCTTCGGCGGCTTCCTGGTGGCGGTCCTGGTCGGGATCGTGCTCGCGCCCGAGCAGATCGATGCGTACCGCGTGCAGCTCTTGGCCATCGTCCTGGGCGGTGCGCTCATGACGCTCGTCGGGTTCGTCGACGACCTCTGGGAGGTCTCGCCGGTGGTGCGCCTCGCCACCCAGTTCGCGGCCGCCGGCATCGTCGTCATCAACGGGGTGACGATCGACTTCATCACCAACTACTTCGGCGCGGTGCCGTTCGTGTTCTTCCCGGAGGCGCTCGCGGTCGGGGTGACGCTGCTCTGGATCGTCGGCTTCACCAACGCGTTCAACTTCATCGACGGGCTCGACGGCTTGTCCTCCGGGATCGCGGCGATCGCCAGCCTGAGCTTGCTCGCCGTCGCGCTCCAGTTCCCCGACCGCGGGGCCTCGGTTCTGCTCCTGACGGCCGTGGCGGGCAGCGCGCTCGGCTTCCTGCGCCACAACTCGAACCCGGCGACGATCACGATGGGCGATTCCGGCGCGTACTTCCTCGGCTACCTGCTCGCCACGGTATCGGTGCTCGGGGCGCTCAAGGTGACCGCGGCGGTCGCGGTGGCGGCCCCGATCCTGATCCTCGCGCTCCCGGTGGTGAACATCACCCAGGTGACGCTGCGGCGGCTGCGGCGGCGCCAGAACCCGGCGCTCGCCGCCAACGACCACCTGCACGACCTGCTGCGCGTTCGCTCGGGCAGCCCCCGGGTCGCCGTCTACCTGCTGTGGGGCGCGACGCTCGCGTGCGGCGTGCTCGGGATGCTGTTGGCGGCGACGCCGCTTCCGCTCGTGGCCGCCACCATCCTCGGCAGCGTCGCGCTGCTCGGGATCGCGACGGTGTGGCGCGGGCGCGAGGCGCGCCGAACCGCGCCTTCGGCGTGAGCGAAGACCCCGGCGCGGCGATCGTCGCGGTGGCCTTCGGTACCCGCCCCGAGGCCTCGAAGATGGCGCCGGTCGTGCACGCGCTCGCCGCGCACCCGGAGCTGCAGCCGTGGCTGCTCGTCACCGGCCAGCAGCGCCACCAGCTCGACCGCATGCTCGACCTGTTCGAGCTCCGCCCGGACGCCGATCTCGACGTCATGACCGACCGGCAGGCGCTCCCCGACCTGCTCGGCCGCATCGTGCCGGCGGCGGCCGAGCGACTGCGCGACCGCCGCCCGGCGTACGTCCTCGTCCACGGCGACACGCTGACCACGTTCGCGGTCGCGCTGGCCGCCTTCTTCGAGGGCATCCCGGTCGCCCACGTCGAAGCGGGCCTGCGCAGCTTCGACCTCGCGCAACCCTTCCCGGAGGAGGCCAACCGCCGGCTCACCGACGTGCTGACCGACCTCGACCTGCCGCCGACCGCGGCGGCGCGCGGCCACCTGGTGGCCGAGGGCAAGGACCCGGCGCGGATGGTCGTCACCGGGAACACGGCGGTCGACGCGGTCCGCTGGGCGGCGGCGCGCGCGGCGCTCCCCGATGCGGTGCGGGTGCGCGCCGACGGCAGGGCGCTCGTCGCCGTGACGCTGCACCGCCGGGAGAACCTGCCCGTGATGGCGGGGTTGGCCGAGGCGCTCGCGACGGCGGCGCGCGCGCATCCAGACCATCTGTTCGTGCTCCCGATGCACCGCAACCCGGCGGTCCGGGAGGCGCTGCAGCCGGCGCTCGAGCCGGTCGCGAACGTGCTGCTCGACGACGACTGGGCGTACCTGGACATGGTCGGTCTGCTCCGCGACGCGCGCCTGATCGTCACCGACTCCGGTGGCCTTCAGGAGGAAGGGGCCGCGCTGGGGGTCCCCGTCGCGGTGGTGCGCAACGTCACCGAGCGCCCCGAGGGCGTCGAGGCCGGCGCCGTGCGCCTGCTCGGCAACGACCCCCGGCGCGTGGCCGCGGCCCTGACGGCCTTGCTGTCCGACGCCGACGCGCTCGCAGCGATGGCGGCGGCCCCCAACCCGTTCGGCGATGGGCACGCCGGCACGCGCGTGGCGGCCGCGGTGGCCTGGCGCCTCGGGCGCGGCCCGCGGCCCGCGGACTGGTCCGCCGCCGCGGTGCCGGCGCGGTGATCGCCTGGCCGCACCGCCGCCACGCCCTGCGGTGGCATCGGCCGGTGCCGGGTGGCGCGCGCGACGGCGCCGGTTACGTGCTCTCGTGGTCGGGTTGCGCGGTGATGGCGGTCGTGAACGTGACCCCCGACAGCTTCTCGGACGGCGGGCGCTTCGTGGCGCCGGCGGACGGGGCGGCAGGAGCCGGGTCGACCGAGCGCGTCGACGTCGCCGCCGCCGTGGCCGTGGCCCGGCGCGCGCTGGCCGACGGTGCCTTCGTCCTCGACGTCGGCGGCGCCTCCACCCGCCCCGGTGCGCCGACCGTGCCGCCCGAGGTCGAGGCGGCGCGGGTGGTGCCCGTCGTGCGCGCGCTGAGCGCGGCGGAGCCGCACGCGTTGATCTCCGTCGACACCTCCGACCCGGACGTCGCCGCCGAGGCGATCGCCGCGGGCGCCCACCTCGTCAACGACGTCCGCACGCTGCGCGACCCGGCGCTCCGCGCGGCGTGCGCGCGGCTGGGCGTCCCGGCGGTCGCGTCGCACTTGCGCGGCGAACCGGCGACCATGCAGGAGGCGCCGCGCTTCGAGGACGTGGTCGCCGAGGTCGGCGCGGAGCTGAGCGCGGCCCGGACGACGGCGTTGGCGGACGGCATGCCGGACGTGGTGCTCGATCCCGGGATCGGCTTCGGCAAGACGGCCGCGCACCACCGGGCGCTGCTGCGGGCCACCGGCGAGCTGGCGGCGCTCGGCGCCCCGCTGCTCGTCGGCGCGTCGCGCAAACGCTTCCTGGCGGAGGTGACGGGGGAGCGCGTCGCGGCGCGGCGCGACCCGGCCTCGATCGCCGTGCACCTCGAGGCGGCGGCCCGTGGCGCCGCGCTGGTACGCGCCCACGACGTCGCCGGCCACGTGCAGGCGCTCCGCGCGAAGGGATGGATCGATGGCTAGCATCCGGCTCGAGGGGTTGCGGTTCCACGGGTACCACGGCGTGTTCGAGGAAGAGGCGCGCTTCGGCGCGCCGTTCGTCGTCGACCTGGTGCTGGAGGCAGACCTTCCCGAGACCGACGATCTGGCGGCGACCGTGGACTACGCGCGCGTCTACGCGCGCGTCGCCGCCGTCGTCACCGGCACCCGCTACCGCCTGATCGAGGCGCTCGCGCACCGGATCGCCCGCGACGCGCTGGCCGAAGAGCCGCTGGTCCGGGCCGTCACGGTCCGGGTCCACAAGCCGCACGCGCCGCTGCCCGGCGTGGTCGGCGACGTGGTCGTCGAGGTGCGCCACGCCCGCTGAAGCTCCGCGGGTGGCGCCCGTCGCCTTCGTCGCCCTCGGCGCCAACCTGGGCGAGCCGACCACCACCTTCGCGCGGGCGCTCACCGCGCTCGCCGAGCTGGGCGCGGTCGAGGCGGCTTCGAGGGCATGGACCACGGCGCCGGTCGGCGGGCCGCCCGGTCAGCCGGACTACCTCAACGCGGTCGTGCGCTGGCGGCCGGCGCAGGCATGGGGAACGCCGGCGCTCGCGCTCACGGCGCTCTTGGCGATCGAGACCGGGTTGGGCCGGCAGCGTCGCGAGCGGTGGGGTCCGCGGACGCTCGACCTCGACCTCCTCGACGGGGCCGATTGGGCGCCCGTTCGGCGCCGCGGCTTCGGCCGCCGACCGACGCTGCCGCACCCGCGGGCGGCCGAGCGGCCGTTCGTGCTCGCGCCGTGGGCGGAGGTAGCGCCCGACTGGCCGGCGCCGACGGGAGCGCGGCCGGCCGCCGGCGCCGAGCCCGCGGTGGCGACCGTGGCGGACCTGGCGCGGAGGGTCGGCCGGCTTGGCGTGCGTCCGGCCGCGCCTGCCGAGGCCGAGGCGTGGCGGGCGGCCGTCGCGGCCGTCCTGAGCGACCCAGCCGCGGAGGAGGCGGCCGCAGGGCGCGGTTAGACTGCGCGCGTGCGCGTCTTCGCCATCGCCGACCCCCACCTGAGCGGCGCTCGCCCGAAGCCGATGACCGTGTTCGGTCCCGCGTGGTCCGAGCATCCGAAGGCCTTCTTCGATGGCTGGCGCCGCCACGTCGCCGACGACGACCTCGTGCTCGTGCCCGGCGACGTGTCGTGGGCGATGCGCTGGGAGGAAGCGGAGGTCGACCTGCAGGCGATCGCCGATCTGCCCGGCACCAAGGTCCTCCTGCGCGGCAACCACGACTACTGGTGGCCGGCGATCGGGCGCCTGCGAACGCTGCTGCCGCCGCGGATGCTGGCCGTCCAGAACGACGCGGTGCGCGTCGGCGACGTCGTGGTCGGCGGCACCCGCGGGTGGATCTGCCCGGGGGCGCACGGCTTCGGCGACCACGACCGCACCGTCTACGAGCGCGAGGTGGCGCGTCTGCGCCTGTCGCTCGACGCGATGGCGCGGCTCGGCGACGGCTACCGGGTCGTCATGCTCCACTTCCCGCCGACGAACGTGCGCGGCGAGCCCTCGGGGTTCGTCGAGGCGCTGCGCGCCGCGGCGCCCGACGCGGTCGTCTTCGGCCACGTGCACGGCGACGCGCCGGTGCCGCTGCCCGACCTTCCCGGCGTCGACGTCCGCTTCGTCGCGGCGGATCGGGTCGGCTTCGAGCCGGTGCTCCTGCGCGGGGCCGCCCGCGCCCCGGACGACGCCACCGGGGTCGACTGATACGATCACCGCACCGCGGCGCGGAACCGTCGCCCGCCGTGGCAGGAGATTCGATGCCCGGAACCCCCATGCCCTCGGACGCCCCCGACGTCCTCGTCGTCAACGCCGGCAGCTCCAGCCTCAAGGTCGGGCGCCGGCCCTCCGGTGCCGCCGTGCTCGTCGAGCGGATCGGCGAGCCCGGACAGGCCCCCGACCACGTCGAGGCGTGGCGCCGCGCCGCGGCAGAGCTCGCCGACGCCCCGGGCGCGACGCCGCTCGACCGCGTCGCCGTCGTCGCCCATCGCATGGTGCACGGCGGCGAGCGGTACACCGAGCCGACCGTCGTGGACGACGCCGTGATCGACGTCCTGGAGCAGTTGGTGCCGCTCGCGCCCCTGCACAACCCGGCCAACCTCGCGGCCTTGCGCGCCGCGCGCGCCGCGCTCCCGCACGTCCCCCACGTGGCGGTCTTCGACACCGCCTTCCACGCGACCATGCCGCCCCACGCGTACCGGTACGCGGTGCCCGAGTCCTGGTACCGCGAGCACGGCGTCCGGCGGTACGGGTTCCACGGCCCGTCGCACGACGGCGTGACGCGCCGCGCCGCGGCGTTGCTGGAGCGTCCGCGCGAGACCCTGCGCATCGTCTCGCTGCACCTCGGGAACGGCGCGAGCGCTGCGGCGGTCGACCGTGGCCGCTCCGTCGAGACCACGATGGGGTTCACCCCGATCGACGGGCTGATCATGGGCACCCGCTCCGGGTCGCTCGATCCCGGCGTCTTGCTGCACCTGCTCCGCACCGGGAAGAGCGCCGAGGAGCTCGACGTGGAGCTCAACCGCGCCTCCGGCCTGCTCGGGCTCTCGGGCCGCTCGAACGACGTGCGCGACCTGCGCCGCGCGGCGGACGACGGCGACGAGCGGGCGGCGCTCGCCTTGCGGGCGTTCGCGTACCGAGCCCGGCTCGCGATCGGCAGCCTCGCGTTCGCCATGGGAGGGCTCGACGCGGTGGTCTTCACCGGCGGCATCGGCGAGCACGACGCCCGCATGCGCTCCGAGATCCTGACCGGTCTCGAGGGGTTCGGCATCGCCGTCGATCCGGACGCCAACGCGGCCCATGGGCCGCGCATCGACGCGGACGGCGCGGTGGCCGTGCTCGTGGTCGCCACCGACGAGGAGGGCATGATGGCCGATGCGGCGCTCGCGGCCGTGGGGGCGTCGGACGGCGGCCGTCCCGGGAGGGAACCATGATCGCGCTCGGCCTCGACCTCGGCGGCACCAAGATCGCGGCCGCCACCGTGAAGGACGGCGTCGTCCTGGCGCGCGGACGCCGCGAGACGCCGCAGACCGGGTTCGAGGACGTGCTCGACGCCCTCGTCGCGGCGGCCGAACCGCTGCTCGCCGAGGGCACCGTGGAGGTCGTCGGTATCGGCTGCCCGGGACCCCTCGACTTCGGCAAAGGCCGCGTCCGCTTCGCCCCGAACATCGCCGGGCTCGAGGACGCACCGCTCGTCGACGCGCTCGGCGCACGGCTCGGCCTGCCCGTGGTGCTCGAGAACGACGCCAACGCGGCGGGGTACGCCGAGCACCGCTACGGCGCCGCCCGCGACTTCGCGTCGAGCGTCTTCGTCACCCTGTCCACCGGGATCGGCGGCGGCCTCTTCGTCGGCGACGAGGTGCTGCACGGTGCGCACGGGCTCGCCGGCGAGATCGGCCACATGGTGCTGCTGCCCGGCGGACCGACCGGCGGCGATGGGCATCCCGGGACCTGGGAGGCCCTCGCCGCCGGCCGCGCGATCGCGCGCGACGCCAGCTACGTGGCGTCGCGGCCCTTGACGACCGAGCAGGCGTTCGCGTTGGCGCGCGAGGGCGACCGCCGGATGCTCTCGATCGTGGATCAGGCGGCGCGCTTCACCGGATTGGGGCTCGCGAACCTGGTCAAGGTCGTCGACCCCGAGGGCTTCGTGCTCGGCGGCGGCATGATCGCGGTGGGCGACTTCTACCTCGACCGCGTCCGGGCGGCCTTCGAAGCGGCGCTGGTCGGGTACGCCACCCCGGAGCTGCGGATCGCGCAGCTGGGTGGGGACGCCGGCGTGATCGGCGCGGCCGCCGTCGCCGCGCACTCCGTGGAGCGCCCAGGGCCGCGCTGAGGCGCAGGCCGTTCGGACGCTTCAGCGGAGCGCGAGCCGCGCCAAGCGCCCGCGGGCGTCGCACCAGGCATCGACGTCGCGCCCCAGAGCTGCGGACGCTGCGCTCGCTGCGTCGGCGTCGGGCCGCAGGTCGGCGTCGTGGACGAGGACCGGGGCCGGTCGGGGCATCCAACCGCCCCCGGCGGCCAGGCGTGCGGCGACCGCCGCCGGGGTCCACGCAGCCGCCCACGTGCGCTTGACGGCGACCAGCGCGGGCCGTCCGCGGATGGCGACCACGCCGTCCGCTCCGGAGCGGCGCACCCGCACCCGCGGCGAGAGGCCCGTCTGCGCCTCGTAGAACCCCTCGACGACCTCGACGAGCAGCGCCGCGTCGAGCACCCACGCGGCCACGTCGGGGACCAGGTCTTCGAGGTCGTCCTCGTCCGGGTCGCGTGGATCGACGCTCGCGAAGTGCCCGAGCACTCGCGGTTCGAGCTGCGCCAGCCGATAGAAGTCGCGTTCGACCGCCTCGGTCACGATCGCCATGGGCGCGATCGGCACGCCCAGCTCCTGCGCGCGCCGCAGCCAGGCCAGTTCGGGTGCGGCGTCCGGGGGGGCGTCGACGGCGATCCGGGTCACGCCCGATGCTACGCGCACGCCTCGCAGGTCGCGGTCGCCCCGGCGTCCGCGGGCGCTCGCACGCCCGTGGCGCATGGAACGTTCAGGGTCGCGTGATAGCCTCACCGTCGATGTTCGGGACCCGCACCGCCCGCTCCGGCCTGCGCCTCCTGGTGCTCGGGGCCGCCTTCGCCGTGCTCGTGGGCAGCAGCGTCTGGGTGTTGACGGGCTACCTGCAGGTCGGCGAGGTCCGCGTGCCGGACGCGATCGGCCTCGGGTACGAGGCGGCGGCCGCGCGCATGCGCGACGCGGGCTTGGAACCTCGAGCGTTCGTCGAGGTCGACCGGGCGGCGGGGCCGAACGAGGTCGTGTCGCAATCCCCTTCGTCCGGGAACACCGTGCGCCCCGGCCGGGTCGTCGCGCTGGGCGTGAACGGCTTGGCCGAGGCCGCCGCGGTCCCGACCCTCGTAGGTCTGGGTGAGGCCGATGCCGTCGCGCGGGCCGACGCGGTGGGCGTGCCCGTGGACTGGGTCACCTACGTCGGCTCGGAGCGGCCGGTCGGTTCGGTGATCGCGCAACAGCCGCTCGCGGGGGCCGTTCTGGTGCCGGGGGAGGGCGTGCGCCTGACGGTCAGCCGCGGCCCCGGGGACGCTCCGGTCGTCCTGCCCGATCTGGTCGGCCGCAACGTCGACGAGGCCGTGGCGGAGCTCGAGGTCCTCGGGATCCGGCACGTGGAGCAGGTCGCGGCCGCCCTGAGCTTCGATCGCCCCCGCTCCGTGACCGATCAGCGCCCCGCCGGGGGCTCGAGCGTGCTCCCATCGACGCCGGTGACGCTCGTGTACGCGCTCGAGGGCACCCGCATCGTGCAGGTCCCCGAGGTCGCGGGCTTCCCGTTGTGGCGTGCGCAACTCACCCTGAGGGCCGCGCAGCTCGACCTGGGCGCGGTGCAGCGCATCGACGACCCGTCGCTGCCCGAGGGCGTCGTCGAGGCGCGCCCCACCGGGTACACGGTCGTCGGTTCGCCCGTGTCGCTCGTGGTGAACGGTCGGTCCGTCGCCGACGACCGGCCCTTCGAACCCTTCGACTTCTTCGGCGACGATCGACCGCCGCGCGATGGCTTCGACGCCGGGCTCGTCCCTGGCGACGGCAACGGCGATGTCGGCGACGACGTCGACGAGGGTGGCGACGCGGCGGCCGACGTCCCCGCGCCCGGCACGACCGTGGCCCAGGCCGACGGCAGCCGCCTGATCCCCTTCCGCTTCGACCCGGGCTCCGTGGGCGTGGCGAGCCTGACGCGCGAGCCGTACCGCCTGACGCTCGTGGTCGCCGACGCCGAGGGCGAACGCACCGTGCTCGACCGCGACCTCGCTGCCGGCGAGGGGGTCTCGCTGAGCGTACGGGTGGTGGGCGACGAGCCGCTCGTGCAGACGTTCATCAACGGGTCGTTCTTCCAGGCGTGGCGGCCCTGAGGGACGCGGGCGTGAGGTCGTTCGCGCGCGGCGCGCACCCGTGCGCGTAGACTCGCACCACCGATCGGTCCGGTGCCGCGCCGATGCGCGGCGCGCAGACCCGGACGAGGAGGACGCGTGAACGAACCCGACATCGCGCCGCTCGCGCGGCGGCTCGCCGAGGAGAACAACGTCGACTGGCGTCGGCTCGAGGGATCGGGCGACGGCGGTCGGATCGTCGAACGGGACGTGTTGACCTTCCTCGCCAAGGTCATGGCCGGCGAAGAGGACCTCGACCCCACGCCGGAACCCGTGCCCGAGGGCATGCAGGCCTGGCCCGACGCCGACGTCGCCGCCTACCGCTCGGATGCCGCCGCACCGCCGGTCGAGCGTTCGGTCACCTCGACGCTCGACGACGACCTGTTCCTGTTCGACGACGCGCCGGGCACGGGAGCCGCTCCGGCGGCTCGCCGCGACGACGTCCCGCCGGTGTTCGACGAGCCGGCCGCGGCTGGCTCGGCAGACGAACCGCCGTCCACCGACGACGACGACGACGGGTTGCTGCTCGTCGACGAACCGGAGCCCCACGACGAGACCGGCGCGCCCAGCGTCGACGAGGTGGAGGACGGCGACGACGTGTTCGCCTTCGACGAGCCGGCGGCCGCGCCGGACGCCCACCCGGCGGCTGCCTCGGGCCTGCCCGACCTGTTCGAGGACGAGTCGACCGATTCGGTCCCGGCGGACGATGCGCTCTTCGTCCACGACGAGGCACCGACCGACGACGCGGAGGACGATCGGGGCGTGTTCATCGACCTCGACGATCGCCGAGCGGTCGGCGCGAGCCCGCCTGCGGAGGGCGACGCGGTCGTTCGCCGCCGTGCGGATGACTTCGTCGACGAGGCGACCATCGACGACGGACTGGGCTTCGTCCTCGAGGACGAGCCAGAGGAGGCCGATTCGGCGGCCGATGAGCACGCGCACGAGCTCGCAGAGCACGCGCACGAGCTCGATGCGGTGGACGTGGCGTTGGTGCGGCACGGGCAGGTCTGGCGCCGCCGCCTCGACGACCGCGCGTTCCGGAGCGCGGTGTCGCAGATCGCCGACGCGCTCGGGGCCGAGCCGAGCGCCGTCTCCGTGGCCCTGCTGGCGCGGGCCGTGCGGCGCGGATGGCCCGATGCCGGAAGGGTCGACGGCTGGTGGTGGACGGCGGATGGGGCTCGGCGTCGGTCCGTGACCACCGACGGCCGCATCGCCGATGCCATCGCTGCCCTACAGGATCCCAACGACGGCGCGGGCGGTGCGATCGCCCCCGTCGTCGTCGCCGACCTCAGCTCGATCGCCCTGGACGAAGCGGTGCTCCACCTCGACGCCCCGGTGCTGGCCCTCGGCCGGGCCACCGGCGATGGCGCCTGGTTGACGCTGTCGGGCGACGACGTCCCGCAGGGTGCCGTGGCCGCGCTCGGGCGGGTCGCCGAAGCGCTCGCCGCTCCGGTCCGGCTGCTCGTCTAGCGGTCGGTCGGCGCGGGTGGGATGAGCCACCAGGCCGCTGGGTAGGCGAGCGCGGTGATGCCCAGCGAGGGCACCAGGCTGACGAGCCACAGCGCGCGCACGGTCGTCGCGCGGGTGCCGACGAAGTCCGCGATGCCCGCGCAAACGCCTCCGAGCACCCGGCCCTGGCGCGCACGGACGAGGGGTCGGTCGGCGCCGATCGGGCGGCGGGCACGGCGTTGTTGGTGAAGCAGTGGGTCGGTGCGAGGCTCCATGGGCCTTCAACGTACCTCCGCGGCGGCGTGGGGCCACGCCACGGACGACGTCGGGTCGCGCAAGGCCGCGTGCACCCGCGCTTCGAGTTCGCGGACGTCGGTGCCCGCATGGCGGTCCGGCACCAGGACTAGGTGGCGCAGCGCCTTCGCGTAGTTGCGCCGGCCGCCGCGCGCCGACCCCATCGCCCGCGCCTTGTGCAGCGCGGCGCACAGGAGGATCACGCCGGCGGTCCACGAGCGTTCGACACCGGTGGCCGCGAGCCACGACGGCTCGAGGTGCTCGTGGGCGTCCCAGAACCGTTCCTCGTCGAACGCGCGCACGGCGGCGCGCCACTCGGGGTCCATGCGTCCAGGTTAGCGCGGCCCACGGCGCGCCGCGGTACCGTCGGCCATGACCCAACCCCCACGTCGCGTCGTCGTCGCCGTGAGCGGCGGCTCCGGCCTCGTCTACGCCGTCGACCTGCTGCAGGCGCTCGGGCGCGTTCCCCACGTCGAACGCCACCTGATCGTCACGGCCGGCGCCAAACAGGTCCTTCCCACCGAGCTCGATCTGGGCGTGCACGGCCTCGAGGCCTTGGCCGAAGTCGTGCACAAGGACGCCGACCTGGGCGCGCCGATCGCCAGCGGCAGCTTCCGGGCGCACGGCATGGTCGTGGTCCCGTGCTCGGCGGGGACGCTCGCGAAGGTGGCGCAGGGCTTCACCGACAACCTGGTGGCGCGCGCCGCCCACGTCTGCCTCAAGGAGCGGCGACCCCTCGTTCTGACCGTCCGCGAGGCGCCCTACTCGCGCCCGATGCTCGCGAACATGCTTGCGGTGCACGACGCCGGTGCCGTCGTGATGCCTGCGGCGCCCGGCTTCTACCACCGCCCGTCGACGGTGGGCGAGCTCGTGGCCGGCGTGACTGCGCGCACGCTCGACCTGCTGGGGCTCGAGCACGAGCACGCGCCGCGGTGGAAGGACGATGACTGAAGCCGTCGCCGCGCTGGTGCCGGCCGCTGGCGTCGGCGCCCGGCTCGGACTCGGCCCCAAGGCTTTCGTGCGGGTGGGGGGCCGTCCGCTGCTGGCCTGGGCGGTGGCCGCGCTGGCGCCGTGGGTCGACCAGCTGATCGTCGCGGCGCCGGCCGATGCGCTCGACGAGGCGCACGCCATCGCGCGCGCCGCGGCCGGCGCGACGCCGCTGCGGCTCGTCGCGGGCGGCGCGACGCGCCAGGCGACGGTGCAGCGGCTGGCGCATGCGACCGACGCGACCTTCGTGCTCGTGCACGACGCCGCGCGCCCCTTCCTCGACGCGGAGACGGTGCGCGCGTGCGTGGCGAGCGTGCGCCTCCACGACGCGTGCAGCGTCGGTCGGCCGGTCGCCGACACGCTGGTGCGCACGCGCGACGGTGCGCCGGTCGACCGCTCCGTGCTCACCGCCGTCCAGACGCCGCAAGGCTTCCGCCGGTCGCTGCTGCTGCGCGCGCACGCCGCGGCGGCCGAGGCCGTGGGGGAGGCAGCGACCGACGACGCCGGTCTGGTCCGGCGCTTGGGCGTCGACGTGGCGTGGGTCGAGGGTGGTGCGCACCTGTTCAAGGTCACCGGGCCGGACGACCTGGCGCTGGCCGAGGCCTGGGCGGCGGCGCGTTCGGCGCCCGCCGCACCGAGGTGCGCGTGAGCGCCGGTCCACGAAGCGTCCGCGAGCGCGCGCCGGCCAAGCTCAACCTGGGGTTGCGCGTCGTCGGGCGTCGCTCGGACGGGTTCCACGAGCTCGATTCGCTCTTCGCCCACCTCGACCTCGCCGACGAGCTCGAAGCCGTTAGGGTTCCCGAGGGCAGCGCCGATCGCCTCGAGCGCCGTCCGGTCGGCGACGCCTGGCTCGACGACCGGGCGCTCCCGCTCGGGCCCGACAACCTGGTGGCGCGCGCCTTCGCCTCGGTGCGGACGGCGCTCGGCGGCGAGCTGCCCGCCGTCCACGCCGTGCTCGCCAAGCGCGTCCCGTGGGGGGCGGGGCTGGGGGGAGGCTCGGCCGACGCCGCGGCGGCGCTTCGGGCTGCCGCCCGGCTGACGGCGGCGCCCTTCGACGCCGCGCGCCTCGCCGAGGCGCTCGGTTCGGACGTGCCGTTCTGCCTCACGCGGGTGCCGATCGCTCGGGTCGGGGGTCGGGGCGAGGTGGTGGCGCCGCTCGCGTTGCCGGCGCGGACGGTGGTCCTCGTGCACCCGGGGGTGCCCGTGGCGGCGGCCGACGCCTACCGGTGGTGGGCGGCGGCTCCGGTGGACGTCGCCCCCATGGACGAGACGATCGATGCCTGGCGGGCTGGCGGGGCGTCCCCGCTCGCGAACGCGCTCGAACCCGGGGTCGCGGCGCGCGTCCCGGAGGTCGCCGCGGCGTTGGCCGAACTGCGCGCGCGCGCGAGCGGACCGGTCGCGATGAGCGGTTCCGGGTCGACGTGCTTCGCGGTCGTCGCCGACCGGGCCGAAGGCGCGGCGATCGGTGCGGCCGTGGCGGCCCGCCACCCGTACTGGTGGGTGCGGGTGGCGGTCGCGGCCGCCGCCGACGAGACCGGCGCGACGGGCTAGAGCGCCGCGAACTCCTGGGCGACGCGCACCGGTGCGCCTAGAGCGGCGCTCTCGTAGCTGGCGAGGATCAGGCGCACGGCCTCGCGGCCGTCCTCGCCGGAGCAGACCACGGGCCCCTCGCCGCGGATGGCGGCGACGAAGGCGAGGACGTGGCGCGCGTGC
>JAABRX010000007.1 GCA_011390675.1 Trueperaceae bacterium | reverse complement strand
GGTTTGGCGAAGATCCGGCGCTCGAAGTCGAGGCCGGCGGAGAGGCCGAGGTACTCGTGGGTGGGTCGGGCGTAGCAGTTGTGGCTGACGATCCCCTCGGCGATGAAGTCGCCGGTACCGGTCGTGAGGTCGATCATGTCGACCTCGTTCCCGAGGTCGATGATGCGCGCCACCCGGAGGGGCTTGCCGGCACGCTTCAGGACGGCACCGGGCCGTACCTCGGCCGACGACGCGCGCCCACCGACCCCCATGAGTACATCTCGGGGCGTCAAGTGGGGTCGCCGGGCGGTCCCTTGCTGCGCGCCGATGACGTGCTTCCAGCCACGGTGCGTTAGAAACCGGTGATCGCCACTGGCGATGAGGACCGTGTCGTCGTCGAACTCGACGCGGTAGGCCCGTCGTTGCGTGCTCCACACATCGCGAACCTCGGTCGCGACCAGGCGGCGGTACCGCGGTCCGGCGGCGGTCCCCAGGATGCGATCGCCCATGGCGATCGCGTCGAGCCGGCGTGCCTGGCCGTCCGCCATGGTGATTCGAGTCTCTGGGCCCAGGCAGTACGAGCATCCGTGCTCGCACCCTCGGTACGGGTTGAGGCTGACGTCGAACGGGATGTCGGGCGAGGTGTTGTGGCTCAGGACGCTGCGGCTCGCGTCGCGGACCACCCGGGTGCGCTCCGGTGCACCCTCGCCCGTCGCCTCCTCGAAGTCGAGCTCGTCGCCGTCCCACACGACCTCGCGCTGGGTGAAGCGCTGGACGGGATCGATCGCGGCGCCGCGGCCGCGGGGCGTGGAACGGGGCATACCGTAAAGTCTACGGTACCGGCAGCGAGGCTCGGGTGCGCCCGCCGCCCGGCGCGCCCCGCCTATGCTGGAGGTGAGACCCCGACGGGCCTCGCGGGAGGCGCCCGTGTTCCGTCGCGTTCGTGTCTTGGCCCTCTTCTTGGCGGTGTCGTGGATCGGCGGGACGGCTGCCGGGTTCGCGGAGGCGCCCGCGTTCGTTCTCTTCGACGCGGTAGCGCGGCACCTCTCCCTCGCGTACGCAGGGCTCGCCGAACCGCCGCTCGCCGAGCGTCTTCCTGCCGTGCGCACCGCGCTCGCACTGCGCTGCGCCGCCACGCCCGCCTGCCCGGCTGAAGCGGCGTACGAGGTCCTCGATGCGCTCCTCGCCGAGGCAGGCGACCCCCACACCCGCGTGCTCGCGCCCGAGGCGTTCGCCCGCTTGCTCGAAGCGAACGCCGGTGCGGCGCTGCGTGCGGACGTCGGCCTCGTGCTCCAGCTTCCGACGCACGGCCTTGGCCTGGTCGTGCTCGACGTCGGCGCGGGGACGCCCGCCGACATCGCCGGCGTTGGCCGCGGCGATCGGGTCGTGAGGGTGAACGGCGCCTGGCTGCCCGCGCGCCCGGAGGACCGACGCGGCGCTTGGGACGCGGCGGTGGTGGGCGGCCCGATCCGCGTCGTGGTCGTCCGCGCAGGCCTGGGGTCGCTCGAGGTGCGCCTCGAGGGGGTGCCGATCCCCGTCGATCGTCCCCCCAGCCTGTCGTGGTTGGACGAGGGGATCGCCTGGCTGCGCGTGCCGAGCCTCTTGCCGGCCGACGCCGTCGCGCCTGCCGTCCACCGGCTGCTCTCCGATGCGCGCTCGGGCGGCGCGGAGGGCTTGCTGCTCGACCTCCGCGACGACGCGGGTGGCGCGTATGGCGCATGCCTCGCCGTCGCGGGCGCCTTCGTCGAAGAGGTCGAACGCGTGTTCATCGGTCCCGCCGCGTGCGTCGGCCTCCGGTTCCATGCCGGCGTGCTCGACACGTACGACCCGCTCGGGACCGCGCACGCGTACGCGATCATCCAGGGTGCCGAGCGCTGGACGCTGCCCGTGGCCGTGCTCGTGAACGCGCGGACCACTTCGGCCGCCGAAGCGTTGGCGTTCGAACTGCAACGGGCCGGCATCCCGGTGGTCGGTGAGGCGACCGCCGGCATGGCCAACGCCGCGGTGGCGCTCGTGCCGCTGCCCGAGGGCTACGGCCTCGTGCTCGCAGTCGCCCTGGCGGTCGACGCGAACGGCGTCGCGCTGCCCGCTCGGGTCGTGCCCGACGTCGTCGTGATCGACGACCTGATGGCGCTCGCGGATGGGCGCGACCGGGTGCTCGAGGCGGCGTGGGCGCTACTCACCGCGGATCGCTGAGGCGCCTCGGACCGGGCGGGGCGTGGCACACTGGCGAGCACCGCAGCCGGGGGCGCGACCCTCAGGCCTGCGCCGAGGTGCCGCGTGCCCGACCCGTCGCAGTGGCTCGTCTTCTCGATCGCCGCGATCGTGCTGCTCGTCACCCCGGGCCCGGCGGTGCTCTACGTGGTCACGCGCAGCCTCGATCTGGGGCGGCGCGCCGGCCTCGCCTCGGTCGCCGGCATCGGGATCGGCACCCTCGTCCACGTCGCCGCGACCACGCTCGGGGTCTCGGCGGTGCTCGCCTCGTCGCCGCTAGCCTTCGGCGCGGTCAAGTGGGCTGGGGCGGCGTACCTCGTGTGGATCGGTGTGCGCCGCATGCGCACGCCGGATCCCGAGGGGCCGCGCGCGCCGCTCGTACGGCAGGGGCTGGGCACGATCTTCCGGCAAGGCATCCTCGTGAACCTGCTCAACCCCAAGACCGCGCTCTTCTTCCTGGCGTTCCTGCCGCAGTTCGTGAACCCAGTCCACCCGGTCGCGCCGCAGTTGCTCGCCCTCGGCCTCGCGTTCACGGCCATGGGCACCACGTCCGACGCCGCGTTCGCGCTGCTCGCGGGCACGGCGCGGCGCGCGCTGGTCGTCGGTCGGGGTCGGCGCCTGCTGAGCGCGCAACGGTATCTGGTGGGGGGTGTGTTCGTGTTGCTCGGTGTGACCGCCGCGTTGACGCGGACCGGCGGCTGAGCGCCCTGAGGCGGACCCCGCCGTTGGTACGTTCGTCGATTGACACATATCGATACGTCGATGCATGCTGGGGCCATGGACGAAGCCGCGACCCTCCGAGCCCTGAAGGTCCTCGCCGACCCGGTGCGCTTCCAGGCGCTCCAGTTCCTCCTCGACCCGTCCCGCTCGGCCTGCAGTCAGGGCGACGGCGTGTGCGGCTGCGACTTCGAACCGGTTCTCGGGCTCGCTCAGCCCACGGTGTCGCACCACATGAAGCAGCTCGTGGAGGTGGGGCTCGTGCGGGCCGAGAAGCGTGGCCGTTGGACGTACTACGAACTGGTACCCTCCGCGTTCCGCGCCCTGTGTGCAGCGCTCAGGCCCTTCACGCACGCGCCCGAGCCCGCCGACGTGGCGGCGTGAGCGAAGCTGCGCGCACCATCCCGGCTGCGGACGCCGCGGACCTTCGCGGCGCGGTTCGCGACTTCTACACCGCACGGCTGAACACTGGCTGTTGCGGCCCGAGCACCTCGAACGTCGTCTTCGAAGCTGCGCCCGACGTCCCGTCGTTCGGTTGCGGCGATCCCAACGCGGCAGCTGCGTTCCGACCGGGGGAGACGGTGCTCGACCTGGGCAGCGGCGCGGGTTTCGACGCGCTGCGCGCGGCCGAGGCGGTGGGGCCCACGGGCGCCGTGATCGGCGTCGACATGACCCCGGCCATGCTCGAGGCTGCGCGCGCCGCTGCGGAACGGCTCGGCCTCCAGCACGTTCGTTTCGTGGAGGGCACCATCGAGGACCTCCCGCTCGAAGACGCCTGCGTCGACGTGGTGATCAGCAACTGCGTCGTCAACCTCTCGGCCGACGTGCCGCGGGTGCTGGCCGAGGCCCATCGCGCGCTGCGTCCGGGTGGTCGCCTCCGCATCAGCGACACCTTCCGGTTCGGCGCCGCTCCCGAGGTGCTCGATCGCGACGCCTGGTGTGCCTGCGAGGCGGGCGCCCACGAGGCGACCCTGTTCGCGGCTCAGGCGCGCAGCTCCGGGTTCGTCGACGTGCGCGTCGACCCAGCGCCTCCGGGCATCGCCGATGGCGACACGTACGGTGCGGTGCTGCACGGCACCAAACCCGCGATCGACGTCGAGGTGGACCCGAGCGAGGGTGCCGAACTCATCGAAGCGGCCGGCTTGCCGCTGGCCGGTTGGGACGCGGCGAACGTCGTCCGCTGGGGGGTCCGCGAAGCGGGGGTGCTCCTCGCCGTCATCGCGCTCGAGCGCCACGGCGACCATGGGCTTCTGCGGTCGCTGGCCGTCGCCCCCGAAGCGCGCGGCCGAGGCCTCGCGCACGCGCTCGTCGCGCACGCGGTGCACGCGTCGGCCGCGCTCGGGCTGCACGACGTGACCGGGCTCACCACGACCATCCCCGACCTGCTGCCGCGCTGGGGCTTCCGCGAGGTGGCGCGCGACGCGCTGCCGCCCGCGCTGACGGCCTCGCCCGAGCTCCAGGGCGCCTGCCCGGCCAGCGCCCGCGCCTTCGTGCGTGCGGTAGCCACGTGACCCGCGTCCTGGTGCTCTGCACCCACAACAGCGCGCGCAGTCAGATGGCCGAGGGTTGGCTGCGCCAGCAAGCCGCCGATCGCGGTCTGGAGCTCGACGTCCACTCGGCCGGCACGGAGCGGACCTCCGTGAAGCCCGACGCGATCGCCGCGATGGCCGAGGTGGGCATCGACCTGTCGACCCACACGAGCAAGCGCCTCGACGAGGTCGAGGACCCGTGGGCGTTCGATGTGGTCCTCACCGTCTGCGACTCGGCCAACGAGGCGTGCCCGGTGTACCCGGCGCGGACGACGCGCTTGCACGTGGCGTTCCCCGACCCCAGCGGGCATCCGCTCGAGCGCTGGCGGGAGGTGCGCGACGCGATCCGAGACGCGATGGCGCGCCTCGTGGGCGCGCTCGCCGACGGCCGCACCCCGACCGAGGACGAGGTCGCAGGCGGGCGCGTCGGTCGCGCCGCGAACTGAGCGCGCGAGCCGCGCCCCCACGGCCCCAAAGGTCCATGACCAAAGCCCGGCTTCGATGGTCTACGCTGGTCCGCGGTGCGCCCCGGTTCGACCGGGGGTGTCGCTGAAGCGCGGGGCGCAACCCCGCACGCCGCGGGCGTGGCTCACCCGCGCGCACCCACCGTTACCTTCACCGGCGGCGCCTGCTGCCGCGCGCGTCAGACCGTCTCGACGTCCTCTTCTTGGAAGGTCGCGAGCCCCTCGGGCAGGGCGACCACCACGCGACGCATCACGGAGTTGATGCGCACGAGCGAGCCCGTGACCCGAGCGCCCTCGCGGAACCAGACCGGGTCGGGGCGGCCAGCAAGGAACGCGTGCGCGGTGCGCACCATTTCGATCTCGACGACGTCGCCCGCTCGGTGCGCGCGCAATGGCACCGGGGCAAGCGACGGACGGGACGGGCGGTAAGCGGGCACGGGACGACCTCCGGCAGCCTGGAGATGATTTTCACGCAAGCGACGCTCGTGATCATGCCGCACGAGCATCCCCGAGCGTCGGGACGAATGTCCCTAGCCGGACCGCCCGTTCAGCGACCTTCGACCGACACGGCGAGCGATGCCGACCGCGTCGTGCCATCCGGGTAGGTCACGTCGACGCTCAGCACCCAGTCGCCCGCCATGTCGAACAGGAAGTCGTTCGTCCGGTAGGTCCCGCCGCCCACGTCGGTCGCATCGGCCACCACCGGCACCATGCCGGCGTGGGTCATGTCGCCGACGACCTGCACGGTGGCGCCGGCGACCGCCGCACCGTCGAGCTGTGGACGCACCTCCACGACCGCCGGCCCCACGCGTGCCGGCCGTTCGAGGAGCGCCACCGAGATCGGCCGTCGCGGGTCGGCGTCGCCCTCGGCCGGCGGATCGCAGGCGACCAGCGCCAGCGCCAGTGCGACGACGAGCAGGGCGCGCATCATGCGCCCAGCCGTCCCACGTCGGTCCATGCGCCGGCCGCGTCGCGCGCGAACGGGCGCCATACCAGGCACACCGCCCGAACGGCCACGTCGGTGCTCTTGGGCCGCACGGCGAGCGCCTCGATCGCGTCCTCGTCCACCACGCCGGTGGCGAGATCGGCCAACTGCTGCTCGAGGTCGGCCTCGAGCGCGGCGAGCTCGGACGCCACCGCGGCTGCGGTCTCCTTGGCGCGGTCGACCTCCGAGCCGCCGCTCGCGGCGCGGTTCACGGTCTTCAGGGCCGTCCCGATGCGCGATGCCGTGGGGCTGCGACGACCCAAGAAGGAGCCGAGCAGGGTGCTGCCCACCTGGATCGCGGCGTCCATGCGCCGCTGGTTCGCGGCTTGCGCGTGGCGCTCGATCGTCTGCTCGGCCTTCCGCAAGCGCTCGGCGAGCGTCCCCGCCTTCTTCTCGAACTTGGCGCGCAGCTTCTCGCGCACGGCGTCGCGCGCCTCGTGCGCGGCATGGCGTACCCGTACCCGGAACGCTGCCTCGTCCTCGTCGACCCCGGAGATCAGCTTGAGCTCCTTGTGCCGAAGGATGGTCAGCGGCAAGTCGCCGCGGACGTGGCGCACGAAGTCCTTCTCCGCCTTGGTCCACGTGCGGGCGTCGAGGTGCGCCGCGGGCGGCTCGAAGGTCGCGTCGTCCATGGGCCCATCGCCGAGCGCGTCGAGGTCGATGGCCGCGGCCTCGCTCGTCGTCCAATCGACGGCAACCGCGCCGTCGCCGGGTTCGACCGCCCGCACCACGCGGCGGGCCGCGTCCACGCCGTAGGTCCCGTGGGTGTAGCGGACGTCGGCGAAGCCGACGACCTGCGGGTGGTAGGTCACGTCGCGCACGCCCGCGTGCGCGGGCACGAAGCGCTCGAGCACCGCCGGCGGCAGCGCCGGTCGCGCCCCGGCCGAGCGCGCCGGCGCCGTCGTCGGCGCGGTCGGCGCGGTGCCGTCGCCGACCACCGAGGCAGGCAACCGCCGCAGCTGCTCGCGCGTCATCGGCCCGGCCAGGTACGACATCACCCAGCGGGTGGTGAAGAGCGCTGGAGCGTCCTCGTGGACGTTGTGCAGTAGGAACGTGCGCCCGCCGAGGTTGCTGAGCGTCGCGTCGAGCGCCGACCGGTCGAGGCCGCCGCCGCCGTCGGCCGACAGCAGCCCCGAGAGGAGCCGGTTCTTGTCCTGCTCGGTCTGCAACCGCCCGACGAACCAGGTGCCGGCGTTCGAGAGCCCCTTGTAGTCCAGGTCGACCGGGTTCTGGGTGGAGAGCACGAGGCCGACCCCGAACGCGCGCGCCTGCTTCAACAGCGTCAGCAGCGGTGCTTTGGTCGGCGGCGCCGCCACGGGCGGCATGAACCCGAACAGCTCGTCGATGTACACGAGCGCCCTCAGGCTCCCCGTGCCGCTCTGCGCGCGCGTCCAGGCGAGGACCTCGTTGAGCAGCAGCGCGATCACGGTCGTGCGCTCGTCGTCGTTCAGGTGCGCGACCGACACCACGGCCACCCGCGGTCGGCCGTCCTCGCGGAAGAGCATGCGGCCGACGTCCATCGGTTCGCCCTGCAGCCAGGTGGCGAAGCCAGGCGAGGCCAGCACGGCGTTCATCGCCATCGCCAACTTGGCGCGGTCGCCCGGCGGAGCGAAGGTGTCGACGTCGAGGACCCCGATCTGCGTGAACGGAGGCGTCTGCACCCCCAGGATCAGGTCGGCCAGCCCGGCGTCGCGCCCGGAGCGCCACAGGTGCTCGAGCAGCGTCGCGAGCAGCACGTGGTCGCGCCCGGTCGGGTCGGTGGAGCGCCCGACGAGCGTGAGCAGCGCCGAGACCGACGCGGTCAGGCGCTCGGCGAGCAGCTCCGGGTCGTCCATCACCACGTCCGGAGGCCGTCCGAACGACTTCAGGATCGACAGCGGCCTTCCCGCGGTGGAGCCCGGGGTGTAGACGCGGACGTCGGCGGCGTCGCGGTACCGGGCGATGCGCGCACCGTCCTGGCCGTGCGCCGCCAGGCCCGCGCGCCAAGCCTTCGCCTGCTGAGCCGCGAAGGTCGGCACGTCGACCCCCTTGCGGCTCGCGGTGGCCGGATCGACCCACGGTTCGAAATCCGTCGGCGCCAGGTCGGGGAAGGCCAGCGCCAGGTTCGCCAGGTCGCCCTTGGGGTCGATCGCGAGCACCGGGACGCCGTCGATCACGGCCTCCTCGATGATCCCGACCCCCAGGCCGGTCTTGCCCGACCCGGTCATCCCGACGATCACCGCGTGCGTCGTCAGGTCTTTGGCGTCGTACAGCAGCAGGCGCTCGCTGGGCGTGCGGGCATCGGCCTCGAGCTCATGCCCGAGGTAGAAGGTTCCGAGCTTCTCGAATTCCATGGTGCAGGCAGTCTAGCCCGTGCGCGTACGCGCCCGTCGCTCGGCTCGGGGCGTGCTGTGGGGGTTCCGAGAGCGCCGATGCGGCATCTTGTGGCCATGAGCGACGTGCCGTACTACCTCGAGACGCGGGTGCGCCAGACGCTGGTGCGCGCCCAGCAACTCGCCCGCCAGAAGGGCTTGACCCACGCCTTCGACGCCGAGCTCTTCGCCGCGGACCGCGCCGTCCACGACCTGCTGGGCGCGCCCAAGACCGGCGACGTGGCGCGCACGGCGGGCGCCGGCACCCCCGAGGGCGCGCGCATCGCCCAGAACGTGCTCGCCAGCCTCGACGAGCTGCTCGGACGCCTGCAGGTCGCGCCCGACCGTGGATCGCAGGGCGCCGACGCGCCCGTCGGTCGCGCGGGACGCCGCCCACCCGGCCCCCGCTGAGGCACCGCCGATCCGCGGCCGCGGCCCCCAGCGCCGAGGTGGGCTAGGCTGACCGCGACGTGAAGACCTTCTACTTGCTCGATGGCCACGCCCAAGTGTTCCGGGCCTACTACGCCCCCTTCCGACCGCTCACCAGTCCGTCGGGCGAACCGGTCAAAGCCGTGCACGTGTTCACCCAGCTGCTGCTCAACATCCTCCACAAGGAGCGCCCCGACTACTTCGCGATCGCCTTCGACGTCGCCGACGCCACCACCGAGCGCCGCGCCGACTACGAGGCCTACAAGGCACAACGCGAGGAAGCCCCCGACGACCTCGGCCCACAGTTCCAACGGGTCTTCGAGGTCGTCGCCGCGCTGGGCATCCCCGTGTTCATGGTCGCCGGGCACGAAGCGGACGACGTGATCGCCACGATCGCCGAGCGGCTCGCGGCGGAGGGTGCCGACGTCGACCTGCGCATCGCCAGCAAGGACAAGGACCTCCACCAGATCCTCACTCCGAACGTCCGCCTGTGGGACCCGACGAACGGCGCCCTCATCGGCCCCGACGAGCTCTGGGAACAGAAGGGCTACACCCCCGCCCAATCGGTCGAGATCCAGACGCTGGTCGGCGACCCCACCGACAACGTGCCCGGCATCCGAGGCGTGGGCGTCAAGACCGCCGCCAAACTGATCGACAAGTACGGCACCGCCGACGCGGTGATCGCCCACGCCGACGACCAGACGCCCAAGCTCCGCGAGAACCTCCTCCGCGGCGCCGACGGCCTCGCGCTCACGCGCCGGCTGGTGACCCTCAAGCGCGACGTCGACCTCGAGTTCGACCTCGAGGCGTGCACCACGCCCAAGGTCGACAAGTCGAGCGTGCGCGAGCTGTTCGAGGTGCTGGGGTTCCGTGGGCTCCTCGACTCCATCCCGGACGACCCCGCGGCCACGGAGCCCGTTCGCCCGGTGGCGCCCGTCGCCACCACCTACCGCCGCGTCGCCACCGAGGCCGATCTCGCCGACCTCGTCGCCGCGCTCGAGGGCGTCACGACGCTGGCCATCGACACCGAGACCACCGGCCTGTCGGTCGTGGACGCCGACCTGGTCGGGTACGCGCTCTCGTGGGAAGCCGGCACCGGCTGGTACGTGCCGGTGCGCAGCCACGCAGGCGCCACGCTCGACCCCGCGATCGTGCGCGAGGCGCTGCGCCCGGTCCTCGAAGACGAGCACGTCCGCAAGGTCGGCCACCACCTCAAGTTCGACCTGAGCATCCTGGAGCGCGAGGGGATCACCCTGGGCGGGCCGATCTTCGACACCCTCATCGCGGCGGCGCTGCTGAACCCGGAGCGCCGCGGCAACTCGATGGACGACCTCGCACGCGATCTGCTCGGGCACACCTGCATCCCGATCAGCGACCTGATCGGCAAGGGGAAGAACCAGACGTCGATGCTCGACGTGCCGCTGGACGTGCTGTCGACCTACGCCGCCGAGGACGCCGACGTCACCTGGCGGCTCTTCGAGGTCCTCGAGCCCCAGCTTGCGGCCACCGACGCCGACCTGGTGAAGCTGTTCGAGGAGGTCGAGCTGCCGCTCGTGCGGGTGCTCGCCGCCATGGAGCGCGCGGGCGTGACGATCGACGTGGCGCGGCTCGCCGAGTACAAGGCGGAGCTCGCCGGACGCATCCAGACGCTGCGGGCTCAGGTGCTCGAGGCGGCCGGCTGCGACTTCAACGTCGACAGCCCCAAGCAGCTCTCCGAGGTGCTCTTCGGCCAGCTCGGCTTCCGCGTGGTCAAGAAGACCAAGACGGGCGCCAGCACCGACGCCGAGGTGCTCGAGACGCTCGCTGCCGAGACCCGCCATCCGCTGCCCGAGCGCGTGCTCGAGTACCGCGAACTGACCAAACTGCTCGGCACCTACGTCGACCCGCTGCCCTCGTACGTCTCGCCGACCACCGGGCGGCTGCACGCCTCGTTCCACCAGACCGGCGCCGCCACCGGTCGGCTGTCGTCGTCGGACCCCAACATCCAGAACATCCCCATCCGCAGCGATGCCGGGCGCGAGATCCGGCGCGCCTTCGTCGCCCGCGACGCCGACCACTTGCTGCTCGCCGCCGACTACTCGCAGGTGGAGCTGCGGGTGCTCGCGCACTTCAGCGAGGACCCGGCCCTGCTCGAGGCGTTCCGCGCCGATCGCGACATCCACGCCTTCGTGGCGTCGCAGATCTACAACGTGGCGATCGAGGACGTCACGCCCGGTCAGCGCGCGGTCGCCAAGACCGTGAACTTCGGGATCGTCTACGGCCAGACCGCGTACGGGCTCGCGCGCACGCTGCGGATCGACCCGGGCGACGCGCAGGCCTTCATCACCACCTACAAGGCGACGTACGCGGGGCTCGACCGCTTCCTGCAGCGCTGCGTCGAGGAGGCGCGCGACCACGGATACGTCAAGACCCTCCTCGGCCGCCGCCGCCCGATCCCGCAGGTGGCCTCGCGCAACTTCAACGAACGCGCCTTGGGCGAGCGGCTCGCGATCAACACGGTGATCCAGGGTTCGGCCGCCGACCTGATCAAGCTGGCGATGGTGCGGCTGCACGCGCGCCTCGAGCGCGAGGCGACCGGCGCTCGCATGCTCATCCAGGTGCACGACGAACTGGTGCTCGAGACCCCCAAGGTGCACGCCGACGCGGCGTTGCGCGCCGTCGTCGAGGAGATGCAAGGCGCGATCGGGCTGCGCGTGCCGCTGAAGGTGGACGCTTCGCTGGGGCAGAACTGGCTCGAGGGCAAGGGCTAGCCGTCTCGGCGCCGCCGCGGTGCGCGCCTCCAGCGCACCGCAAGCTTCGCTGCGCGCCTTCTAGCGCAGCGAAGCCACCATGGCCCGCAGCGCCGGCGCCGAGATCTCGCCCACATGCACGTCGACCATGCGCCCCTGGGCGTCGAACGCGAACGTCGTGGGTAACCCCGCCACCCGCAGCGCGCTGCCCACGGTCTGACGCCGATCGAGGAGCACGCCCGAGGTCGGCAACCCCTCTTGCGTCAGGTACGTGCCGATCGTGTCCGGGTCCTCGCCCTGGTTCACGAGCAACACCCGGACGTCGGGCGCGGCCCGGGCGGTGGCGACGAGCGCCGGGAGCTCGCGCCGGCACGGAGGGCACCACGTCGCCCACACGTTCACGATCGTTGGTTCGCCCATAGCGGCGAGGTCGACCGTGCCGCCCTCGAGCGCTTCCAGATCGAGCGCGGGCGCCACCACGTCGGCGTTCTGGGCGACGGGCGACAAGAGCCCGGCCGGCACCCACCAGGCCAACAACGCGGCGATGCCGACCGTGGGCGCGACGCGGCGCAGCACCGGCGTGCGGCGTGCTTCGAAGGCGGTGTACACCGCCGCCGCGGCGACGCCCCACCACGCGGCGAAACCGCCCTGCCAGAAGGCGAGCGCGCTGAGCGGCGCCGCGGCGAAGTCGCTGGCGTGCATCGCGACGAACCCGAGCCGGGCACCGACGAACGCGATCGCGGCGGCGCGCCACCCCCAAGCAGCCACCGACGGACCGGAGCGGCGCGCGAGCCACTCGGCGCCGATCAACAGCACCGCGAAACCGAGCCCAGCGTAGGCGCGGTCGAGCGAGAGGACGAGCGGGCCGAGCGTCAGCGCGCCCATCGGGGCACCTTGGGACGAAGGATCATGGCGTCAGCATACCCCATGGGGGTACCGAAGCGCGTCAGTCGTCGCGCTCGAGCGTCACCCGCACGCGGTCCCGACCGCGCTCCTCGACCTCGACCTCGAGCTCCCAGCCGCCACGGCGGTACTCGGCGTCGATCTCGCGGCGCTCGACGTCGAGCTCGGTGCGGCGCCAGCCGTCGGTCGCCAGTTCGACGTGGAGACGATCGTAGACGGCGCGGACGCCGGCGCTGCCGATCAGGTCGTAGCGGAGCCGATCGCCGCGCGCCTGGACGTCGGCGACGCGCGCGCCCGGCGGCACGGTGACGGGCCAACGGGCGTCGACGCGTTGGCTACCGACGGTGGCGACGATCCCGCCGCGAACGCGAACGTCGGCCTCGCCGGGGGTGAAGGTGACGGTGCACGCGGTGAGGAGCGTGGCGGTCGCTACGGCGGTGAACAGGGTCGGTAGAGCTCGCATCATGCATGCACCATCGCATGGGCATCTGAACCGCGCCTGAACGGTGGTCGGCCACCCGTGCGCGGTACCATCGCCGGATCATGCGCATCTTGGTCAGCAACGACGACGGCGTCCACAGCCCCGGCATCTACGCCTTGGCGAAGGTGGCGCAAACCTACGGCGACGTGCGGGTCGTGGCCCCCGATGTCGAGCAATCCGCGATGAGCCACGCGATCACCGTTCGGCGACCGCTGCACTACGCGGTCCAGAAGCTCGACGGCCTCGAGGCGTACAAGGTCGACGGCACCCCGGCCGACTGCGTCGCGCTCGGCGCGCACCACTGGGACAAGGTCGACCTGGTGCTCACCGGCATCAACCTGGGGCTCAACATCGGCCACAACATCTGGCACTCCGGCACCGTCGCTGCCGCCAAGCAGGCGAGCTTCCTCGGGATCCCGGCGATCGCCTTCAGCGCGCCGGCGATCGAGGGCGACGTCGACTACGCGGTGTACGAGCCGTACCTGAAACAGGTGCTCGACCTGTTCCTCGCCCACCCCGACTTGCCGCTCCTGAACGTCAACTTCCCGGACGAGCCCAAGGGGTTGCGGTGGACCAAGATGTCGGTGCGCCACTACGAGGGGTACGTCATCCCGGGCGAGGACCCGATGGGGCGCACCCACTATTGGTTCGCCGAGGAGCCGCGCGAGCGCGTCGAGGAGGATACCGACCGCTGGGCGATCGAGCAGGGCTACGTGTCGCTCACGCCGCTGCGCCTCGACCTCACCGACGAGCGGCGGCTGGCCGCGGCGCACGCGGCCGCGCCCGTCTGAGGACGCGGACATGGGACGGCGCGAACGGCGGGCTCGGCGCGGCGCGGCGATGACGTACGAAGCCTTCAAGGCGCTGGTCGAGGGGATGGTCGACGAGATCCCCGACACCTTCCTCAAGGGGTTGCAGGGCGTGCACGTGATCGAGGAACCCAAGCCCGAGGACGGCTACGTCGACGTCTGGCGTCTGGGCGAGTACCTCGACCCTGGGACCGAGGACTTCCTCGGCGCGGGGGAGGGGCTCGGACGCCACGTGGCGATCTACTACGGCAGCTTCGTCGAGGTCGGCGACGGTGACCCGTCGTTCGACTGGGAAGAGGAGGCGTGGGAGACGCTCACGCACGAGCTGCGCCACCACGTCGAGTCGCTCGCGGGCGACGGGCGCTTGATCGAGCAGGACGTCATGGACGCTCAGGGGTTCGAGCGGGAGCGCTGAGGCGCTCGGTTGCTCCGGCGGACCGAGCGTCGCTCAACCGCCAACGAACAACGGCCCCTGCACCACCCGCGCCGCCCGCGGGATCAGCCCCGACGCGGCCACGCCGATCAGGCGCACCGCCCCCGGCGGGCGCGCGACCTCGAAGGCGAGGCGCTCGGCCACCGGCCACAGTTCGAGCGCGTCGGCGACCGGGTTGGGCGGCGTGGTCGAGCGGGTGACGATCCGGAAATCCGCGTACTTGACCTTGACCGTCACCGTGCGCGCGGCGAGCTCGCCGCGCTCGAGCCGCGCGCCCACCGCCGCGCACGCCTTCGCGAGCTCCGGCGCCAGTTCCGAGACGGTGCGCAGGTCGCGCCCGAAGGTGCGCTCCGCGCCGATCGACTTGCGGCGCCGGTCGGGGACCACGGGGCGCGGGTCGTCGGCGCGCGCGATGCGCGCCAGGAAGCCGCCGAGCTTGCCGAAGCGCTCGAGCAACTCGGCCTCGTCGCGCGCGCGGAGGTCGGCGCCACGCTCGATGCCGAGGGCCCGGAGGCGTTCCGCGGTCTTGGGGCCGACCCCGAAGAAGCGCTCGATGGGCAGCGCGTCCGTGAACGCCTGCGCCTCTTCGGGCCGCACCACCGTGAGGCCCGCCGGCTTGCGGGTTCCGGACGCCACCTTGGCGAGGAACTTGCCGGACGCCACGCCGGCGGAGGCGGACAAACCGACCTCGTCGGCGATCGTGGCGAGCACCTCGAGCGCCAGGGCGGTGGCAGCGTCGACGTCGAGCGGCGCCGCCGGCGCCGGCGTTCCCTCGCGCGGTCCGCCGATCGCGTGGGTGACGTCGAGGTAGGCCTCGTCGAGCGCGAGCGGTTCGACCAGGTCGGTCACCCGCTCGAAGATCGCGCGCACGGCCCGCGAGGCCGCCTGGTACGCCTCGAAGCGCGGCGGCACCACGACCAACTCCGGGCAGCGGCGGCGCGCGATCACGGTCGGCATCGCCGAGCCGACGCCGAAGGCGCGCGCTTCGTAGCTCGCGGTCATCACCACCCCACGCTCACCGCCGCCGCCCACCGCCAGCGGGAGCCCGCGCAGCTCGGGGCGGTCGCGCTGCTCGACCGAGGCGTAGAAGGCGTCCATATCGACGTGCACGACCGAGCGCATCGCCTCCACCGTACCTGCGGCCGGCGGGGCGTGTGCCCGTCGGACCGCCTCGGCCGGGCCGGGGAGGCGGCCGCGATGGTCCATGATGCCTCCATGCGCATCGACCAGATCGAGCTCCGCGAGATCGACCTCCGCCTCCGCTTCCGCTTCGAGACCAGCTTCGGCGTCGAGCAGGACCGGCGCGTGCTGCTCGTCACCGTCCGCGGCGAGGGTGGCGAGGGCGTGGCCGAATGCGTGGCCGGCGAGTTCCCGGGCTACTCGTACGAGACCAACGAGACGGCCTGGAGCGTCCTGTCCGACCACGTCGCGCCGCGGGTGCTCGGCGAGGACTTCGACACGCCGGCGCAGCTCTTGCACGCGCTGCGCTTCGTGCGGGGCCACAACATGGCGGTCGCCGCGGTCGAGATGGCCTTCTGGGACCTGTGGGCGCGCTCGCTCGACCTGCCGCTCTGGAAGCTGTTGGGTGGCGTGCGCACGGCGGTGCCGGTGGGGGTCTCGCTGGGCATCCAGGCGACCGCGGAGGCGACCGCCGAGCTCGCTCGCCAGCACGTGGCCGAGGGGTACAAGCGCGTGAAGCTCAAGATCAAGCCGGGGTGGGACGTCGCGCCGGTCCGCGCGGTGCGCGAGGCGCTGCCCGACGTCGACCTCACGGTCGACGCCAACAGCGCCTACCGCCTCGTGGACGCGGCGACGCTGCGGCGCCTCGACGATTTCGACCTCGCCTACGTCGAGCAGCCGCTCGCCTACGACGACCTGGTCGACCACGCCGAGCTCCAGCGGCAGCTGCGCACCGCCATCTGCCTCGACGAGTCGATCCACTCCGCCGAGGACGCCCGCAAGGGGCTGCAGATCGGCGCCGGCCGCATCCTCAACGTCAAGGTCGGGCGGGTGCGTGGGTACACCCAGGCGAAGCGGCTGCACGACGTCGCCGTGGCGTTCGGCGCGCCGGTGTGGTGCGGGGGGATGCTCGAGTCGGGCGTCGGTCGGGCGCACAACCTGCACCTCTCGAGCCTCGAGGGCTTCGTGCTGCCGGGCGACACGTCCAGCGCCAGCCGCTACTGGGACGAGGACATCGTCGAGCCGCTGCTGGACGCCGTGGATGGCGTCCAGCAGGTGCCGCAGGGCCCGGGCAGCGGGGTGACCCTCAAGCGCGACCTGGTGGAGCGGCTCACGCGTCAGGTCGCGACGCTCACGAAGTAGCGGGACGGCGCGGGGCAACGACGGCTGCGATGCCGCCCAAGACGAGCACCCCCGCCACGACGAGGCGTCCGTCGAGCGCCTCGCCGAGCAGGGCGATCCCGCCCACTGCCGCCACCACCGGCACCGCCAACTGCACGACCGCGGCCGCGGAGCGCGATAGAGACGGCAGCGCGACGTACCACGCGGCGTACCCGAGCCCCGAAGCGAGCGCGCCGGACGCGATCGCCAGGGCGACGCCGGTGTCGGTGGCGCCCACCCAGGCGCCGGGCCACAGCGCGAGCGCCGCGGTGAACGGCAGAGCCCAGGCGAAGTTGCGGGCGTTCGACGCCAGCGCGGCGCGTTCCCCACGACCCGCGAGTGAGTACGCCGCCCACGCGACGCCGGCCGCGATCATCGCGGCCGCAGCCCACGCGTTGGGCGCTCGCGCGCCGGGGAGCAGCAGGACCGCCAAGCCCGCCGCGGCCACCGTCCAGCCCCAGCGTCCGCGCCCGTCCAAGCGCTCGCCGCGCGCGTAGCCGACCGCGCCCATCGTCACCTGAACCGTGCCGAACAGCAGCAGCGCCCCGGTCGCGGCGCCCAGGTCCAGGTACGCCAGCGAGAAGGGGAGGGCGTACGCCACGAGCGCGACGACCGCCGTGGCGGCGCGCCGGCGATCGGTGCCGGTGCCCGTTCGCCCCAGGTTCTGCGGTCCGGCCAGCAGTACGAGCACGAGGGCTCCGGACCCCAGGCGCAGCGCGGTGAACGCGACCGCCCCGATCGTCGGCACCCCGGTCGGCCCCGGGGCGAGGGCGGCGCGTGCGAGCAGTGAGTTGCCCGCGAAGGCGAGGAGGGCGAGGACGGTGAACGCGACGACCCGCGGGCCCCGCGTCACCGACCACCGCCCAAGCGCATGAGCACCTGGAGCGTCAGGCGTGCGTCGTCGGTCGAGCGGTGCGATTGCGGTCGGGCGCCCAGCACGCCGGTTTCCATCGCGGCACGCTCGAGCTTCGCGCGCCCGTGCTTGAGGCCGCGCGCCAGCGCGTAGGCGCGCATCGCGCACTCGAAGCCGCGCAGCCGCTCGCGCCGCCCGCACGCGGTCGCCGACTGGCGCACCATCCGCTCGTCGAACGGGGCGTTCCAGGCGATCACGCGCCGCCCGTCGGCGACCTCGAGCAGGGCGCCGTACACGTCGCCGAACGAGGGCGCGTCCCGCAAGTGGTCCATCGTCAGGCCGTGGACGCGGCTGGCGCCGGCGGGCACGATGCCCGACCGGGGTCGCACGAGGGACTCGAACAGTACGGCGCCGTCGGGGCCCACCACGCCGACCTCGACGACCTCGTCGGCGTACCCGAGCCCGGTGGTCTCGGTGTCGAGCACGACGAAGTCGTCGAGCAACAGCGCCCGGACCCAGTCGCGGCCGGCCGCGATCCCGCTCGCCGGATCGGCGTCGGTCCGCACGGCCGCCCGGTGCAGCGAACCGCGTCCGGGGAGCGCCACCACGTCGCGCCGCACGCGCGCCGCGCGGGTGCCGGCGCTGCCGGCGGGGCGGTCGTTGGAGCGCGAAGGGTCGATGCTGCCGGCCGCGGGGGGCGGCGCCTTGGCCGCCCGGGGCGCGGCGTCCGCCTCGCGGTACAGAGCCACCTCACGGCCATCGAGATCGAGCCAAGCCACCGGTTCGCCACGCGGTTCGAGGCCGGCGAAGCGCAGGTCGTTCTCCGGCTTCAATCCGTTGGGGACGTCGCTCCAGCCTTGGTAGCGGATGGCGTCGGGCACGCATCGAGGGTACCGCGCGGCGGGCCTTCCTGCGTCGCTGTGATGAGCGTCACATCCGTGTAAGAACCCCGTAAGAGGCCGTGCGTAGACTTCGGATGTGGATCGAAGGTCTCCTCCCAAGACCTCCCGCCCTCTTCCGAACGACGAACCCCGCGCCTCCCACGCGGGGTTCACCCTTTTGCTCAGCCGTCGTTGACCCCCACGCGGGGTTCACCCTTTTGCTCAGCCGTCGGTCTTCAGGCCCCCGGGAACAGCGCGCGCTGCCACGGGATGCCCGCCAAGACCACGACCAGCGACAACCCGAACCAGATCAGCGTGCGCGTGTGCTTGGCGCCGTCGTCCTTCGCCTTGCGCACCATCACCGAGCCGACGTGCGCCAGCGCGAGCGCGACGATCATGTAGAAGGCGTGCTCCACGACGAAGAAGCGCAGCGCGGCGTCGCCCATGGCGGCGCTCATGTTCGCGAGCCCGGATTGGATGAGCGGGCTGACGAAGTAGAGCAGCAGCCCGAACACCAGCTGCAGGTCCATGCTCGACACGAACACCAGGTTGGCGATGCGGTGCTGCTTGCCGAACGGTTGCTTTCCGAACCGCCCCATCAGCGCGAGCGCGAGGGCGACGACCGCGGCGATCAGGACGATCCAGCGGGTGAGGTTGTGGGTGTGGAGCAGGGCAAGGTACATGGCGCGAACCTCCGGGGCCGGGCGGCGGCGGGCGCCGGCCGGCGAACGCCCAACAGACTACCCGCTCGGACCGCGGGCCCGCGCGGCCACCGACGGGTACCATCGAGGCTCCGAACGGAGGTGCGACGTGGCGCGCGTGGTGGTGTCCGAATGGATCGACGGCGAGGCGATCGAGGCGTTGGCGGCGGTGCACGAGGTCGTGCACGACCCCAAGTTGCACGCCTCTCGAGCGGCCCTGGCCGAGGCGCTCACGACGGCCGAGGCGTGGGTCGTCCGCAACCAGACCCGCGTGAACGACGAGGCGCTCGCCGGCGCCCCGGACCTGCGCGTGGTCGGCCGCGTCGGCGTCGGCCTCGACAACCTCGACCTCGAGGCTTTGCGCGCCCGCAGGGTGGCCGTGACCTGGGCCCCCGGGAGCAACGCCGCGAGCGTGGCGGAGTACGTGTTGGGCGCGCTGCTGCACCTGTGGCGGCGCTTCGGTGACGCCACCGAGCACGTGCGCGGCGGCGGTTGGGACCGACCCGCGTTCATGGGCGAGGAGGCGATGGGGCGCACCCTCGGGCTGATCGGGGTAGGCGACATCGGTGCGCGTGTGGCCCGCCGCGCCGGGGTGTTCGGCCTGCATGTCATCGCACACGACCCGTTCGTGCACGAGGCGACGTTCGCGGTGCAGGAGCTGGGCTTGGAGCTGGTGTCCCTCGACGAGCTCCTCGAGCGCTCCGATGCGGTGAGCCTGCACGTCCCGCTCACCGACGCCACGCGGGGAATGCTGGGCGAGGCGGCGCTGCGGCGGATGCGCCCGGGCGCGCTGCTCGTGAACACCGCCCGCGGGGGGCTGATCGACGAAGCCGCCTTGGCGCGCGTCCTCGCGGACGGCCATCTGGGCGGCGCCGCGCTCGACGTCCGGCCGCACGAGCCACCGCGAGTCGACGACCCCCTCGCAGGTGCGCCGCGTCTGCTGCTGACGCCGCACGTGGCAGGGGTGACGCGGCAGTCGAACGCACGCGCGTCGCGGCACGTGGCTCAGGAGGTGCTGCGCGCGCTGGCCGGCGAGCCCATGCGCACGCCGCTGCGCTGATCCACGTCAACCGGCGACGGTCACCGGCGCACCGCTCGCCAGCGACGCTTCGACCGCCAGGCACAGCGCCACCGCCGCACGACCGTCCTCGGCGGTGGCCGGCACCGGCGTCCCTTCACGGACCGCGCGCACGAAGGCCCGGGTCTGACGCACCAGGTCGTGGGCGTGGCCGGTGGCCTTCGGCACGTCCTGCACCTCGTTGCTGCCTCCGGCGCGGTGGAGCACCAAGCGCACGTCGGGCTCGGGGTCTTGGTCCATGGCGCCGGCCCAGTGGGCGCGCAGCGAACCCTCGGTCCCGACGAGCGTCAGGTCGATCCGATGGCCGGCGGCGGCGATCGAGCGGGTCACGCGCGCCCACCGGTCGCCACCGTCTTCGGCGGGGCCGAAGCGCAAGCGCACGTCGAGGTTCTCGTGCAGCGCGGCGCGCCCGGGCCGCGACGAGGCCCAGGCGAGGACCTCGGTGGGGTCGCCCAGGTACCAGCGCGCGAGGTCGAGGTAATGCACGGGTTCTTCGAGGATGCTCGACCCCAGGCGTTCGGGATCGGCCTTCCAGCCGCCGGCGCCCGCGCGGTGCGGGCGGCGCCAGAGCTCGAGCCCCAAGTGGAGGGGCTCACCGACGCGCCCGGCGTCCAGGAGCGCCTTGACGCGCTCGAAGAGCTGGAAGACGCGCATGACGTGTCCGACGGCCACCACCCGGGCGCTGGTGCGCGCGTCGGCGACGAGCGCGTCGGCGTCCGCGACCGAAAGCGCCATCGGTTTCTCGACCAGCACGTGCTTGCCGGCCGCGAGCGCGCGGCGTGCCTGCGCGGCGTGCAGGTCGTTGGGGGTGGCGACGATCACCGCCTCGACGTCCAGCGCCAGCAGCGCGTCGAGATCGGTGGTGGCGGGCACGCCCCAGTCCGCTCGGACCCGAGCCGCACCTTCTTCGCTGCCGGTGGCCACCGCGACCAACGTCGCGCCGGCGTGGGGCAAGGTGCTGCGGTGCGCCTCCGCCCAGCGCCCCGCGCCGATCATCCCCACGCGAAGCGGATCGGTCAAAGCACCCGCACTCGGGCCCTGGGCCGGCCGGCGACGTCTTCGAACGGCCAGCGCGGGTCCCACGTCAGGTTCGTCAGCGCACCGTCCTCCTCGACGAGGAACGTGTCCTCGCTCTTCGCCCACGGGAGCGACGGGTTCCACGCGACGGCCATGCCCGCGCGGAGCGTTCGTTGCTCGCCCGGCACCGCGAGCCAATCGCGCGGCAGGTACCCGGTCGGGCCCCCTTGATGGTGATCGCGCCACGCGTCCGGCACGCCTTCGGCGGCGTAGGCGTCGCGTGCGGCGTCGAGCACCGCCGCGGTGGCGACGCCCGGTCGGGTGGCGGCCAGCATCGCGGCTTCGGTGCGCAGGACCCGTTCGAGCCCCGCCGCCACCGGCTCGGGGACGGATCCGAAGGCGACCAAGCGCGAGATCGATGCGACCAATCCGAAGCGCTGCGCGCACACCACGAGCAGGCCGACGCGGCCGAACGGCGCGTCGGTCGGGACGGGATGACGCACGCGGCCCAGGCGCCCTTCGCCGGCCACGAGCGCGACCGGAAGGTCCGCGCCAGCGGCGTGGATCGCGCCGTGCAGGCGGGCGGCCACCATGCGTTCGCTGAACCCGGCGTCCAAGGCGCTCGCGGCGTCGCCGAGCGCCCGGCTCGCGAGCTCGCCGATCGCCGCCAAGCGCGCGCGCTCGACCGGCAGCAGCGGGTGCCGGAGTTCCCCCAGGTCCACGTCGGCATCCGCGAGGACGCGGCGGGTGCCGATCAGCTCGCGCACGCGTGCGGACCGCGCCTCGGGCTCGAACCAGGGCACGACCTCGACCTGCGCGCCGGGCGGTACCTCCTCGGCTTCGAGGCGCGCCGCTTCGATGCGGTTGGTGGCGACGACGAGGCCGTCGACCGTCGCGATCGCCTCGGCGATCGGCGCCCCCTGGCGATTCACCAGGAAATCGCCTCCACCGGTGATCCACGCGAGGTTCTCGGCGCGCCGCAGGTGCAGCGCGTCGGCGCCGCGCGCCTCGAGCCAGGCGCCGACCCGCGCGAGCTTGGCGGCCAACTCGGCGCGCCGCTGCTCCGCCTCGAAGCCGAGCGCCTCGGGCGTGGTCCCAAGGGCTCGGGCAGCGCTCTCGAGCTTCGCGCTCACGTGCCCGCTTCGAGCAGGGCGCCGGCGTCGGCGTCGCCGTCGAGTCCTTCGGCCACGGCCGCCGGCGGGTCGCCGCTCGCCACGTCGGCGAGCGCGATCGGCCGCCCCTCGGCCACCGACCGAAGCACCGCCAGCGAGGTGCGCAGGGCGTCGATGCCGTCGTCGATGCTGGCGACGCGGCGGGGCGCTGCCGCGGTGAGCTCGGCGTGGAACGCGTCGATCTGACCCTTCCACGGGTCGCTGCCGCTCTGCGTCCAGACGTGCTCGCCCTGGCCATCGAAGCGCACGACGCGCTCCGGCCAGTCGACGGTCACCAGGCCGTCGGGGCCGACGTACGTGTGGCGCTCCACGGGCGCCACGCCGCTCGGGAGGCCCCACGACACCTGGACCTGCCCGACGGTGCCGCCCGGGTACGCGAGCGTGATCAGCGCGCTGTCCAGCGCGCGGTGGGCGATGTGCGCGACCTCGGGCTTGCCGTCCGAGAAGGTGTAGCCGCGGGCGGCGACCTCGGTCGGCTGCCCGTCGAAGAGCAGGCCCCACACGTAGAACAGGTGGCAGCACATGTCGATGATCGGCCCGCCGTTGGCGTGCGCGTCGTGCATGAGCCGCTTCGGTCGGATCCCGGCGGTGATGGTCGCCTGGGCCAGGAGCGGGCGCCCGCTGCGCGCGCCCGCCTCGAGGAGGGCGTCCAGGACAGGATCGAAGCGACGCATGAAGCCGATCCGGAGTTCGCGCCCAGCGGCGGTGGCCGCTTCGCGCATCGCGTAGGCGTCGGCGAGCGACAGGGCGGCCGGCTTCTCGCACAGCACGTGGGCGCCGACGTCCAGGGCGGCGATCGTGGTCGGCGCGTGGAGGAACGTCGGCGTGCAGACGCTGACCACGTCGGGGCGCAGCGCGAGCGCCTCGTGCAGGTCGATCATGGCCTGCGCGCCGGTCTCGTGGGCAGAGGCTTCGGCGCGGGGGAGGTCGGGGTCGACGACGGCCAGGACGCGGGCTCCGGCCGCCGCCCAGTGGCGGGCGTGGCGCGAGCCCATGTCGCCCGCGCCGACGACGACGGCGGTCAGGGGGGTGCTCATGGGTACTCCTGGTACCACGTCGGCGAGGCGCCCGCGACCTCCGGAGCGCCGCCGTAGCGGCGGTGGCGGTGCCATGGCAGGCCGCGCTGGACGATCCCGCGCAGCTGCGCGAGGTACGGGACCGAGCGTTCGCGCAGCCGCGCCTTGACGTCCTCGAGGTCCGGGTACGCCGCCAGCGCGTCGTACCAGACGGCGCGGCCCGCCAGCACCCCGCTCGCCCCCGCCTCGATCGCCAGCTCCACGTTCAGCGCGAACTCGCGCGGGCCGACGCCGGCCGACAGCAGCACCCACGGCACCGGGGAGGCTGCGTCCAGCTCGTTCAGGAAGCCCTGAACGGCGCTCACGTCGTAGACCGCGTCGCGGGCGACGCCGTCGAGTGCCCCGGCGTGGAACCCCTCGGTGCGCCGGAGCTCGGCGGGGAACTCGAGCTTCATGAGGTCGACGCCGAAGCGCGGCTCGGCGTAGCGGCGCAGCGAGCCGAGGACGTGCGCCGGTTTGGCCCGCGCGTAGTCGGCGGAGGCCGGGTCCTCGCCCGGCAGGGGGTAGGCGAGCAGTTCGAGCACGAACGGCAGGTCGTGCTCGGCGCACGCGCGTCCGACGGCTTCCACGAAGGCGTCTTGGTGGGCGTGGGTCGCCTCCGAGACGTCGGGACGGTGCCACGCGAGCAGTTTCACCGCCATCGCGCCGCTGCGGCGGACCTTGGCGACGCTCCAGCCGGCGATCGCGCGCGAGCGGCGCTCGCCGCCTTCGAGGTCGAAGCCGTAGTCCTCGAGCGTGGAGAGCAGCCCGACGCGGCCGGGGACCGACCGCAGGTGGTGTGGGTGGGTCCAGACCGGGTCGAGCAGGACCGCGGTGGCGTGCGGGGCGAGCACCTCGACGAGCGCCCCCTTGACGGCCGCGACCTCGTCGTAGGTCACCTGGGCGGGGTCGCGGTCGCCGTGGCGGGCGAGCGCAGCGAAGATCGGCGGGCGCTGGTCGACGGCGATCATGGTGAAGCGGCCGTCGTCGTCGGCGAGCGTGGCGAGCCCGCGCAGCTTGCCGGCGCTCAGGGCCGCGGTCGTGGGGGCGGGGGTGGTGGGGGGGTGGTCGGGGTTCATGCGGGTCCTCCGGTCGAGGGTCCAAGGTCGGTGGGGGCAGGCAGCGCGTCGGCGACGGCGCGCGCGGTGGCGAGGTCGGGCAGCGCGGCGCGCCCTTCCCCGGTGCACTTGAGGGCCGCGACGGCGGTGGCCAATCGGAGGCCGCGGGCAACGTCGAAGCCCGATGCGATCGCCGCCGCGAAGGCGCCGTGGAAGGCGTCGCCGGCGCCGTTCGTGTCGACCACCGCGACGCTCGGCGCCGCCTGGTGCCGCACGCGTTGGCCGTCGTCCCAAACGCACCCGCGCGCGCCGAGCGTGATGGCGACGAGCTGCGTCGGGGCGTCGCGCAGGGCGTGCGCCCCGAGCATGGCCGCCTCCAGCGGGTCGCTCGGCCTGGGCTCGCCGCGTTCGGCGAGCGCCAGCGCGCCCGCCTCCTCGGCCGCCACGAGGTGGTCGACGCGCGCGCGCAGATCGGGGTGGCGGTCGTCGCCCCAGTCGCCGACCCGCGGGATCCCGCGCGCTTCGGCCCAGGCGAGCGCGTGCGCCGCGAGGTGTGGGTGGCGCGCGTCGACGAGGACCGCGCCGCACCCTTCGAGGCCGCGCCAGTCGTGGTGCGCCGGGTCGTCCTCGAGCCCGGCACCGCGGTACGGGAAGATGCTCCGTTCGCCGTCGGGATCCACGAGCACCGCGCTCACGAACGAGCGCGCGCCTGCCGGGGCCCGGACGCCGCCGAGGTCGACCCCGAGGCCGGCGAGCTCCGCGGCGTTCGCGCGGCCGTCGTCGTCGTCGCCGTGGATCGCCCAGAGCCGAGCGTCGGCGCCGAGCCGGGCGGCCGCCACCGCGGCGGTCGCGGCCGGTCCGCCCCCCTCGGCTCGGTAGCCGACGGCCGGCGTGCGCGAGCCGGTCGGCGGGAAGCGCTCGACGCGCCATGCGTGGTCGCGGCACGAGAGCCCGACGAAGGCGACGGCCGGGCGGCGCCCACCCCAGCTGGCGCCGGGGTCCGCGCTCACGCCAGCCCGGAGCGCGGGGTCGGGTCGAGCACCCGAGCCCCCATGCGTTCGCCGAGCTCCAGGAGCGCGTGCCGCACGTCGCCAGCGGCGAGCGCGAGGTGGTGGGGGAGGCGGTGGTCGAGGATGCCCGCGACCGCACGCTCGGCGGTCACCTCGGTCCGTCCCCACGTGAGCCCGCCCCACCAGCCGCGCACGCCGTCGAACGACGGCTCGGTCGCTTCGAGGACGTGGCCGCCGATCACCAGCAGCGCGACCCCGGCGCCGTCCGGCAGCAGCCGGAAGCCGGTCGCCGGACCCGGAGCGAGCGTCTGGTCGCGCACCACGCCCACCCCGTCGCGGTTGAAGTGCGTCGTGAGGCGGGTGCCGGACGCGTCGGCCAGCGCGCTCGGGGCGTTGCCGCAATGCCACAGCAGCAGGGCGTCGCGCTCGAGGTCGAGATCGGAGAGGTCGAGCAGCGCCGACGGGGCGTCGGCGACCGCCTGCAGCACCCGCATCGAGGCGGCGCCCCAGACGTCGCCTTCGCAGGCGGCCGGGGTGCGTCGGTCGGCGGCGCGCCCCATGGCGGCGCACGCCATCGCGCCGCAGGCGTCGGGCAGCTCGGGCCAGCAGCGCACGGCGAGCGCGTTCGCGCCCTCGTCGCGCGCGAAGTCGGCCAGGGCCAGGTCGATGCGGGCGGCCGCGATCAGGTGCTCCCACGGCGCCTCGAGGGGCTCCACGGCGCGCCAGGCTTCGGCGTGGCGCTCCGCCTCGGCGGCGTCGATCGCCGCGACTCGGGCGAACAGGTCGGCGAGCGGTCGCTCGACGACGGTGGCCCGCCCGGGTAGGTTCGGCAACTCGAGGCCGTAGAAGGCCGGCGCCGTCCCGCCGATCGACAGGACGCGGGTGGTGGCGAACGCGCGGGCGCCGCGCTCGGCGCGCAGGAGCGTGGTCAAGCGGTCGCGGGCGAGCGCGTCGTCCGGGCCGCCGTAGCACCACGCGACCGGGCCGCGCGCGCCGCCGAGCGGGCCCTCGGCGAACGAGAGCGTCATGTTGAGGCCGCACAGGCTGTTGAGCGGCAGCGGTCCACGCGCGCCGTCGGGGCCGTCGGCGCGCGCGCCGGCGCGCTCGGGCACCGCCCACACGACGACGCGCGGCGCGGCCGCGAGCAGCGGCGCGAGCAGGTCGCCGGTCGCGAACGTGGCGTGCTGCACCACGAGCAGGTCGAGGTCGGCGGCCGCGAGGCGACGGCCGGCGTGCGCCGCCTCGTGCGCGTCGCGCACCGCGCCCTCGTCGGCGGCGAGGACGCCGCCTTGCGCGTCGACGATCTCGTGGAGCACCGAGGCCGAGCGGTCGGCGACCGACTCCCCGTCGCCCTTGAAGGCGGGACGCACCACCGCCGCGAAGCCGACGCGCAGCCGCGTCACCGGTCCACCCCGCCGGCTGCGAGCACGACGGGTCGCTTCCGCCGGAGGGCGAGGTTCCGCGCGTTCAGGGCGACGGTGAGGACGGTGCGCCGCATGGTGCCTCCAAGGCGTTCGAAGGGTTCGGACGTGGGGCCGGCAAGGAGCGCGCGCGCCACGAATCCGAGCGACGCGGAAGCGGCGCCATCCGCGACGCGAGCGCTCACCCGCCGCCCGGTGCTGCGCGTTCCAATGGGTTCAAGGTACCACGGCACGCGCTTCGGTACCCCTGGGATGCCGTGGGCGACGCGTCAACGGCCGTGTTCGTCGCCCTCGCCAGCGACGGCCTCGGCGAACGCGACCCGCCCTCCGCGCGCCCCCTTCGCGCGGTACATCGCGCGGTCGGCTGCCCGCAGCAGCGCTTCGGGATCCTCGCCATGGACGGGGAAGAGCGCGACGCCCACGCTCGCGCGCGCCTCGACCGTCGTGGACCCGAGGTCGAAGGGCGTCGCGAAGGCAGCGGCGATCCGCTCGGCGACCGTGCGGGCGTGGTGCTCGTCCTGCAGCTCGCGCAGCGCTAGCGTGAACTCGTCGCCGCCCAGACGCGCGACCACGTCGCCCTCGCGCACCGCAGCCCGCAGCCGGGCCGCCACCTCCTGCAGGAGCACGTCGCCGGCCTGATGGCCGTGCGTGTCGTTGACCGCCTTGAAGGCGTCGAGGTCCACGAAGCCGACGGCGACGAGTTCGCCGGTCCGCTTGGCCTGCAACAACAGTCGTTGGACGACGTCGTCGAACGAGCGCCGGTTGGGGAGGCCCGTCAGCGGGTCGTTGAGCGCCTGCTCCGCCAGCAGCGCCTCGAGGCGTTTGCGGTCGGTCACGTCGCGAAGGGTGCCCTGGGTGCCCAGGTGGCTCCCGTCCGGTCCGCGGCGCGGGCGCACGATCAGCTCGAACCAGCGGTCCGAGCCGTCGGCAGCGCGCAGGCGCGCTTCGGTGCGGACGTGGTCGTCGCCCTTCCGGAACTCCGCGCCGAGCAGCGTCGCGACGGCCGCGACGTCGTCCGGGTGCAGGAGCGAGAGCGGGTCGCGGCCGATCAGCCGCTCCGGGTCGAACCCGAGCCCCTCCCGGTACGACGGCGAGGCGTACGTGATGCGGCCCTGCGCGTCGGTGGCGTACACGAGGTCGACGAGGTTGGCGGCGAGCAAGCGGAGTTCGTGCTCGCGCTCGGCGAGCGCGTCGGCGGCGTGGGCCAACGCGCGGCGCTGGCGGCGCAACGCGCGCGTCATGCCGTCGAAGGCCGCCGCCAGGGTGCGAAGCTCGCCTCGGCGCGCCGCCGGGGCCACGCGGCTGGTCAGGTCGCCGTCGGCGACGCGTTGCATGGCCTGCTCGAGCACGTGGATCGGCCGGAACACGAGGCGCGAGAGCGCGAGCGAGGCGACCGCGAACAGACCGCCGAGCACCACGATCGTCAGCGCCGCCGCACGCCCCACGCTGGGCCGCACGTCGGGGAACAGAGCGCTCGTCGGCACGGCGAGCACGAGGGTGGTGCCATCGTCGTCCGCGAGGACGGGTACGGCGGCCAGGACGATCGACGCACCGTCGGCGTCCTCTTCGCGTGCGGTCGCGATCGTGGCTCGCCCCGACGAACGCACGTCGGACGCATCGAGCTCGAACGGCGTGCCGACGCGCTCGCCGCCCGGGGCGTCGAAGGCGACGCGTCCCGACGGGTCGACGATCGTCAACCGCGCGCCGCTGGGCATCCCCGCCGCCGCGAGCCGATCGGCCAAGGCATCGACGTCGATCGCCGCCGCCAGCACGAGCGTGCCTGCCACCTCGTCGGCGCGGCGCGCGACCACCATGACCTGGACCCCGTGGCGGGTCGACACGAAGGCCTCGGAGACGACCGCGCCGTCGGCCGAGAGGGCTCGTCGAAACCAGGGTGTGGCGGCGACGTCCATCGCGACGTCGATGCCGTCGCTGTGGCAGATCGAAGTCCCGGAGCTCTCGAACACGGCCATCGAGACCATCAACGGGTCGGTGGCGGTCCGTCGCGCGGCCGCCGCATCGCAGCCCTCTCGGGTGATCGGGCCCGCTTCGAGGCGGCCGGCCAGCGTGTCGATCTGGACGGACGCACGGCGGAACGCGCCGAGCTCGGCGGTGACGAGGTCGCGCACCCAGAGCTCGGCGCGGACGAGCTCGAGGGAGCGTTCGAGCGCCAGCTCGCGCTGCTCGTACACGACCGCGTACGCCGCGAAGAGCAGGGCAGCGACGATCACCAAGGTGTAGATGCGGCCTGCGAGCGTGGTCCACGCGCGCGTCCACCACGGTGCGGGCCGCGGCACGGGGGGAGCGTCCACGATGGTCGCGTACGGGTCGGGCCGGGCGTCGTCAGCCATCGGGGGCCACCACCCGTTCGGCGACGTGTGCGACTCCGTCGCCCGCGCGCTTCCCCTCGTACATCGCGGCGTCGGCGGCGCGCAGCAGCGCTTCGCTCGTGGCGCCGGACTCGGGGAACAGCGCGACGCCGATGCTGGCCGTCAGCGGCACGCCGGTCGGTCCGGTCCCGAGCGGACGCGCGACCGCCTCGCCCAAGCGGCCGCACGTCTCGAGCGCGTCCGTGCGGCCCTTGAGCCCACGGAGCACGAACGCGAACTCGTCGCCACCGAGGCGCGCGACCAGGTCGCCCGCCCGCACGCAGCTCACGATCCGGTTCGCGACCTCGACGAGGACGGCGTCGCCAACCGAGTGGCCGTGGCGATCGTTGATCGCCTTGAACCCGTCGAGGTCGAGGTACCCGACCGCGATCACCTCGCCCGACCGTCGGGCGGCCGGCAGCAGCCGGTCGAGGAGCGCGACCAACGCACGGCGATTGCCGACGCCGGTCAAGGAGTCGGCGTGGGCGAGTCGCTCGAGTTCATCGGCGACGCGATGGCGGTCGGAGACGTCGGTGGCGATGGCGCCGACCCCGGTCACGGCGCCGTTCGCGTCGCGCACCGGGAAGAGCATGGTCTCGAAGAAGGCCCGTGCGCCGCTGGCCTCGTCGGGGAGCTCGTCCTCGACGCGCAGCGCGCGGCCCTCGACGAGCACGCGGTGGATGCGTTCCTCCCACACGGGCGTGAACGCGGGATCCTGGAACTCGGTCGGGGCGTGCCCGATCACCTCGTCGCGCGGTCGACCGAGCAGCGCCAGCGCCGCGTCGCCGACCTCGACGTAGCGCCCCTCGGTGTCGAGCAGGGTGATGATCGACGGGCTGTACCGGAGGATCTGGCGCACTTGCTGCTCGCGCCGTTCCAGCTCCTCGACGGTGCGGTTCAGGTCGCGGGTGCGCTGCGCCAACGCCTCGGCGGTGGCGTCGAAGCGCGTGGCGACGTCGCTCAGCTCCGCGGGTCCGCGCAGCGGACCGATGCGGGCTTCGCCATCGCCGGAGCGGAAGCGATCCATGGCGTCGGCGATCGCGGCGACCGGGCCCAGGACGTCGCGACCGATGCGCCGCCGGACCCAAGCGAACAGGAGCGCGAGCGCCCCGAGCAGGAACGCGGCGTTGGCCGCCGCGCGGACGTCGGCCGCCCGGTAGATGGCGGTCGTCGGCCAACCGACCACCACGTCGTGGCCGGCGGCGAGTTCGGCCTGGGTGTAGAGGCGCGTACGACCGTCCGTACCGGTCCGGACCAGCGGTTGCCCCGCTGCGAGCGTGGCCGCGACGGGATCGTCGTCGGCGAGCACGGTGCCGACGCTGCGGTCGGCCGGTATCTGGCCCAGCCGGATGCCGGTGCGGTCGACCACGGTGGCGGTCGTGCCGGGCGGCACGGTGCTCAGATCGATCGCGTCGACGAGCTGCGTGAGCGGCCACGAGACGATCGCCATCGACACGAGCGACCCGTCGCGGAAGAGCGGTTCCACCAGCACCATCGACGCGATGCCCGAGCTGCGACCGATGATGAAATCACTCGTGTACGGCCTCTGCGAAGCCAGGACGGCGGCGAACCAGTCCCGGTCGGCGTACGTGGGCGCGGGCTCGTTCGGTTCGAGGCACCAGGCGACGCCGTCGAGGCCGATCACCCCGAAGGTGCCGCCCGCGACGGCGGCGAGCTGCGCCGAGCGGGCTTCGCAGGCAGCGGTGTCGCCTGCACGCACCCCCGGGTCGCTCGCGAGCACCCGCACGAAGGTGCGCGCGACGTGCTGGTCCCCCTCGACGTCCGCGGCGATCGACTGCGCGAGCAGCAGCGCGCGCTCCTCCGCGACGGCCCGCAGACCTGCGCGCTCGAACGCGGCGTTGACACCGATCGCCGCGGCGGTCACGACGAACACGACCGCGAAGAGGTTGCGCACGCCCCCATGCAGGGAACTGCCCGACCCGGACCGAGCGGAGGTCGGGCCCTGGCGGTTCGACCCTTCGGGCGACGGCGCGTCCATGACCCTCGCATGATACGGCCCGCCCCGCGAAGTGGCTCCCCAGGCCCGCGCTCGCCGCGTCACGACCAATCGTCGAGGCTGCCGCGGAGCTTGCGCCGATCCGAGCGCGCGTAGCGCCGCGCCATGTCGAGGGTGGCGTGGCGGAGGTGGTCCTGGACCTGCCCCAGGTCGCCGGTCTGGCGGTAGAGCTTGGTCCCGGCGGCGTGCCGGAGCGCGTGCACCCCCTTGAACCGGACCTCGGCGCGCTGGCAGAGGGTGCGCAGACGGCGGTACACGCCGTACTGGGACCGCAGCGTCAGCACGAACGGGTCCGATGGCGCCTCGGCGAGCCGCAGGCGCCGCCAAGCCTCGAGCTCGGCGGTGAGCCGTGGCGTCAACTGCACCAGCGCGGTCTTGTTGCCCTTGCCGCCCTTCACGAGCAGCTCCCGGGACCCCACGTCCACCCGCTCCCAGCGCAGCGCCAGCATCTCGCTGACGCGCAACCCGGCGTGGGCGCCGAGCAACACCAGCACCCGGTCCTCGAGCTCGTCCGCCCGGCCGAGCAGCTCGATCAGCTCGAACTCGGTGTAGACCTTGAGTCCGGCGACGTCTTCCTCGCGGTCGACGTCGCGGCCGGTGCGCACGTCGCGGAAGGGGTCCGCGTCGGTGGCGCCCGCCCAGCGCAGGGCGGCGTAGAGCGCGCGCGCGGCGGCGAGCCTCAGCTCGACGGTGGCGGGGGCGAGCGGCCCCTTCTTCGGCTTCCGGCCCCGTTTGCCGGTTTCGGCCTCGGCGTGCACGGGTTCGCGGTCGCCCGCGCGCAGCCGCTGCACGTAGAGCGCGCCGGCGTCGCGGGCGGGCCGCAGCAGCGACTCCCCGGCCCACAGGGTGAGCAACTCTTCGACGCCGCGCTTGTAGGCGCGCCGGGTGTGCGCCGACGTGCCGACGCCCGATGCGCCGTGCAGCGTCAGGTGCGCTTCGACCAAGCGCCAGAGCTTCTCCAGGTTGCGCTCGCCGGCCGCCTCGACCGCGAACCGCTTGAGGGCGGCCTCGCCCCAGCGGTGCAGCTGTTCGGTGCGGGCGAGCGGGTCGGCGCCGTCTCGGCGGGCGAGCGTCATATGGGTTATCAAAACCCGCCGAAGCCGCGCCGCGTGTGGGATGCGCCACCCGACGTCGCGCCCGAACGCTCCGAGGCCCTAAGCTCGGTCCATGGAGCCGTCCGCCGCCCGAGTGCGTCCGCTCGCCGCCAGCTCCGCGGCGGCGGTGTCCGAGGCGGTCGTCTCGGTCTACGCGGCGGCCTTCTCCGGACCGCCCTACGAAGAGGGGACCGCCGCTCGATCGCGGTTCGCGCCCCGCTGGATCGCCCACGCCGCGGCGCCCGGCTGGCGCGGCGTGGGCGCGTGGGTGGACGACGCGCTGGTGGGGTTCGCGTACGGCCACGCCGCCACCCCGGGCCTCCCGTGGGTGGACGCGGTCCTCGCCCAACTCGCCCCACCGACGCGCACCAAGTGGTGCGCCGACCCCTTCCTGTTGTGCGAGCTGGCCGTCGCGCCGGCCCACCGCGGGCTCGGCCTCGGAAGCGCGCTGCACGACGCCGTGATCGACGACGCGCCCCATGCGACGGCGCTGCTCACGACCCTCGACGACCGGTCCACCGCGGGTGCACTCCTGTACGCCCGCCGTGGGTGGCGCCGGTTGAGCGCGCCGTACGTCGCCCCTGGGTACCCGCACCGGTACGTGGTGATGGGCGTCCGGCTCGATCGGTGCGCATGACGGTTCGAACGGAGTAACGCCGTGATAGGATGCGGACATGGATTCTGAACGCCCCGCACCGTACCGAGATGCCAAACGGGCCGGCCGCGACGCGGTCGCCGAGGGCCTGCTCGAGCTCGCGGACGCGCGGCTCGCCAGCGAGGGTCCCGAGGGCCTGTCGATGCGGCGGCTGGCGAACGCCGCCGGCTGTTCGACCATGGTCTTCTACACCGCCTTCGGCGACAAGGCGGGTCTGATCGCGGCGCTGGCCGCGCGGGAGGTCGATCGCTGGATCGACGGCGCGCTCACGCACGCCGACCCGGACCCGGTCGCCTGGTTGGACGCCACCGGCCGAGCGCTGTTGGCCCTCGCCGCCGAGCGCCCGCACCACCGCGACCTGGTCCTCACGCCACCAGCGGTCCACGACCTCGGTGCGGCCGTTCGATCCGCGGTCGCCGATGCCTGGGCCGCGCGCGTGCCCGGGTCGATGGGCGCGGACGTCGCCGCCGCCGTATGGTCGGCCTGGCGGGGCGCGCTGGCGGTGGGCGGCGACGCGTCCGAAGCGGCGCAGGTCCACGCGGGGGTGCTGAGGCTGTGGTCCGCGACGCTGACTCGAGCCACGGCCGCGACCGGCGACGCCGTCGTACCGTGAGGCGTCCGTCCACCGGCACGAACGAACAGGAGGTCCCGTGAGCGAGCTCCACGACCCGTACGCCGTCACGCCCCGAACGGTCGTCGTGCCGACGCCGACCGAGGCGATCGAACAGCGCTTGGAGTACGACGACTTCTTCCTCGACGTGGACCTAGGCGACGCCGCGGTGGCCGACCTAGGCCACCGCACGGCGTCGGTGCGCTTCCCGCCCGGCTGGCCGGGCGACGCGCTCGAAGGCTTCGAAGCCTGGGCGGCGCGTCGTCGCTCGGGTGCGCCCGAGGGGTGGGCGGCCACGGTCGTCGATCGCGGCGCCCTCGAGGCGATCGGGCAGGTGGGGTGCGTGGCACCGCCCGACGACGACGGCGTCGTCGAGATCCGGTACGCCACGAACGCCGATCACCGCGACCGCGGCGTGGCCACGGAGGCCGGCGGAGCGTTCGTCGACTGGCTCCTCGAGCGCCCCGACGTGCGCGCGATCGTCGCCGAGTGCCGCGTCGACAACGCGGCGTCGGTGCGCGTCATCGAGAAGCTGGGGTTCGCCCTCGTCGATGAGCGCGAGGACGAGGGCGGGCGCGTGCTCCGCTGGGTGAAGCGCCGCACCTGACGCTTGGTCCGCGTCAGAGGTGGCGCACGAACGCTTCGGGTCCGTCCAAGAAGGCGCGCAGCGTGCGGACGTGCTCGAGTTCGTCGTACTCCGTCTCGCGCACGTCGTCGTCCGTGAGTTCGTACCGGCGCGCGCCCGGGTAGGCCATGAGGATGGGGGCGTGCGTGGCGATCACGAACTGCGCGCCCCGCGCCACCGCGCCCTTGAGCAGCGATAGGAACGCGAGTTGCCGCACCGGCGACAGCGCCGCCTCTGGCTCGTCCAACACGTAGAGCCCCGGTCCCGTGAGGCGACCCTCGAAGAAGGCGAGGAACGACTCGCCGTGCGAGCGGGCGTCGAGGTCGCCGCCGTAGCGGCCATCGAGGGCGCCGGCCGACCCCACGTACGGGGCCATCCGCCGGGCGCGTTCGAGTTCCGGCTGGTTCACCGATTCGCGCGCGACGCGCGCGGCTTCGGCGAGCAGTTCCGCTTTCTCGCGGCGCACCCGCTGGGCGTAGCCGAAGTAGTCCTCCGCGCGCAGGAACAGGCCACGGCGGCTGCGCGCGGACCACTCGAGCCGCAGGGCGTCGGCGAGCGGCCGCACCGCGTCGAGCGTGGGGTCGAGCGCGAGGTCGCGGGCACCGGCCGCCGGGAGCTCGGCGGCGAGCGCGAGCGCTTCGAGCACGGTGCTCTTGCCGGAGCCGTTCTCGCCCGCGAGCACGGTCACCTTCGGATCGAGGGACAAGCGGCGCCCGGAGCCCAACCAGGAGAGGTCGAAGGGGAACACGGACCCGCGGGGCGGAAGGCCGACGGCGAGGAGCGGCATGCGCCCATCGTGCCCCGGACGCACGCCGGACGTTCGACCCTGGACGGCGGGCGAACTCGGGGTGACGCTGACACCACGACGGTAGGGAGACCGTCCGGTGGCCCCGGCGATGGAGCGCCCATCGGGCCAGGACAGGAGGTGCGCGAACGCGGGCGGCGCTGCCGTCCCGCGGTGCGGCTCGTCCATCACGTTCGCCGTCTTCGGAAGCCAGGTGCCCGCATGCCCCTCCGCCGCGGTCTTCGCATCCCCCTCGCGCTCGTCGCCGTCCTCCTCGTCGGTCTCGCGCACGGTCAACCGACGTACACGATCGGCCTCGACCAGAGCGCGAGCGGCGTCGTCGCCACCGAAGCGACGACGCACGTCTACCTGCTCGACGTGCCCGCCGGCAGCGCCGGGTTCACGGTCGAGGTCCGTGGCGAGGACCGCGATGCGGACCTCGCGGTGTACTTCGGCGACGAAGAGCTCCACTACGACATCAGCGCGGATCCCAACCCGACGTACTCGCTCGCCTCACCGCGCGCCGGTCGCTACCGCATCGAGGTCCTCAACCTGCTCTGGCAGGAGCTGCCCTACACGATCCGGGTGCGCAGCGGCACGGTGGACGTCCCGCGACCCACGCCGCCCGTCGCCGCCCCCAGGCCGGGTTCGGTCGATGCCGGCTCCATCGAACTGGGCGGAACGCGAACCGGGGTCATCCCGGCGTCCGAGATCTACCGCGAGTACGCGCTGCACGTTCCGGCGGGCGCGAACGGCTTCACCGTGCGGCTCACCGCCGGGGGCGCCGATGCCGACATGGCCGTGTACTTCGGGAGCGAAGAGCTGTACGACGACATCAGCGTCGATCCGAACCCGCTCTTCACCTTGACCAACCCGCGCGCGGGGACGTACCGCATCGTCGTCAAGAACCTGTTGGCCGAGGACCTCGAGTACGTCCTGACGGTCGTGGCCGACGGCCCTGCGCCGACGCGCCCCGGCGGCGGGGCGGCGGTCCTCGAGCCCGGATCGGGCGCGGTCGCTCCCGGCGAGCCGATCGTGGTGCGCTTCGCGGGTGCCCCTGGCAACCCGCGCGACTGGATCGGTCTGTACGCCCGCGGCGCGAGCGATCGCCAGTTCGTCTCGTGGCAGTACCTCGAAGCCGTCCCGGCCGGCCAACGGACCTTCGTCGCCCCGAACGACGTGGGTGCGTTCGAGTTCCGGATGTTCGAGAACGACGGCTACGACCGCCTCGCCGTGAGCCCACCGTTCGACGTCGAGGTCCTTGCGGTTCCGGGCGGCCCTGGATCGATGCCCGGAACGACGGGGCCGAGCGTGCCGCTCGCCTGCGGCGACAACGCGCGGGCAGCGGCGCTCGTCGACCAGGCCGAGGGAGCTCGGACCACCGTGACCTGTCCGGCGAACTGCTCGGCCGGTGCCTCGGTCTGGGGCACCGACGTCTACACCGACGACTCGAACGTCTGCGCTGCGGCCGCCCATGCGGGCGCGATCGACCTGGTCCGCGGCGGTACCTTCGTGATCACGATGCGTGACGGTTTGGAGCGATACGAGGCCAGCACGCGCAACGGGGTCGCCACCCGGGCGTGGGGTCGTTGGCCGCGCAGCTTCGACATCACGTCGGCGGGCGGCGGCGCGGATGCCGGTTCGGGCACGGTCGCGGACGACGTGCTCGTCGGTACGTGGAACCTCACCGCCAACATCCATCGCGGGACGCTCGTGTTCGAGCGCCAGGGTGGGGAGCTGCTCGGCAGCTTCTCGCTCGGTCGAGACGAGCGCCTGGACGAAGTGAGCTTCGACGGCACCACGGTGCGCTTCGTGCGTCCGGCCGGCGCGGTCACCCAGGAGTACGTGGGACGCTTCACCGACGACGGGGTGACGCAGCGGCTCGTGGGCACCTTCTTCCAGGGTTCGAGCCGCACGGAGTACACCTGGTCGGCCGAACGTCCTCGCCCCGTGGGTGCGCCGACCCCGCCACGAAGCACGGCGTCCGAGGACGTGGCCGAGCCCGGACCGGGCACGGACGCGGGCGACGTGCTCGCCGGTACGTGGAACCTCAACGCCAACGGCCATCGCGGGACGCTCGTGTTCGAGTACCAGGGCGGGGTGCTGCTCGGCAACTACTCGCTCGGTCGCGACGAGCGCCTGGACGAGGTGAGCTTCGACGGTGCGACGGTTCGGTTCGTGCGTCCGCTTGGCGCTTCCACCCAGGAGTACATCGGCCGCTTCACCGACGACGGGGTGACGCAGCGGCTCGCGGGCACCTTCTATCAGGGTTCGGCGCGCACCGAGTACACCTGGTCGGCCGAGCGTCCCCGCCCCGTGGGTGCATCCGCCGGGCGCGCGCCGTGCGAGACCGACGGCAAGTGCCGCGCGCCCTGACCGAACGGCGCGGGGCACCCTCGTACCCGGCGCGTGGCGGCAGCGGCCTCAGCGTGCCGGGGCGCCGAGCCTCCGCAGCACCGCGCGGCCTCCCTCGGCGAAGGCCGGGTCGCCGTGCCGCGTGCCCCAGGCAACGGCGCCGATCGCGTGCAGCGCGCGCAGCGCGTCGACCGCCTCGCGATCGCGCGGGCCAGGCCGGCGCCCGTAGCCCGCCCAGAAGGCGCCCTCGAGGTCCGCGCGGCCGAGCCACGGCCCGTCGATCAAGCGCAACACGTCCACCCAACGCGCGTCGGGGCGGGCGTGCTCGAAATCGATGACGCCCAGCCCGGCGGTCGCGTCCCAGAGCCAATTGCGCGGACCGAAGTCGCGGTGGCAAGGGACCCGGGCGCCCGCGAGACCCTCGGTGCCGGCCAACCGGTCGGCCACCCACGATGCGGTCTCCGGTGCGACGGCGCCCGCCGCTCGGTTCGTCCATGACGTGAGGCGCGCCTCGAGCGCCGCGCCCATCGGCATCGGGTCGTCGTCCTCGAGCGGCAGCGCGTGCAGCCGGGCGAGCCAGACGCCGGCGGCGTGCTGGACGGTCACCTCGTCGCCGCGGTCGAGCGTGAGGTCCTCGACGAGCGCGCCCGGCACCGCGGCGAGGAGGAGCGCGGGCGCCGGTTCGTCGGTCGTCGCGAGCAGGCGCGGCGTCCCGGGCAGGGCCACCGCCCAGCGCTCGAGCGCCGAGCGCTCCTGCCGATGCTTCCGCGCCTGGGCGTGGCGCTTGAGGTAGGCCGTGCGCCCGTCGGCGGCGCGGAGGCGCGCCACGGACGACGCGGCATGATCCCAGGAGACGTCCTCGACCGCGAGGAGCGGCGCGCCCAGATGCGCCGTCGCCCACGGGAGGAGCGGGCTCAGGTCGAGGCGAGCCACACCAAGACCGCGGCGATGGCGTGCACGAGCCCGTGCGCCACCACCAGCCAGGGCAGCCACCGCGGTCGCCACGCGAGCAGCCCGACCATGACGAGGCCGTACGGAACCCACATCAGCGCGCGCCACTCGACGAACGTCCACGCCGGCAGGAAGGGGAGGACGGCGTGCTGCAACCCCAACGCCGCGCCGATCGCGATCGTCGCGAGCGCGCCGCCGCGCACCCGCGCCCGCGCGTACGCGTACGTCGGCAGGTCGACGGCCGCCATGGACAGCGGGAAGGTGAGCAGCGCGACCAGCGCGGCCCACGTCGGTAGCGGGCTCGCGAGGACGGCGAGGCCGACGTTGACGTCGCCCCATACCGCGAGGCCCCACGCCCAGGGCGCCACGATCGCCGTCGCGGCCACCAGCGGCAGCGCGAGCGCCAAGCCGGCGGCGTCGCGCCGATCGACTCCGTCGCCGAGCACGAGGCGGCGCAGTTGCACGCCTTCGGCAGCGGCGCGCGCGCGCAACAGCACGATGCCGGCGACGTTCGCGACCGTCGCCGCGAGCGGCCACCACGCCGCCGACGCCCACCAGGGCTCGGCGGTGCCGCCGAGCGCCAGGAGGCCGGCGATCCCCGCCTGAGCTGCGAGGAAGGCGACGGGGCGCGCCGCGAGCAACGTCCACGCCCACCGGCGTGCGGTCCGCTCACGGTGGGCTTCGGCGGCGTCGGGGCGGCTCATGCCGTGGAGTCTACGCGGCGCTCGACCCCCGGCGGCGTCGTCCGGCTCGCGCGGGTCGCGGGTCTCATTCGCGGCTCCGCGTGGCGACGTAGCCTGCCCCGTGATGCGCCGACTCGCCTTCTTCCTGGCCCTGACCCTCGTCGCCGGCGCCCCCGCGTTCGCCGCCGATCCGACGTGCACGGGGTTGGTCGCCACGTTGCCGGGGTCGCTCGAGGCGGCGCTCGAGGTCGAGGTCGCGGTGGCCGTGGAGCAGGGCGGGCGCGAGGTGGCGTACGAGCGCTCGCTCGTGCGCCGCGAGTCGGACGGCACCACGTCGACGACCGTGCTGGAGCGTCGCGGGTTGCGGCGTCCCGACGCTGCGGGGGACGGTGGGGGAGGCGGGGACGGGGACGCGTTCGCGCTTCCGTGCGACGACCACGACCTCGACCTCGAGGGCGGCGTCGCTCGCCTGACGCTCCGGGACGCCGATCCCGACGCTCCGGTCGCCGTGTGGTCGATCCGGTTCGAGCAGATCGACGGCGCCTGGCGGCCCATGGAGTTGGTCGCCCCCTTCGAGGTGCGGGTGCTCTTCGTGCCGGTGCGCGGGCGCTTCGTGACGACGTTCGACGCGTGGCGCTTCTGACCCGGCGCTGCTGCGCCTCACGCTCGGTTCGTCCGTCCGAGACGAGGGTTCCGTCCCTGCCGTCGACGCGACCCGCCTGGGTGCGCGAGGATGAGGGGCGAGGAGCGTGCTCATGAACCTGGAACCGAACGCCGCCGCGAGCGGCACCTTCGCCATCGGCGACGACCTGCCCGTCCACCGCCTCGGATTCGGCGCCATGCGCGTCACCGGCCCCGGCATCTGGGGCGACCCGAGCGACCCGCAAGAAGCCCGCCGGGTGCTCGCGCGCCTACCGGAGCTCGGCGTCGACTTCGTCGACACGGCCGACAGCTACGGCCCGAACGTGAGCGAGGACCTGATCCGCGAGGTCCTGCACCCGTTCGGCGGCACGGTCGTCGCCACCAAGGGGGGCCTCACGCGCCACGGCCCCGATGAGTGGCAGCCCGTCGGGCGTCCGGAGTACCTCCGGCAGTGCGTGATGATGAGCCTGCGCCGTCTGGGCGTCGAGCGCATCGACCTGTGGCAGCTCCACCGCATCGATCCGAAGGTGCCGCGCGACGAGCAGTTCGACGTGATCCGCGCGATGCAGGGCGAGGGTTTGATCCGCCACGTCGGCCTGAGCCAGGTGGGCGTCGAGGACATCGAGGCCGCTCAGGCCTTCTTCCCGGTCGCGACCGTGCAGAACCTCTACCACCTGGCCCGCCGCGACAGCGAGGACGTGCTCGAGCACTGCGAGGCGCATGGGATCGGGTTCGTTCCGTGGTTCCCCCTCGCCGCCGGAACGCTGGCGAAGCCCGGCGGGCTTCTCGACCAGGTGGCGCCACGGCTCGGCGCCACCCACGGCCAGGTCGCGCTCGCATGGCTGCTCCGGCGCAGCCCGGTCATGCTGCCGATCCCCGGCACCGGCAAGGTCGCCCACTTGGAAGAGAACGTCGCTGCCGCCTCGCTCGAGCTCCCCGACGACGTGTTCGCCGAGCTCGACGCCGCCGGCGCGGCGGCATGGGCGGAGGAGGCCGCGGCGCGCTCCGGCGGCTGAGGACGACGGATCGTCCCGGACGGCGACCGCTACACTGCGGGCACCCATGTCGCACCACACGTGGAACTACCAGGACGCGCTGCGCGCGCAAGGCTATCGGGTGACGCCGCAGCGCGAAGTCTTGATGGACCTGGTCTGCGCGGCGCGCCACCGCCCGACCGCGCAGGAGCTGCTGGCAGCCGCCCGTGCGCGCGGCGCGACGCTCGACGCGGCCACCGTGTACCGCAACCTCAAGTTCCTCACCGAGCGCGGCCTGCTGCGCGCGGTCGAGCAAGGTGGCGTCGCCCGATACGAGCTCGCGGGACCGCGCGCCGGTCACCACCACCTGATCTGCCGCGGCTGCGGCCGGGAGGTCGAGGTGGCGGGGGAGGAGGCCGAGGCCCTCTTCGAGGCCCTCGCGGCCCGCACGGGCTTCCGGGTGACGAGCGATCACCTGGTGCTCGAGGGCCTGTGCCCGTCGTGCGCCGAGGACGCCCGGTCCTAACCGAACCGGCGCCCGCTGGCTGTGCCGACTGCCGGCACCGAGCGCGGCCGAGGTGCCAAACTCGCTCGCACGTGGCGTTCGGCGCGCGTCGGGCCGGGCTCTGCGACGAGAGGAGCACGTCCATGACCCTACGCCTTCGACACGGTCGGGAGCGGCTTCGACACGGTCCTTGGGGTCTACACGGGCAACGCTTTGGCCACGCTGGACGTCGTCGGCGAGGTCGACTGAGGCCATGCAGCGCCATGCCGTAGCCGCCCACGAGGACGTCCGCTTCCACCGGGTCAGCGACCGCGTCACCGTCGCGCTCGCGCCGGTGGTGGGGGCGAGAGCGCTCGCGAACGCCTCGATCGTCGTGGGCGACCGCGCCACGGCGGTGATCGACGCGATGCTCACGCCCGCCCAGACCGAACCGGTTCGTGTCGAGGCGGAGCGCCTCTCCGGCGGGCGGCCGGTGCGGTACGTCGCATTGACCCATGCCGACCCCGACCACGTTCTCGGCATGCGGACGTTCGTGGGTGCGACCGTCGTCGGCAGCGCGCGTGCTGCGGCGGTCCTGCGGACGCCGGCGGTCGTCGATGCGTACGCCGCGATCGACGCTCGCAACGGTGGCGATCCGGCGGCGTTCGCCATGCCCGCGGTGGACGTCGCGTTCGACGACCGTGCGACGCTCGATCTGGGCAACGTGACGCTCCAGGCCACGTGCGTCGCACCGGCCCACTCACCGGGCGACACGCTCTGGTGGAGCCCGGAGGAGCGGATCGCCTGGTCGGGCGACCTCGTGTTCCACGGCTGCTACCCGCTGGTGCGCACCGAGGTGCGCCGCTGGCTCGCCGCGCTCGATCGGATCGAGGCGTGGGGGCCGGCTACGGTCGTGCCGGGGCATGGCGAGGTCGCGGCGCCCGAGGTCCTCGAGGCCCAACGCCGGGTGCTGCGCTCGCTGCTCGAGCAGGTCGCACCGCTACGCGCGGCCGGCGTCTCGGCCGCCGAGGCCGCCGAGCGCCTCGCCGATGCTCCGTACCGCGACCTGCCGCTCGCGGACGAACGCTGGGCGGCGGCCGTGGCGGGGGCGTACGGCGACTTGGACCGCAGCGAGGGCTGATCCATGAGGTCCGATGCGCCGGCGCGGCTGCGGTCGCGCTGGACGGGTTCATCGCCTATCGTTGGGAAGATTCCATCGTTGCGAAGGAGGTGCTCGGATGGAGCGCCAACACGCCCTCGACGTGCTCAAAGCGAGCAAGACCGAGTTGGAGCGTCGGTTCGGGGTCACGCGCCTCGGACTCTTCGGATCGCTCGCACGTGGAGTGGATCGGAGCGACAGCGACGTCGACGTGCTCGTCGCGTTCGACGGACCGGCGACCTCCGATCGGTACTTCGGGGTCCAGTTCCTCTTGGAGGACCGGCTCGGCCGACCGGTCGATCTCGTGACCGAGCGGTCGTTGCGCCCCGACCTGCGTCCCTACGTCGAACGCGACGCGATCACGGTGTGACATGACCACGCGTGAATGGCGGTTCTTCGCTCAGGACATGCTCGATCGCGCGCGCAAAGCGGTGGCGTACGTCGACGGTCTCGATCAGGCCGCGTTCGTCGCGAACGATCTGATCTTCGACGCCACCCTGCGCAACCTCGAACGGATCGGCGAAGCCGCGACGCATGTGCCCGAGCACGTCCGCGCCGGCCATCCGGAGGTCCCATGGCGGAAGATCGACGGCCTTCGGAAGCGGCTCGTCCATGGCTACCTCGGGATCGACGAGGACGTCTTGTGGTCCGTGCTCCGGCACGACCTACCGCCGTTGGTCGAGGCACTCGAGGTGATCGCCTCGTCGTGGAGCGGGAGACGCGACGGCGATTAGTGGATGGCGGTGCATGCGTCGGAGCTACGTGGGCAGATCGTTCGATGAGATGGCCTAAACGTACAATTTGATAAGGCAGGTTATCAAAGGTTCACCCCTCCAACGAGCCCGTTTCCACAGGCATCGTCGCGGGACGGATGCAACCCACCGGCAACCTACCCGCGACTAACCTCGCGCCATGCGATTCGAAGCGTTCTCCATCGCGGAAGTGGGCGTCCTGACGTGGGCCGTCGTCCAGTCGGTCGCGACGCTCGCCCTGATCGTCTACCTGGTCCTGCTCGCGCGGCGCCACGTACGCGCTCAGGAGCGCATCGCGGAGGCGCTCGAACGCGAGCGCGGCGGCGGACCCAGCGCCCTGCGCTGAGCACCCGCCGCCGCGCACCGCTCGGAGGTCGCCGATCCGTCAGTGCTCGTGCGGGTCGGCGTCTGCCTCGGCCTTGGTCGCGTGCACCGTGCCGTCCTCGTGCTCGGGCGGCGTGTAGATCGTGTAGAGCTTGAGCGGCTCCGTGTCGGACGTGTTGATCACGTCGTGCTCGGTTCCAGCCGAGATCACGACCGCCCAGCCCGCCGCGAGCTGATGCTCTTCGCCGTCCAAGACGGCTTTCCCGACCCCCTCCTCGACCCGCAGGAACTGGTCGACGTCGGGGTGGGTCTCTTGACCGATGTGCCCCCCCGGCACGATCGACATGACCACCAATTGGCTCTTCGGGCCCGTGTAGAGCACCTCGCGAAAGTTGCGGTTCTCCTCGGTGCGCTTCTCGATGTCGGTGACGAAGCTCATGCATCCTCCTCGGAGCGGCGCCCGCCCGATCTCGGACGAGACCCTGGGCGGGACCGACTCCCTTCGTAGGGTACCGCCGCTCCGGCGGTGGTCGTCGCGCACCGGGCACGCCAGGGCCCGCACCCTAGCGCGCGATCAAGCGCACCGAGCGGCGCGTCCGACGCGTGCTAGCTTCGAAGTCATGAGCGCGACCGCTGCAGAGTCCGTGGTCGCTCGCCTCGCCGAGCGCGTCAAGGAGCTGGACCTCCTCCACGCCGTCGCGCACGCCCTTTCGGACGACGTCGCTCCCGTCGAGGCGGTGCTCGAGGACGTCATCGCTCGGCTCCCCGCAGCGTTCGTCGATCCTGATGCCACGACCGCTTGGGCCGAACTCGACGATCCCGAACTCGGCACGCACACCATCGGCACGCGCGGCGCACCCGGCCCGGTGCGCGAACGGACCGTCTCCCCCACCGGCGTTCTGACGATGGGGCTCACCGTCCGCGGGGTGGCAACGACGCCGGTGCTCGCGGAAGAAGAGCGCCTGCTCGACTCCGTGGCGGACCTGGTGACCGGTTGGCTGAGAGGGCGGCACGCCGAGCGCGTGAACGCGCGCATGCGCGCCGAGCTCGAGCGTCGCGGCAACGTGCGCCAAGCGCTGCTCGAGACGTTCCGACGCGTGCTGACCGGTGTCGATGGGACCGAAGTGGCCGACTTGGTGCTCGACGCGGTGCTGCGCACGGTACCGGGGGCGCACATGGGCAGCATCCTGGTGCGCACCGACCACGGCACGTATCGGTACGCCGCCGTGCGCGGGTACGACGTCGCGCGCCTCACGGCGATCGAGCTCCCTCCCAGCCTGGTGCTCTTCGGGCGCGACTGGAGCGACGACGCACCGTTCCTCGTCGAGGACGTGGTCGCCATGAACGCGCTGCGCGACGACGACGCGATCGGCCGAACGCTCGCCGAGGTCTCCGCCGCGGCGGGCCCCGTCCAGGCGCTGGTCGCGCCGATCGAAGCCGACGGAGCGCTCCTGGCCGCGATCAGCGTCGAGCGGCGCGCCACCGACGAGCCCTTCGGCAGCGACGCCCCGGAGCTGTTGCGCTTGTACGCGCGCAGCGTCGGCGCGCTGTTCCTGCGCGCCGAGCGCGACGCGCGCACCGAACTCCTGGCCCGGGCGGTCGACGCGTCGAGCGACGCCATCGCCGTGGTCGACGTGCCGCGCCGATCGCGACAGCTCGTGTTCCAGGTCGCGAACCCGGCGCTCGCCCGCTTCCTCGGCATCGACCGCGCCGACCTCGCGAACTGGGACCCGTTCAGCGGCCTCGGTCCGGCGACGGTCGCGCGCGGCTTCCGGGCGCTGCGCGAGGCGATCCGAAGCGACGCGCCGGCGCGATTCCAGGTGCCGCTGCGGCGACCCGACGGCGACCGCATCTGGCTCGAGGTCGTCCTGTCGCGCCTCGAGCAAGACGCGGATCGCGTGCGGGTGCTCATCGCGCTGCGCGACGTGACGATCCTCAGGTCCCAGCTCGTCGAGCTCCAGCGGCTCAACGACGACCTGCACGAACGGCTCTCGGAGGCCGGCACGCTCGAGGCGATCGACGCGGCGATCACCGCCGGCGACGAGCGACGCTCGACGCTGCGGCGGGTGGCGACCGCGATCGCGGGGCGCCCGGGCATCGCGCAGACCCTCGTCCATGTCTCGGCGAACGGCACGACCGGTGGCTCGGAGCCACGCTTGACGACGGTCGCTACGGCGTACGCCCCACCGGACGACGAGGGGCCGTCGGCCGGCGCCCGCGAGGCGGCGCGCACCGGGCGGCCGGTCGAAGGGCACGATGGCGACCACGGCTGGCGCGCCTGGCCGCTCGTCAGCAAGGGGACGCTCGTCGGGGTCCTCGAGGTGGTTCTCCACGCCGGGTTCGAGCCCGACGCCGCCTGGTCGCGCTTCCTCGGCGTCGTGGCGGGCCAGACGGCGATCGCGATCGAGAACGCCACCACGCTGGAGCGCTTGCGGCTCGCCGCCGAGGCGTACGCCGACCTCGCCGAGTTCAGCGGTCGCATCGAGGAGCTCGACGACGCCGACGATCTGATCGACCACGGCGTCCACAGCCTGATGCAGACCTTCGGGCTCGACGCCGCCATCCACTTCCGACGTCACGAGGACCGACTGGTACCGGTCCGCCGTTGGGGGGTGTTCCTCGACCCGTCGCTACCGGACCCGGCCGCCCTGGCGATCGGCGAAGGCGCGGTCGGGCAAGCGGCGATCAGCGGCGAGGCGGTGTACGTCGAGCGATACCAGGCATGGCCGCACGCGGCGAGCCATCCGGCGTACGCCGGAATCCAGATGGTGTTGGGGTTGCCCGTGCATACCGGCGATCGCGTGGACCAGGCGATCGCGCTGCACGCGGTCGGTCGGCCGGCGACGCTGCGCCCAGACCAGGTGACGATCGCCAAGGCCTTCGTGCGCCGGCTCGAGCGAGCGCTGGAACGGGCCGCGGCGCAGCATCAGATCGAGGCGACCCGCGAGGAGGCCTTCCGTGCGCTCGGGCTCGCGCTCGAGTTCCGCGACTACGAAACCCGCGGGCACACCGACCGGGTGGTCGCGCTCGCCCGCCGCCTCGGCGAACGGATCGGGTTCGGCGAGGACGACCTCGAACCGCTCGCGTGGGGCGCGTACCTGCACGACATCGGGAAGATCGCCATCGCCGACGCGGTCCTCCTCAAGCCCGGATCGCTGAACGCCGAGGAGTACGCCGAAGTCATGCGCCACGCGGTGATCGGCCACGACATGACCCGCGACCTGACCTTCCTTCCCGAGGCGTCGCGCGAGGTCGTGCGCTCGCACCACGAGCGGTGGGACGGCAGCGGGTACCCCGACGGCCTGGCCGGCAACGCCATCCCGCGGATGGCGCGCCTGTTCGCCCTGGTCGACGTCTACGACGCGTTGGTTTCGGAACGGCCGTACAAGCACGCGTGGTCGGCGGCCGACGCGCGCACCGAGTTGGCCGCGAACGCCGGCACCCAGTTCGATCCGGATCTGACGTCCGTGCTGCTGGCGCTGCTCCAGGAGGACGCAGCCGCTCGACCGGCGCTCAAGCGAACAGATCGCTCGACAGGTAGCGGTCGCCGCGGTCGCAGGCGATGAAGACGATCGTGCCCTCGTCGAGGTCGCCGGCCACCTCGAGCGCGGCCGTCAGCGCCCCGCCACTGCTCATGCCCGCGAACACCCCGGCCTCGCGGGCGAGCCGCCGGGCGCCCGCGCGCGCGGCTTCCGACGAGACGTCCACCACGCGGTCGATGCGATCGCGCTCGAAGATCGCGGGCACGAACGCCGGCGACCAGCGGCGGATGCCGGGGATGCTCGACCCCTCGGTCGGTTGGGTGCCCACGATCGCCACGTCGGGGTTGCGCGCCTTGAGCGCGCGCGAGACACCCATGATGGTGCCGGTGGTGCCCATCGCCGACACGAAGTGCGTCACGCGCCCCTCGGTCGCGTCCCAGATCTCGGGGCCGGTCGTGCGCTCGTGGGCGCGCCAGTTGTCGGGGTTGGCGAACTGGTTCAGCGTCGCGTACCCGTCCTCCGCCACCATGCGATCGGCGACCTCGCGCGCGTATTCGATCGTGCGCACCGCCGGCGTCAGGAGGACGGTGGCGCCGTAGGCGCGCATCGTCCGCACCCGCTCCTCGGTGGCGTCGTCGGGCATCAGCAGCGTCAGCTGCAGGCCGAGCTGGGGCGCGATCATCGCCAGCGCGATGCCCGTGTTGCCGCTCGTCGCCTCGACGACCCGGTCGCCGGCGCGCAGCTCGCCGCGCTCGAGCGCGCCTCGCAGCATGCCGAGCGCGGCCCGGTCCTTGACGCTGCCGCCCGGGTTCTGCCCCTCGAGCTTCGCGAACAGCCGCACCTCGGGGCGCGGGGCGAGCCCGGGGAGCTCGACGAGCGGCGTCCCGCCGATCAGATCCAGGACGCTCACGGGCGCCGCGCCACCTCGTCCGCGGGCGGTCGGTACGTGAGCTTGGTGCCGGCGGGCACCGAGCGGGTGAGCCAGACGTTGCCACCGATGACGCTGTCGTCGCCGACCACGGTGGTGCCGCCGAGGATGGTGGCGCCGGCGTAGACGACCACGCGGTTCCCGAGGGTTGGGTGGCGCTTGCGGGCGGCG
>JAABRX010000006.1 GCA_011390675.1 Trueperaceae bacterium | reverse complement strand
GACGCGTCGGAGCAGAGGTAGATCGCGGGGCCCACGAGCTCGCTGGGCTGGGCCCAGCGCCCCAGGGCGGACTTCTCGGCGTAGGCGCGGTACCAGTCCGGCTGCGCCTTGATGGGTGCGGTCAAGGGCGTCTCCACCACGCCCGGCGCGAGCGCGTTGGCGCGCACGTTGCGCGGCCCGAGCTCGGCGGCCAGCGCGCGCACCATCTGCAGCGTGCCGGCCTTGGTGGCCGCGTACACGCCTTGGCCCGGCTCCACCACCTGAGCGCGGATGGACGAGAGCACCACGATCGAACCCGAGCCGGCGGCGGCCATCCGGCGTCCGGCTGCCCGCAGCACCACGAAGCTCCCCAACAGGTTCAGGCGCACGACGCGCTCGAACTCGTCGACGCTCGTGTCGAGCAGCGGCTTGCGCACGTTGACGGCCGGGGTGGCGACGCAGGCGTCGAGCCGCGGCAGCGAGGCGACGAGCCCTTCGACGCCGGCCTCGTCGGTCGCGTCGACCGCATGGCTCGTGGCGCTGCCGCCGCGTGCGCGGATCGCATCGGCGGTGCGTTCGGCCGCGTCCGCGCGGACGTCGGCGCAGGCGACCGCGGCCCCGACGCCCGCGAGCCCTTCGGCGATGGCGGCGCCGATCCCGGAGCCGGCGCCGATGACGAGCGCCTGCCGGCCGGTGAGGTCGAAGAGCGAGCGGGGGTCCATGAGGGTCCTCTCCTCGGGCGTGGCGGTCGCGGGCGTGGCGGTCACAAGTCCTCGGCCCCGGCGACGGGCCAGCTCCCGCCCACCGCCAACCACGCTTCCACCATGTCGGTGGGCACCTGCGCTTGGAAGGTGATCGCCTGATGGTCGCGCGGGTGCGGCACGGTCAGGCGCTGGGCGTGGAGCGCTTGGCGCCCGATCGACGGCGACGGACGCCCGTAGACCGCGTCGCCCAGGATCGGCGCCCCCAGGTGCGCGAGGTGCACCCGGATCTGGTGGGTGCGCCCGCTGTGCGGCAGGCAGCGGACCAGGACGAAGCCCGGCGCGCGGGCCAGCACCCGCACGATGGTGGACGCCGACTTGGGGTTGCTGCCGCCGACCGTCATGCGCTGGCGCTCGACCGGATGGCGGCCGATCGCGGCGTCGACGTGCACCTCGTCGGGCAACGAACCCACGGCGATCGCCACGTAGGCCTTCTCGGTCAAGCGCTTCTTGAACGCCGCCGCGAGCTCGCGGTGCGCTTCGTCGTGCTTCGCGACGACCATCACGCCCGACGTGTCCTTGTCGAGCCGGTGCACGATCCCCGGTCGGTACGCCTCGTCGGTCGGGTCCATCAGCCGTTCCTTGCTCAGCTGCATCCGACCGAGCAGCGCGTTCACGACGGTGCCCGTGCGCAACGTGGCGGTCGGGTGGGCGGTCATGCCGGGCGGCTTGTCGATGGCGGCCAGGTCGTCGTCCTGGTAGATCACGTAGAGCTCGACGTCCTCGGGCTCGACGTGGTGGGGGCGCGGCGGCGGCAGGAGGACGGACACGAGTTCATCCCCGCTCAGCTTGGTCGCGGGCTTGCCGACCGGACGGCCGTCGAGCGTCACGTAGCCCTCGTCGATCAGGTCCTTGGCGTAGGTGCGCGACAGCTCCAGCGCCTGGGCGATGGCCACGTCGAGCCGTTCGCCGGCGGGAGCTTCGAAGGTACGGACGTCCACGCCCCGCATGCTAGCCCGCGCCCCCCGCGTAGCATGGGGCCATGAGCGACGCCCCCCGCCCCCTCGCCGACCTCCCGATCGCCCTGGACGCCATGGGTGGCGACCGGATGCCCGATGCCGCCGTCGACGGCGCCCTCCAGGCCGCGGCCGCCGGCCTCTCGGTGCTCCTGGTGGGCGACCGCGAGCGCCTCGAAGCCACCCTGCGCGCACGCGGCGGCGATCTCCCGATCGAGCACGCTCCCGACGTGATCGGCATGGACGACCACGCCAGCGACGTGCGCCGCCGCAAGGAGGCGTCCGTGGTCGTCGCGACGCGGCTGGTCAAGGAGGGGCGGGCCTCGGCGGTCGTGTCGATGGGGCACTCGGGGGCCACCATGGCCTCCGCGCTGCTCGTGCTGGGTCGGCTGCCGGGCGTCGATCGCCCCGCGATCCTCGCGAACATCCCGACCAAGACCGGGTACTGCGCGCTCATCGACGCGGGGGCCAACGCCGATTGCCGGCCCGCGTGGTTGCAGCAGTTCGCGGTGATGGGCAGCGTCTACGCGCGCGCCTTCTACGACCGCGCCGAGCCCTCGGTGGGGCTCATGTCGATCGGCGAGGAGGAGGGGAAGGGGAACGAGCTCGCGCTCGCGGCCCACACGCTCCTCAAGTCGACGCCGGGCGTGCGCTTCCACGGCAACGTCGAGGGCCGCGACCTGCTCGCCGGCACCACCGACGTGGTCGTCACCGACGGCTTCACCGGGAACGTGATGCTCAAGCTCGCCGAGGGCGAGGCGAAGGTGATCTTCGGGCTCGTGCGCGACGCGCTCCGGTCCTCGTGGCGCGCGAAGATCGGCGGGTTGTTGGTCAAGCCGGCGCTGCGCTCCATCGCCGATCGGCTCGACCCAGGCACGTACGGCGCTCAGCCGCTGCTGGGGGTCGCCGGCTACGCGTTCATCGGCCACGGTTCGGCCGACGCGCGGGCCGTGCGCAACGCGATCCAGACGGCCGGACGCATGATCGACGCAGGCGTGCTCGACCGCATCACCGCCGGGGTGGCGGCGATCGGCGAGGCGGAGGCCGCGGCTCAGGGCGCGGCGGACGGCGCCGCGTAGGTCCAGGTCAGGAAGCGTGGCCCCGTCAGCTCGGGAGCCGTGAGGACGAACTCGCACGCCGGCGAGATCGCCGCGACGCGCACGTCCAACGCGCAGAGGGTGCCCCCGGTCGTCGCGACGACCGCGTAGTCGTTGGCTTCGACCGTCGCCGCGACGGCGGCCGGCGCTGCGCCCACGCCGACCACGGCGACCGGCGTCGACACCGACGCTCCGTCGGCGAAGACGACCTGCGCCTGGTTCGGCCCGAAGGCGATCGCGCCGGGACCCCCGCCGACGAACAGCCGCGCGGCCGCCGCGAACGCAGGCCGCGTGGCGGGGGTCGCGTCCGGAGCGAAGCTGCGGATCTCGGGGTCGCCGCTCGCCGGACGGACGAGCGTCCACCAGGTGGCGCGCGCCACGGAGAGGTCGAGCAGGTCGTCCTCACCGGGCACGCTGGCCTCGACGCCGGTCGTGGCGACCGGATCGGCGAAGCGGCGTGTCTCGAGGACGCGGTCCTCGCCGACCGCGACGCGCACGGTCGTGAAGGTCGCGGCGTCGGTGACTCCGGCTCGGATGCCGACCGCGTCGTACGGGGCCGGTTCGGACCAGTTCCGGACGATGCCGGAGTCGAGGTCGACGACGTGCACGCGACCCAGGTCCGATGCTTCCCCATCGCAGAGGTCCCAGAGCGCGACGTACCGGTCGGGGCTCGCAGCCGGACCACCGACGACCGCCTGCCGCGGGCAGATCGGGCCCTGGTACGGCCCTTCGAGTTCCAGACCGGATTCCCACGCCCGGTCGCCATCGGTCAGCGCGAACGGCGCCCCCACCCGGGGCACGGTGGTGGTCGGATCGTCCTCAAGGTCCGTCAGGTCGAACCGGTGGAGCGCCGCGTTCGCCCCGCCCGCGTCCGTCGTGAGCACCCATGCGGCCGCCGGCACCCCTTCGCGCGGCGTCGCGTCGAGCGCCACCAGCGTGGTGCCGGCGTCGAACGTGAACGCGGTAGGGGCGACCAGCCGGAGCGCCCGGCTCGTCGGCGTCAGGTCGAGCGCGACGAGCGCCAGACTCGGCGGCGTCGTGCGCGCCACCACGAGCAGCGTCGGCAGCGAGGGGGTCGACGTGCCCGTGCAACCGCTCACGAGCAGCGCTGCCGCCGCGGCGAAGACGAGCGCGCGGGCGGCCCTCACGGCGCTTCCTCGCGCAGCGGTGCCCGCGGCAGCGCCAGGTCGGTCTCGAACACCTCGGAGAGGCCGGTGCCGCCTCCGGGACCGGTCAACGCGATGCGCACCGACCCGGTCGCGGCGTCCCACGCCCCCACCAACGCCCAACAGCAGCGGTCCCACACGAAGAACACCTCCGGCCGCACGGTCCACGGTGAGCGCGCCGCGTCCGTGCCGGTCAACTCCCACACGTCGGTCAAGCGGGCCCCGACCAGCCATTCGTCGCTCGCGCGCACCGCGAGCGTCAGGTCCTCGATCGACAACGTGCTGCGCGCGTACTCGCCCGCGGCGGCGTCCCACGCCCCCTGGTACCCGAGTCGACCCTGGAGTCCGACCCGTTCCCACGCGTCCGCCCCGAACGTGATGGCCGCCCGGCGCAGGTAGGTCTCGTCCTGGACGGCATCGGCGAGCTGCCACTCGGCCAGCCCGTCGAGGCTCAGTGCGACCGGGCCCAACTGCTCCTGCACCAAGGCCAACCGCACCTCGAAGCGGGTATCGCGGCGCCCGCCGTCGGCGTCCAGGTCCGGATCGAGCGTCGTCCGCCAGGTCGCCTCCCATCGCGGTGCGAGGCGCTCGGGCGCGTCGACCAAGCGCACGCTCAGCGTCCGCCGGCGCGGCTCGGGGGCACCGTGGCCGAGCCACTCCGGCGGCAGCCAGGCGACCCCGCGAACGTCCAGCGTGGCGATGCCACGCCAGGTCGCCTGCATCCGCGCGTCCGCGACGACCGCCGTCGGGAGCTCGATGCGCTCGCGCAGCTCGACCGCGACCGGCCCCACGTCGGCGCGCACCAGGACGGAGAGCTCGGTCACGCGCAGCTCGCTCAGGTCGAGGCGCGCGTCGAGCTGCACGCCGGGCCGCGCGTCGCCGGCGCGCAGGCTGCCGAGCGACGCGCTCGCGCGCCCCTCGCTCCACCCCGGCACACCCTCGGCGTCGGCCGCCACGTGGGTGGCGTCGAACGACAGGGCCGCCACCCGGTCGAGCGCGGCGCGCCAGGCCAGCGTCGTGCGCCCTTCGTCGACCCGCGGCGGACCGACATCGGCCTGGAGGTCGATCACCTGCGTCACCGACGAGCGGACCTCGGCGTCGCCGCTGCGCCCCTGCACCCCGAGGCGGGCGGTCAGCGTGCCCGGGTCGTCGTCGGCGATCGGCCAGCGGTGGGCGAGCGACGCGTCGACCCATGGTCGGTCCTGGAACAGCGTCAGGGTCGAGTTCAGCGGCTGCCAGCCGACGGTCTCGGGGCGCCGGGCGTCCGTGAACACGTAGCCGCCGTCGCTCGCGACCGCGATCCACGGTGCGAGCCGGACCGAGAGCCGGCTGGTGATCTCGGTGCGCGCGCGGGGCGAGGCGGCGTCGAAGCGGAACGGCGTCTCGCCCTCCTCGACGTCGCGCAGGAACGCCAACCCGAGTTGGCCGGCGGCGCCGAACTGCTGGTCGAACCCGACCCGCGTGCGCCAGGTGATCGCGCGCTCGCCGGTGCCGTAGTACCGCCCCTCGAAGCCGTTGTCCGCTTCGAGGCGCGCGCCGGTCCACAGCGCGATCGGTTCGAGCCGGACGGTATGGGCCGCGAGCGCCCGCCCGCCGGAGACGATCCCCTGGGTGGCCGCCTGCCGGTTGGCCGGGTTCGCCACGTCCTCGAAGACGCCGAGGTCGAGGAGCGCGGCGGTGACCTGCAGGCGGCTCACGCGCCACGGGGTGGTGTCGAGCGGCTCGAGCCGCAAGCGCACCCCGGTGCGCCGCGGGACCGAGCGCCCCGCGTAGGCCGGCGGGGTGCGCGGATCGACGTCCGGATCGGAATCCACGAAGCCCTGCGCGTCGACGGTGCCCCGGACCCCGGAGCCGATGCCCACGAGCGAGGCCCGATAGGTCCAGCGGCCCGAGGTCCGCGCGTCGTCGCGCGCGAGTTCCAGGTCGATCGCCGGGCTCGGTCCGTCGGGTTCGGTCGCGTACGCCGCGCGCACGGTCCAGGTGCCGGGCGTCTCCGGCCGGTCCGGATCGGTGGGGTCGGGGCCACGGCCGGGATCGAACGCGACCCGGAGCACGGCCGTGCCGAGCGCGTCGTACGCGCGGTGGTCGAGCTCGAAGCCGAACGCGCTCGCCTCGACCGCACCGCCCAGCAGGCGGCCGGTGAGGCCCCCGTCGCGCGCCGGGTCGACCTCGGCGAGGTAGCGCACCGTGAACGTGCCGAGCGCCGAGTCGCCGGCCACGTAGGGCCAGCGCACCCGCACCTCGGCGCGCTCGGCGCCCGTGCCGCTGCGGACGAGCAGCTGCGGTTGGCGGTCGCCCGTCGCCAGCGGAAGGACCAGGACCGGCAGTCCGAACAGGTCCACGCCGCGCACCATGACGACGGCGTCGAACGCGACGAGCCGATCGCCGGGGTAGAGCACCATCCGGGCCGCCCGGAAGCCGTAGTCGGGGATCTCCTGGTCGCAGCGCGTGCAGGGCGACGCGAACGCGTTCGCGAAGGTCACCTGGCCGGGCAGCCGCTCCGCGAGCGCACCCTCGACGTCGATCGCGCTCGTGAACACGATGGCCTCGATCGCGCGCACGCGCTCCTCGGCGAGGTCGACCTCGAGGTCGCGGCCCTCGACCCGTTCGTCGCCGCGGAGGAAGGACCCGGGCCCGACCACGCGGACGATGCGTCCGGCGACGTCGATCTCGAGGCGTTGGCCCTCGATGGTCACGTCGTCGACGGTGACCGTCACCGAGGTCCCGCTCAAGACGATCAACTCCGCCTCGGAGCCGTCGGGCAGGGTGTAGGTGCGCAGCTCCAGGCGCGCGTCGGGATCGGCCCCGGTGTCGACGGTCAGGGTCGCGGCCCACGCCGCGCCGGCGAGCGCGAGGCAGGCGACCAGCGCCACGAACGCGCGGCCGGCCCTGCGCACGACGCTGCGTCCCGTCATCGCCGCGCCGTACGCGCCAGCAGGAGCAGGCCGGCGACCGCGTACAGCGCCACCGGAGCCCAGCCGGCGGCCCACGCGGGTACGGTGCCCTGCGCGCCGAGCAGCTTCGCCACGCTCCAGGTCGCGTAGTACAGGAACGTCAGCACGAGGACCGCCACGAGCCCCAGCGGCGCGGTGCGGTGCACGCCCGCGAAGGCCACCGCGACCGCGAAGAGCGCGAACGCCAGGGCGGCGGCCGGCTCGGCCATCTTGCGGTGCAGCGCGGTCCACTCCGCGGCGGCGTCGCGCCCGCCTTCCCGCAGGCGCGCGAGGAGCTCGGGCAGCGGGAGCGTCACGAGGTCGCCGGTGCCGACCGCCGCCGCGGTCAGACCGCGCACGGGCAGCACCGCGGTCGCGGCGCGCACGTCGAGCACCGTGCGCCCGTCGCGGAACGAGCGCAGCCGCAGGTCTTCGAGGCGCCACACGCCGCCGTCCGGGTCGGCGACCCCCCGCGCCGCCTCGATCAGCTGCCGCGGACCCGCGGAGCCGCCCGGAGCCACGACCGTGATGCCCTCGAGGGCGCCGCGGTCCGTCACCGAGCGCAGGAAGATCGAGCGGCCGAGCGCGTCCTGGAAGAACGCACCGCTTTGGAGCACGGTCTCGGGGCTGCGGAGCAAGATCTCGCGCTGCACCTCGAGCGCGCGCGCCTCGCTCCACGGCACGAGGACCTCGTTGTTCAGGACCGTCAGGAGGGCGACCACCGCGCCCACCGCCAGCACCGGCGCCACCGTCGCGCGCGGTGCCAGGCCGAGGTGCAGCGCCGCCCGCAGCTCGCCGTCCTGGGTCAGGCGCGTGAGGGCGAGCAGCGCGGCAAAGAGCAGCGCCAGCGGCAGGCCCGCCGCCGCGGCCGCCGGCAGCTTCAGGAGCAGGTAGGACGCCACCGTGGCGGCGGGCACGCCGCGAGCGAGGACGTCGGCGAGGACCCCGAGGAGGAACGAGGTCAGCAGCAACAGCGTCAGCACCACGAGCCCCAGCGCGTAGAGCGGCGCCACCTCGCGCGCGATCGCCCGCCCCCACGTCGTCATCGCCGCGCCGTCCCCACCGCGAGCACGAGGCCCGCCAAGCCGACCGCGGCGGGCGTGGCCCACGCCGCCGCGATCGCCCCCAGCACCCCTTGGTCGAACAGCGCACCCGTCAGCGTCCAGGTGGCCCAGAAGCCCACGAGGAGCGCGATCGTCAGCGCCAGGCCCGCACCGCGCCCACGGACCCGCAGCGCCAGGGCGCCCGCGGCGAGGGCGAAGACGGCGGCGCTCGACGCGTCCGCCAAGCGCCGATGGAGCGCGAAGCGCGCCGCGCCCACGTCGGCGCCGGCAGCGCGGAGCTCGTCGATGCGGCGCACCAGGTCGGTCAGGGTCTGCTGGTCCGGTCGTGCGAGCGTCGCCTCGGGCGTCGCCTCCAGCGGGAAGGGGAGGGTGAGTTCCTCGATGGCGGTCGTATCCGTCGCGTCCGCACCGGCCGGCGTCTCGAGCGCCTGCTGGAGGACCCACGTGCGCGCCTCGGCGTCCCAGGTCCCGCGCGGCGCGGTCACGGTCCGGCCGTCGGCGAGGACGACGAGGACGCCGGTCAGATCGCCGCGCCGCGGGTCGTCGCGGTCGGCGCGCAACCGTGAGGCGAAGAAGGTTCCGACGCCCTCGACGGCGAAGCCGGCGTCCGCCTGGCTGGCGGCGGGGGGGCGCACGTACAGGAACGCCTGGATGTCGGCTTGGTACGCGGCCTCACCCCACGGCTCGAGCCACCCGTTCACGACCAGCGCCACCGCCGAGACGCCCAGGCCCGCGAGGACGAGCGGCACCAGGAGTCGTCCTGGGGGGACGCCTCCGGCGTAGGCGGCCTTGAGTTCGGCGTCCTTCGCCAAGCGTCCGGCGGCCACCAAGATCGCGAACACGACCGCGAGCGGCAACGTCAGGTGCAAGAACCACGGGAGCTTGAACAGCACCAGGCGACCGACTTGCGCCAGCGTCGCCGATTGCTCCACGAGGAAGCGCGCCAGCACGCTCAGCAGGTCGATCGACAACAGCAGGCAAAGAGACGCCACCCCGAGTCCGTAGAGGCCGGCCGCCTCGCGCAGCAGGTAGCGGCCCAGGCGCGTCGTCACGCGGCGAGTGTACCCGCGGCCGGCGGCCGGCACGGGTACGCTCGGCGCATGCCCACCACCGTCCGGCTCGCCGCGGTGCAGATGCGCTGGTCCGCGGCCGACTACCGCAGCGGCGAGGCGTTCGCGGCTCGCGTGCTGGACCTGAGCCGTGCGGCCGTCGCCGGCGCCGGCGGCCCGGCGCTGGTCGCCTTCCCGGAGTTGGTGGGGTTGCCCCTCCTGGCGACCGCGGCCGGAGCCTCCGACGCGCTCGACCACGGTTTGGTCCGCGCGCTCGCGGGCTGGGCGGTCCGCTCGCCCCGTCGGTGGGTGGGCGCGGCCTGGCGCCACCGCGTCGGGCCGCTCGCGGGCGTGTACGCCGCGCTCGCGCCCGCAGCGTTCGAGCTTCAGCGCGACGCGTTCGCCGCGGCGGCTCGGGCCACCGGCGCGACGGTCGTGGCGGGCAGCGCCCTGCTGCCGACCGTCGCGTTCGAGGCCGCGCGCGGGGTGCACGTCGTCGACCCCGCGCCGCAGAACGTCGCGCTCGTGTTCGCGCCGAACGGCGCGCTGGTCGGGCGAGCCGCGAAGGCGTACCTCACGTCCGGACTCGAGCGCCGCGTCGCGCTGCGGCCGGGCCGCGTCGCCGACCTGCCGGTCCTGCACACGCCGGTCGGTCGCGTCGGGGTCGCGGTGTGCCTCGACGCGTGGTTCCACCACGTGCTGGAGCGCTTCGACGGCTTGGGCGCCCAGATCGTGGTGCAGCCCTCGGCCAACGACGCCCCGTGGCGGCGGCCCTGGCCGCCCGATCCGCGGCGCACCGAGGAGGACGCCTGGCTCGAGCTCGGCTTGCGGTCCGGCCTCCAAGGGCGGGCGTCGCTGCGCTACGGCGTCAACCCGATGCTGGTGGGCGACCTGCCGCCGCTCGCGCCGCGAGGCCGCTCGGTGATCGTCGCGCGCGTCGCCGCCGACGCGAACGACGGGGTGCCGGGATGGGGGCCCGGGCTCCTCGCGCTCGCACCGGACGACGACCGGGAGGCGATCGTCGCGGTCGACGTCGCGCACCCCGACAGCTGACGAGCGGGGACGGGCGCGTCCGGTCGCGCGTCCGTCGGCGACGGTCCATGGCGGCTGAGCGTCGCGGCGGGCCCCTGGTAGCATGCCGGTCGTGACCGGCACGCTGGGGCTCTTCTCGCTCGTCGATCTCTTCCAACTGCTCGCCGCCTCCGGGCGGACGGGCCGGTTGGCCGTGCAGCACCCGCTCGGCCGGGCGCGGGTGTACTTCGAGAAGGGGCAGGCGTGCCACGCTGAGTTCGGAGCGCTCGAGGGCGAGGCCGCCGTCGAAGCGCTGTTCGCCGACGAGCGCGGCACGTTCGCCTTCACGGCCGGGCTTCCGGCCCCGCAGGTCACGATCGAGGGGTCGACGGAGGGGCTGCTCCTCGACGTCCTGCGGCGCGGCGACGAACGTCGCCGAGACGATCCGGAAGGCGACGTCGCTCCACCGCGCGACGTCGTGCCCTACGCGCCCGATACCGCCCTGCCCGTGGGTCTGCCGCTCGCCGAGCTCGAGCGCCGCGTCCTGGCGGCCGTCAACGGTCATTGGACCGCCGCGCGCATCGCCGAGGAGCTCGACGTCGACGAGCGCTCGGTCCGGCAGGTGGTCGGGCGCCTGGTCCAGGTCGGTTCGCTCCGGCTGCGCGCCCGACGGCCGCGCACCGCCCAGCTGGTGGTGCGCCTCGCCTCCGGTCGGCTCCCGGACGGCGCCGTCGGCGTCGACGCCGGCATCGTCCGCGCTTGGCACGAGGCCGTCGGGACCTCCGTGCGCTTCGTCGCGCTGCGGCGCGAAGACGGCCGCGCGATCGCGGTACCCCTCGCCCCCGTGGACGGGGCGGGGCCGTACCTGCACGTGCCGCGCGCGACGCTTCTGCGGCTGGACCTGCGCGTCGACGACGCGCTGCTCGCCCGGCCGCACGTCCCCGACCTCTCGGAGCGCTCGTGAACCAGATCGCGCCCGACGTCGCGACGCCACCCCCGTACGCACCGCCCGCCGACGCCGTGCTCCTGCCGTGGCGCCGCTTGGCGCACCCGGTCGAGTGGTCCGCCGCGTTCGGTCGCCGCGCTCCGCTCCACCTGGAGGTCGGCTTCGGCGACGGTCGCTTCACCGCCCGCCGAGCGCTCGCCGAGCCCGACGCCGATTTCGTCGGCCTGGAGGTCTCCGGCACGAGCGTGCTGCGCGCTTGGCGGCGCATGCGCCGCGACGGCGTGCGCAACGTCCGGCTGCTCAAAGCCCCGGCCGAGGTCGCGGTTCGTCAGCTGTTCGGGCCGGGCGTGCTCGCCTCGATCACCGTGAACTTCCCGGACCCGTGGCCCAAGGACCGGCACGAGCACCACCGCTTGCTTCGCGTACCGTTCTTCCGGTTGGCCGCCACCCGTTTGGCGCCCGGCGGCGAGATCCGCCTCGCATCGGACCATGAGCCGTACGTCGCCTTCGCGGTCGCCGAAGCCGAGCGCTCCGGCGTCGCCCGCCGCGAGCGGCGCGCGCCGCCGCCCGAGGTCTTCGAGACCAAGTACGCGCTCAAGTGGCGCGACCAAGGGAAGCCCCTCTACTACGAGGTCTTCGTTCTGGACGGCACCGACGTGCCGTACGACCCCCCGATCGCGAGGAGCGACCCCATGCCGCACGCCCTGTTGACCGGCGCCCTGCCGACCGACGCCCCCGTGTTCGAGAAGCTCGTGGTGCCGGCGGACGGCGGTCACGTGGTCGTGCACGAGGCCGCCCGCGCGCTCGGCCGCGACGACCGCTGGCTGTTCCGCGTCACCGTCGACGAGGGCGATCTGATCCAGCAGCTCCTCGTGGTCGCCCAGCGGCGCACCGAGGGCGAGCTGATCGTGCGCCTGGAGTCCTTCGGCGACCCGCTCGTGACCCCCGCCGCGCGCGCCGCGGTCGCGGCGGTGACCGACTGGCTCGAGGGCTCCGTGGGGTTGCGCGTGACCGCGCGCAACTACTGACGGGCGCCGGATGATCGCGCTGGACCTCCAGGCGTTCGAGCGCGGCACGCTCGCGGCGCCGCACGGCTTCTCGCCGCGGTCGGGCGGCGTGAGCGGCGCCCCCTTCGCCTCCTTGAACCTCGGGGCCTCCGTCGGCGACGCGGCGCCCGCGGTCGCCGAGAACCGCCGTCGGGTGCGCGCGGCGTTCGGGGTGCCCGAGGCGCGCTGGATGACCGCGAGCCAGGTGCATGGCGCGCAGGTGCTCGTGGCCGGGCGCGATCCCGTCGGCGCCGAGGGCGACGCGCTCGTCGCCGACGACCCCACCTGGGCGCTCGCGATCTCCGCGGCCGATTGCCTGCCGGTGCTGCTGCTCGACGTCCGCACCGGCGCCGTCGGCGCCGCGCACGCCGGTTGGCGCGGCGCCGTCGCCGGGGTGGTGGGCGCGACGCTCGAGGTCATGGCGGCTCGCTACGGCACGGCGGCCGCCGACGTGCGGGCGTGGCTCGGTCCCGCGATCCGAGGTGCCTGCTACCAGGTCGGTCCGGAGGTCGTCGACGCGGCGATCGCGGCGGGTGCGCCCGAGGACGCGGTGCGCCCCGACCGGGGCGCCGCCGGGCGATGGCGCTTCGACGTGCCCGCCCTGGTGCGCGCTCAGCTGATCGCGGCCGGCGTGCCCGCGGAAGGGGTCGCCACCAGCGCCACCTGCACGCATTGCGCGGCGGACCGCTGCTTCTCGCATCGCCGCGACGCCGGGCGCACCGGACGGCATTGGGCCGTGCTGCGCCCGCCCGGATAGGCAGCGCGGCGGTCGCGCACGTGCGCGCTCGCCGCGCTCCTGCGCCCACGGCACGGGTACCATGCCGTCCATGAAGCGATTGCTCGAGACGATGCGGCGCTTGCGGGCGCCGGGCGGATGCCCCTGGGACCAGGAGCAGACCCACGAGAGCCTCCGGCCGTACCTCCTCGAGGAGGCCGCCGAGGCGGTCGACGCCATGGCCACGGACGACGCGGCGCACCTCGCCGAGGAGCTCGGCGACGTGCTGTTGCAGGTCGCCTTCCATGCGGTGATCGGCGAGGAGGAGGGGCGCTTCGGGTACGGCGACGTGGAGAACGCGATCGTCGAGAAGCTCGTCCGCCGCCATCCGCACGTGTTCGGCGACGTCGCGGTGGCCGACGCCGACGAGGTCGTGCGCAACTGGCAGGCGATCAAGGCGGGCGAGCGCGGCGGCGCGCCACGCTCGCCCGCCGAGCGGGTACCGCGATCGCTGCCGGCGCTGCGCCGCGCGGCCGACCTCGGCTCGGCGCTCGAATGGCGCGCCGCGCCCGAGTTGGGGCGGCGCGCGCTCGCCGACGTCGCCGCGGACCCGGACGCCTTGGCGCCGGCGTTGCTCGCCCTCGCGCAGGCCGCCGCCGACGCCGGCCTCGACCCGGAGCTGCTGTTGCGCGACCACGTCGACGAGCGGGCGCGCGGCGCGGTCGAGGCGGACGCGTGAACCGGAGGGTCGCGGGGTGAACGGCTGGAGGATCGCCGACGTCGAGCGCGCCATGGCGGTGCCGGGCCACAGGCTCGAGCTCGCCGGCCACGGTCGCGCCGCGGTCCTGGTGCCGGTCCTCGAGACCCTCGATGGCTTGCGGCTGCTCTTCACCGTGCGCGCCGCCGGCCTGGTGCGCCACGCGGGTCAGGTCGCGTTTCCCGGGGGGCGGCTGGAACCGGGTGAGGACGTGGTGACCGCTGCGCTCCGCGAGATGCACGAAGAGGTCGGGCTCGTCGTGGAACCGCACGACGTGCTGGGGACCCTGGACGATCGCCCCTCGCCCTTCGGTCTCGTGGCCACCCCGGTGGTCGCGCGCGTCGCGTGGCCCGCGCCGCTCCGCCTCGACCCGGGCGAGGTGGCCGGTGCGTTCACGCTGCCGCTCGCGGAACTCGCGGCGTGTCGGCCCACGCTGGAGGAGCGCTTGCACGACGGGGTCGTGCGCCAGCTGTACCGCTATCGGATCGGGGACCACGAGGTGTGGGGCCTGACCGGCAACGTCGTCCGGGACCTGCTCGACCGGCTCGCGGGGCGCGAGGCGGCGGCGTGAAGCGGCGCGACCTGCGCATCGTCGACGGCGAGCGGCGCCACGCCTTCGGTCTGGGTCCGCTCGTGGAGTCGCTGCAAGCCGCCGGCGTCTCCACCGACGCGGCCATGCGCATCGCGCTCGACGTCGAGAAGCACTACCGCCAACGCGGGGACAAGAGCGTCTCGCTCGCGGAGTTGATGGCGCGTCTGGGCCGGTCCGCCGGCGCCGAGGCCGGAGCGGAGGCGGCCGAGGCGCTCGCGCGTCAGACGCCGCCGTTCGTCGGTCTCGAGGTGGTCGGCGCCGGGGGGCGCCGCGACGGGTTCTCGCGCCGCCGCTTGGCCGCGTCGCTCGAGAAGCTCGACCTCGCCTTCAAGGAGGCGCACGGGGTGGTGCGCCAGGTGGAGCTGGGGTTGCGTGCCGACGGCCGCCGCGAGGTGCCGCAGCGCGAGCTCTACCAGCGCGTCGCCTCGGCGCTCGAAGCCCGCTACGGGCGCGACGTGCGCGCGCGCTACGAGGCGGCCCTCGCGCTTGCCGCCGAGCTGGTGATCGTCGAGGAGGGGGGCACGGCGGGGCTGCCGTTCTCCCGCGGCGTGCTCGCGCAGTCGCTGCTGGCGGTCGGCCTCGACCCCGAGCTCTCGCATCGTCTGGCGCGGCGCACCGAGGACCAGCTGTGGCGCCTGGGGGTGGCGGAGGTGCGTCCCGAGCGGGTGCGCGCCCTCGTGCGGCGGCTCGTCCACGAGGAGGCGGGCGAGGAGTTCGCGCGCCGCTACGACCTGCTGCGCGCCCTGCGCCGCTCCCAGCGACCGGTGATCGTCATCGTCTCCGGGGCGGCGGGCGTGGGCAAGTCCGTGCTCGCCGCCGAGCTCGGGTACCGCCTCGGCATCCCGCGCGTCGTGTCCACCGACAGCGTCCGGCAAGCGCTGCGGTCGCTGATCAGCGCGGAGTTGAGCCCGGTGCTCCACGCGTCGAGCTACGCGGCCTGGCGCGCCGAGCTGCTTCCGGACGAGGTCGAGAACGCGAAGCCCAAGCGCAAGCGCGTCGTGCGCGGGTTCCAGGCGCAGGTGCATCAGATGGGGACGGCGATCGACGCGATCATCGGTCGCCACCTCACCGAAGGGACGTCCCTGGTCGTCGAGGGGACGCACCTGGTTCCCGGGCTCTCGCCACGCGTGGGGTTCGAGGCGGCGCTGGTCGCCGAAATGGTGCTCGCCGTACCGGACGAGGACGACCACCGCGAGAACTTCGGGCGTCGCGAGGCGCGCGCGAAGGGGCGCCCGAGCGCCGAGTACCTGGAGCACTTCCCCGAGATCCGCATGATCCAGGAGTTCGTCCTCAAGCAGGCCGAGCGCGAGGGGGTGGCGGTCGTCGACACGGCCGACCTCGACCGCGCCGTCGAGCGTGCGGTCGACGTCGTGCTCGACGCGCTCGCCGCGGAGGAGGCCGAAGCGCCCGGCGGGGCGTGAACGATGCCATCCCGGCCTCATCGACGGGGCGTGTACGCTCGCCGGTGAGGCGCCCATGACGGATCCACCGCGCGCGGACGCGCGCCCCCCCGCCATCGAGACGGTCCGGCTCACGAAGCGGTACGGGAAGCGGCCGATCGTCCGCGACCTGACCTTCCAGGTGCGCGCCGGCGAGGTGTACGCCCTCGTCGGTCCGAACGGTGCCGGGAAGACCACCGTGATCCGGTTGGTCTCGGGGCTGGCGTTCCCCTCGTCGGGCACCGTGCGCATGTTGGGCGAGGACCCGCACGAGCGACCCTCGGTGCGGCGCCGGTTGGGCGCCGTCGTCGAGGCGCCAGCGGCGTTCTACCCGTACCTCACCGGGCGCCGCAACCTGCGGCTCCACGGTCGCCTGGCGGGCGGCGTCGCCGACCGCCGGATCGACGAGGTGCTCGAGCGCATGGAGCTCACGCCCGCCGCCGACCGACCCGTGGGCGTCTACTCGCTCGGGATGCGCCAGAGGTTGGGCGTGGCCTCGGCGCTGCTGACGCGACCGGAGGTCCTGGTGCTCGACGAGCCGGCTTCGGGGATGGACCCGCTCTCGCTCCACCTCGTCCACCGGGTGTTGCGCGAGGCGGCCTCGGAGGGCACGGCGGTGCTGCTCTCGACCCACCACCTCGACGAGGTGGTCGCGTACTGCCACCACGTGGGCTTGATGGAGGAAGGGGCGCTCATCGACCAGGTCGACCTGAGCGAGCGCCGCGCGCGCCACCGCGCGCACGTCTCGGACGCGCCGTCGGCGGTGGCGCTGCTGCGCGCGCAGCCCTGGGTGCGCGAAGCGCACGCTCGGGGCGCCGAGGTCATCGTCGCGCTCACGGCCGACGACCAGGTCGCGCGGCTGGCGCCGCTCCTCGTCGGGGCGGGCATCGACGTCTTCGACCTGGGGCGCGACGTCTTCGACCTGCGCGCGCACTACCGCGAGCAGGTCGAGGCCGAGCGGGTTCGGCGCACCATGGCCGACGTGCCGGCCTACGGGCGCCCAGGCCGTGGAGCGCGCTCGTGATCCCGCTGCTGGCGATGGAGTTCGGCAAGCTGGGTCGGCTCGTGTCGGTGCGCTTCGGACTGGTGCTGCTCGCGCTGTTCCCGATCCTGTGGGCGTACGCCCCAGGGGTGTTCGACGTCTACGGCTTCTACATCGTCTCGGGGTTCCAGGTGCCCGCGCTCGCGCTGCTCTCGAGCATGGCGTTCCTGTTGCCGCTGCTCGTGGCCATCGCGGCCGGCGAGCTCCTGGGCTTGGAGATCCAACACGGAACGCTGCCGACCGTTCTGCTGAGGCCCGTCACCCGCTCCCAGTGGATGCTCGCCAAGGTCCTGGTGGCGGCGGCGATCCCGTTCCTGACGCTCGCGTGGTTCCTGCTCACCTCGCTCGCCGCGGGCGCCTTCTTCGGCTTCGGCGAGTTCTTCGGGGGCACCGGGTTGGGGCGCGACGGCCTCCTCGGAGCCGGCATGATGACGCCCGCGGCGGCGCTGGGCGAGGTGCTGCGCGCCTACCTGACCGCCGCGTACGCGCTCGTGCCGGTGGCGCTGCTCTCGGTGTTGTTCGCGGTCCTCTTCATGAACGCCGCGGCCGGGGCGCTCGCCACGCTGGCCAGCCTGATCGTGATGGAGCTGCTGGTCGTGCTCCCGTCGCTGACCCCGTACCTGCTCACCACCCAGTTGTCCGCGTACGTGGCCCCGGCCGCCGACCTCGGGTGGGTCGTCGCTCTGATCGCCTTCTACTGCGCGGCCTTCGCGGCGGCCGCCGTGATCGTCTTCGAACGCAAGGACTTCTGATCGCCATGCACCCGCTGCGTGCGTGCGTCTTCGCCGTCGTCGCGTGGACGCTCGTGGCGGGGGCGACGGCGGGGGCGCAGACGATCGCCTTCACCGTCCAGGCGATCGCGGTGTCGGAGCAGGCGGCGGCGCTCGACCTCTCGCGCGCGCTCTTGCGGGAGGGCTACCCGGCGTACGTGGTGCGATCGACCGGCGGTCAAGGGGACGTGTACCGCGTGCGGGTGGGTGCCTTCGGGAACCGGGCCGCGGCCGCGCGCTACGCGGCCTCCATGCCCGACGTGGGCGGCGCCCGGCCGGTCCCGGCGCTGGCCGAGGTCATCCCCGATGGGGTGATGCCGCAGGCCCCGCGGGTGCTCTGGCAGGGAGCGGCGTCCGACGTCGACCTCCACGTGGCGCCGTGGCCCGGCGAGGGGATCGCGCTGCGCGTCCAGAGCGTCGGCGCGCCGCTCCAGCCGACCTACGTCCTCGTGCAGGCCGGCGACGTGCGGACGGTCGCCGCGTGGCGCGCGGTGCCGCTCGCCGTCCGTCCCGAACCGACCGGCGCGGAGCTCCTCGAGGTCCCGTTCGTCGACCTGACCGGCGCGCCAGCGGACGGCGACGCGGCGACCGAGCCCGCCTCCGAACCGCCGGCCGAGCGTGAGGTCGAGACCGAGGAACCCGGAGGGGAGACGGAACCGGGCGACGCCGAGGCAGCCGGTGAGGCGGCCGGTGAGGCGGCCGGTGAAGCGACCGAAGATACGCCGATCGCGCCGGACGCGCCGCAGCGCGCAGCGACCGACGGGCCACCCGAGGTGGCGCTGTGGTTGCTGCGCGATCGGCCGCTCTGGCCGGCGACGTGGCCGGACGACGGCGACGACGTGCGCGCTGCCTTCGCGGCCGCCACGGTCCAGCTGGTCGCCACCGGCGCGGGGGCCGACCCCGCGACGGTCGAAGCGGCCTCGTACCTGCCCGGGGGCGCGCCGCCGCCGACCGTCGTCGTGGCGGAGGTCGCCGACCGCTCGGGCCGCGACGCCGGCGACGTGCGGGCGCTGGGCGACGCCGCGAGCGGCTTGTTCGCCAGCGGCCCCGAGCCCGTCGATGGGGCCGACCCCACGTGGTGGCCACCGGCCGACCTGGGCGAGCGCGTCCGCACCGACGGACCGGCCTCCGGGCCGTTCGCGTGGGACGGCGCGGTGCTCGAGGTCGACGGTCCGTTCGTGCGCTGGCGGCCCGAAGGCGGTGGCTCTGGTTGGCGGGCGGTTCCCGGCACCCCGTTGTGGAGCGACGGGCGCTACCTGCTCTTGCGCGACGGCGACGAGCTGGTGCTCGTCGACTTCGTCGCGCGATAGTCGGAGCGCCGAGCGCTCAGCCGGCGGCGACCGGCTCGGGCACTTCGCGTTCGGCGAGCCAGCGCTCGGCCGCCATGGCCGCGCGGGTGCCGGCACCGACGCTCGTCGACAGCTGCCGGTAGACCTCGTCCGCCACGTCGCCTGCTGCGAAGAGGCCCTCGACGTCGGTGAAGATCTCGTCGCGCACGGCGACGTAGCCGTGGTCGTTGAGGGCGACGGTGCCCTGCAGGTACCCGGTGTTGGGCACGTGGCCGATGTAGATGAACACGCCGTCCGTGTCGATCGTTCCGGTCTCGCCGGTCACGACGTCGCGGGTGCGTACGCCGACGACGAGGCCGCCGTCGCCGAGCACCTCTTCGACGACCGTGTTCCAGACGAAGCGCATCTTGGGGTTCGCGAACGCGCGCTCCTGCGCGACCTTGTTCGCGCGCAGCTCGTCGCGGCGGTGCACGACGGTGACGGTGTCGGCGAACTTGGTCAGGAACAGCCCCTCCTCGACGGCGGCGTCGCCACCACCGACGACGACCACGTGCTTGCCGCGGTAGAAGAAGCCGTCGCAGGTGGCGCAGGTCGACACCCCGCGGCCGTAGAAGGTGTCCTCCCCGGGGACCCCGAGCCGACGCGGGTTGGCGCCGGTGGCGACGATCACCGCCTTGGCCGCGTAATCGCGCTCGTAGCCCCGGACCAGGAACCCGTCCCCAGCGCGCGCGACGCTCTCGATCTCGTCCATCACGATCTTGGAGCCGAAGCGCTCCGCCTGCGCGACCATCCGTTGCGCGAGTTCTGGACCGGACACGGGCTCGGGGAAGCCGGGGTAGTTCTCGACCTCTTCGGTCTGGGCGATCTGGCCACCCGGAAGGCCGCGCTCGACGATCACGACGTCGAGCTGTCCGCGGCCGGCGTAGATGCCTGCGGTCAGGCCCGCCGGGCCACCGCCGATGACGAGTACGTCGCATGTAGTAGGGGTTCGGGTCACGGCTCCTCCTCGTTTCACCGGAGCGTAGCACCGGGTGCCGCGGCGGGCGCGTCGCCCCTTATACCGGGGTGGGGTATCCAAGGGGCTTCGGCAGGGGTCGACTTCACGCAGGGGACGGGCATCCTTCACGTTGCCGCCCGTGCGGTGGTGGTACCTTCGTCGCTGGAAGAGCGTGGGATGAGTGCCCGCGCCCGTCGGGTTGGGAGGCCGGACGGGCGGACACGGGTCCTCGAGGGACGTCCGCCGACCGTGGCCCGAAGGGGTACGGTGCGCGGTCGCCGCCCGCGACCGCCGACACCATGGCCGACGCCGAACCCCACCGCACCCCCGCCGCCCACCTCGATCCCGTGCGCCTCGCGCGCTTGCGGGAACGGGTGTTGTCGGGGTTCCCCGAGGAGAGCGACGTCGAAGACCTGGTGCGCCCGCTCACCGACATGCTCGCCGGCGAGACCTTCGTCGTCAGCGACGTGCGGCGCGTCGGGCAGCCGGTGGTCCACGTCGCGCCCGGCTTCGGCGACCTCACCGGCTACCCGCCGGCGGACGCGGTCGGGCGCGACCTCGGCTTCCTCTTGCGCAACGACACCGATCAGGACGCCGTGCGCGACGTCCGCGAGGCGATCCGCGACGGGCGCGCGACCACGGTCACGCTGCGCAACTACCGCGCCGATGGCTCGCTGTTCTGGTGCGAGCAGCGGCACCACCCGCTGCGCGACGTGCGCGGCCGCACCGGGCACGTGGTCACCGTACTGCGCGACGTCACCGACCAGGTCAACGCCCGCAGCGCCGAGGAAGCGGCGCGTCAACTCGTCGGCGACCTCGGCGGTGAGGGTGGCTGGTTCGCGTACGGCGCGCTGGTGGACGCGTCCGGACGGGTGCAGATCACGTGGGTCGGCGACTCGTGCCGCGCCGTCCTCGGCGTCGAGGCCGCTACGCTGATCGCCGAGGGGCTCGTCGAGCGCGTGCACCCCGACGACCGGCAGGGCGTGCTCGCGCGCTGGAGCGCGCTGCGCGTCGACGGAGGCAGCCGGCGCGATCGGTACCGGATCGTCGGCGCAGATGGCCAGACGCAGCGCGTCGAGGACTTCGCGGCCGTGAGCTGGTCTGCGGCCGAAGCGGGCGTCGTCGCGCTGCACGGCGTCGTGCGCGCCGTGGGTGCGCAGCACGCCGAGGCGGCCGCGGCGGTCGACGCCGGCGACGTCGCCGCGGCCTTCAAGGGCGTCGACGCGGGCACCGGCCTTCCGACCCGCGAGGTCGCCGAGGACCGGCTCCATCAGGCCGCGCGGCAGGCTCGGCGCCACGGACGCGTCGTCGCGGCGGTCGCGATCGTGCTCGATCACTTCGATTTCGTCCACGCGACCATGGACCCGCGCCGCGGCGAGCGCATCGTGCGCGAGGCCGCACGGCGCCTCCAGCGCGCGCTGCGCCGCAGCGACACGCTCTCGCGCATCGATCGGGGGACCTTCCTCGCCGTCCTCTCCGACCTCGACGCGCCCGACGCCGCGCTTCCGGTCGTCGAGAAGCTGCTCGCGTGGGTCGCGCGACCCTTCGACGACGGTTCGTTGCGGGTCGAGCTGTCCGCCTCGGCCGGGGTCGCGATCGCTCCGGCGCACGCGCGTCCGGCGGACGTGTTCGCCGCGGCCGAGGAGGCGGTGGCGACCGCGCAGCGCGCCGGAGGCGGGCGCTTCGCGTTCGCCGACCCCGAGCTCGACGCGGCCGCGCGCGCCCGAACGGGTCGCGAACGGGCGCTGCACGCGGCGTTCGCCGACGATCAGTTGCTGCTCCACTACCAGCCCCGCGTGCGCCTCGACGGCGACAGCGTCACCGGCGTCGAAGGCCTGGTGCGCTGGAACCACCCGACCGAGGGTCTGTTGCCGCCCGCGGCGTTCCTCCCCGACCTGGAGCGGGCGCGGCTCGGCGACGCGCTGTTCGAACGCGTGCTCGATCGGGCGACCCGGCAGGCGGCGCAGTGGTACCGCGAGGGGACGCCGCGGCGGGTGGCGGTGAACGTCGGCCCCGAGGTCCTGGAGCGCGAGGACCTGGCGCGCATCGTCCACCGCTCGCTCGATCGCGCGTCGCTCCATCCCGGGTTGCTCGAACTCGAGATCCACGAGCGGACGGGCCGGCGCACGTGGGAGCGCGGCGCCGGGCGCCTGCGCGAACTGCGCTCCATGGGCGTCCAGGTGGCGCTCGACGACTTCGGTGCGGCCGACACGAACCTCGCCCAGCTGCGCGATCTGCCGCTGGACACGCTCAAGATCGACCGCGCCTTCGTCGCCCGCATCGATGCCGGGTCGCGCCGGTCCGCCGACCTCGAACTGCTGCGTGCGATGATCACGCTCGGTCGTGGGCTCGGGTTGACCGTGGTGGCCGAAGGCGTGGAGACCGCCAGCCAGCGCGATCAGCTTCGCGAGCTCGAATGCGACGAGGCCCAGGGCTTCCTGTACGCCCCGGCGCGCCCTGCGGACGAGGCGTTCGCGCCCGCCACCGCACTGCCCAACTGATCGATCCCGCGCCCTCCGATCGGCGCGGCCGAACGGAGACCCATGGACGTGCCCGAACCCCAAGCCGCCCTCCTCGACCCGGCACCGCTTCGCAGGTGGAGCGAGGTGCGCGCCGAGGACGTCGTCCCGGCGATCGACGCCGCGCTGCAGCGCGCGCAGCGCGCGCTCGACGAGCTCGTCGCCATGCCGGAGCGCACCTACGCGAACACGGTGCAGGCCCTGGACGACCTCCTCGAACCGCTCGACCGGGCCTACGGCGCGGTCCACCACCTGACCTCGGTCGCGACCTCCCCCGAGCTGCGGGCGGCGCACCACGAGGTGCAGCCGCGCTACCAGGAGTTCCGCAGCGCCATCACCACGCATCCGGGCCTGTGGGCGGCGCTGACGGAGTTCGCCGCGACGCCCGAGGCCGCGGCCCTCGATCCACTGCGCACGCGCCATGTGGAGAAGACGCTGCGCGCTTTCCGCCGCGCCGGCGCCGACCTGCCGCCCGCCGAGCGCGCCGCCGTGGAGGCGCTGCGCGTCGAGCTCGCGAAGCTCTCGACGACCTTCGCCGACCACGTGCTCGACGCGACGAACGCCTTCGAGTGGATCGTGCGCGACCCCGCCGAGCTGGCCGGCTTGTCCCCGACCGTGGTCGAGCGCGCCGCCGCCGATGCCCGCGCCAAGGGCGTCGACGGCTGGCGCTTCACGCTCCAGGCCCCGAGCTACCTCCCGTTCCTCACGCACGGCGAGCACCGCGCCACGCGCGAGGCGCTCTGGCGCGCCTTCATGCACCGGGCCGACGGTGGCGCGCACGACAACCGACCCGTGGTCGCGGAGATCTTGAGCAAGCGCCGCGAGCTCGCGCATCGGCTCGGGTACGCGACCTTCGCCGACGTGATGCTCGAGGACCGGATGGTCGGCAGCGCCGAACGGGCGCGCGCCTTCGTCGACGACCTCGCGGCGCGCAGCCGCCCCTACGTCGACGCCGAGTTGGCCGACCTCACGGCGTTCGCGCGCGACCGCCTCGGGATCGATCGACTCGAACCGTGGGACGTCCGCTTCGCCTTCGAGCGGATGCGGCGCGAGCGGTTCGGGCTCGACGAGGAGGCGCTGCGCGCCTACCTCCCCTTCGATCGCGTCGAGGAGGGTGTCTTCGACCTGGTGCGGCGGCTGTTCGGGGTGTCGGTCGCACCGGCCCCGGACGTCGACGTCTGGCATCCGAGCGTGCGCGCGTACGCGGCGACCGCCGACGACGGCACCGAGCTCGGGACCTTCTACACGGATTGGTTCCCGCGCGAGAGCAAGCGCGGGGGCGCGTGGATGAACGGGCTCGTCGAGGGCGGTCCGCGCCCGGATGGCGGCTTCGACCCGCACGTGGGCGTCGTCGTGGGCAACCTGACGCCACCGCACGGCGACGCTGCGGCGCTGCTCGCCCCCGACGAGGTCCGCACCGTGTTCCACGAGTACGGCCACCTCTTCCACCACCTGCTGACGCGCGTCGAGGTGCGCGCCCGCGGGGCGTCCGCCGTGCCGTGGGACTTCATCGAGGTCCCGTCGCAGATCCTCGAGAACTGGACGTGGACCCCGGAGGGCGTCGCGCTGTACGCGCGCCACCACGAGACCGGTCGGCCGATGCCGGACGAGCTGTTCGAACGCATGCTGGCGGCGCGCCGCTTCGGGGAGGCGTGGGGGCAGTTCGGCCAGCTCTCGTACGCTACCGTCGACCTCGCGCTCCACGTCGAGTTCGATCCGGAGCCAGGCGCCGACGCGGTCGCCTTCGCGCAAGCGACGATGGCGCCGTTCGCCCTGCGGCCGGAGCACGCGCGCACCGGCTTCCTCCTCGGGTTCAGCCACATCATGGCCGGTGGCTACGCATCGGGCTACTACAGCTACAAGTGGAGCGAAGCGCTCGAGGCCGACGCGTTCTCCCGCTTCGAGGAGGCCGGCGTGTTCGACGAGGCGACCGGGCGCGCCTTCGTGGCGGCGATCCTGGGGCGCGGCGACGCGGTCGACGCCGAGGTGATGTTCCGCGAGTTCATGGGGCGCGACCCCGACCCCGAGGCGTTGGTGCGCCGCAACCTCGGTCCGGCGCCCGCGCGCGCCTAGGGGCGCGGCGTCGGGCACACCAGCGCGTCCGCCGTGCGCTCGCAGCGCGCGAGCGCGGCGGCGACGAGCACGCCGGCCCGGCCGTAGTCGGCCAATCCGGCGTCCACCCCCTGGGCGCGCAGGTAGGCGTCGTACGTCGCTCCCGCCGCGCGCCGGACCACCGGTCGGGCGTAGGCCGCTGCGGCGTCCCGGGCGGCCGCGGCGGCGCGTTCCACCGCCTCGGGCAGGGTCGCGAGGCGCGGGTCGCGCGCCGCGTCGGGCGCGACTCGCGCCCGCTCCGCCCGAAGCAGCCCGAGCGCGTGCACCGCGGCGGCGAACCGCAGTTCGGGGTCGTCGCACCGCAGACCGGCGAGGACGCCGAGCGCGTCGGTCTCGGCCTCGCGGGCCCAGCCCGCGGCGTGCGCCAGCTCGTGGAGGGCGGTCGCCCGGGCCGCGGCCGGCGGTAACCCTCCGTCCAGATGCGGTTCGCGCCACCAGGGACCGACGAAGCCGGCGAAGCCACCGGAGAGCATCGTTCCGGCGGGCAGCCGGCGCACCGTGTCCGCGAGCGCCAGCGGCGTCCGCCGCTCGCTGACGACCGCGTCCGCGGCGGCGACGCAGGCGGCGGCGGACGTCCACGAGGGGGTCGGCCACGGTGCGCCGCGGTCGACGGACGCCGGGTCGGCCGGAGCCGCCTCGGTCGCGATCGCGATCAGCCGGTCGGTCGCTGCGGCGAGGTCCGTCGCCGTCGGAGCCCCGGCCGGGAGCGCGAGGCGGGCCTCGAGCGGGGTGCGCCGGTAGCCGACGGCCCAAGACGCTTCGAAGCTCGCACCGGCGACCGCGGCGACGGCGAGCAGCAGCGCCCACCGGCCGGCCGCGCCGCGCCGCGCGGCGGCGACCACCACCCACACGAGCACCACGGCGAGCGTCGCGCCGGTGAGCGATCCGGGCACCGAGGCCAACACCGGACGCGCCGCGTTCGTGAGGACGGGGAGGACGCCGTGCACCCACGCGCCGTCGATCCAGCTCGCGGGCGCGAGCCGCAGCAACGCCCAGACCGTCGCGGCGACCGCGGCCACCACGAGCATCCCGATCGGCGGCGGGCGGCGCTCGGAGGGGGAGGCGGTCGGGCGCGGGCGACGCATGCGTTCAGCCTAGCGCCGTCGGCGGCGCCGGTGGCGGCGCGTCGGGGTGCCTGCCGTCCGGCGCCACCGTTCCGCGCGTTCGAGTTCGGCGCGCGGCCACCACCACCAGCCCGGCGCCCACGCGGCGAAGCCGCCGCCGGGCGGTCGGTCGGTCGCGACCTGCACCGCGTCGACGTCGAACACGTAGAAGGCGAGCCGCGCCGCGCCGACCAGCAACGCCTCCCGCGCCCAGCCCGCGAGCGCACGGTCTTCGGGCCTCGGGACGACCAGATGCGCGACGCGCCGTCCGTCCGCCTCCAGGACCCGCACGGCAACGGCGGCCGCCGGGTCGCTCGCGCCGCCGTCGAGCCACGCGGCGAGCCCGTCGTCGCGTCGGTCGGCCCAGACGGTCCACCCGCCTGCTCGCGTGCGAAACGACGGCCGCGGCGCGGGCAGCCTGCGTTCGAGTTCCTCGATCAGCGCCTCCTCGAGCCCGCGCCGGCGATCGCGCCACCGGCCGCGCTCGCGTTCGCTCCACCGCACCGGGTCGTCGAGGGCGGCGTCGGCCGCGGTGCGCGCAGCGTCTTGGGCCGCCGGGTCGGTCGGCTCCCCGGCACCGACGATCGGCTCGGGGTGGGGCGCGGTCGCCGCAGCCGCGATCGCGGCTCCCTCCGCGGTTGCCTCGCGGCGGCGTGCGCCGCGGCGCCAGCCGTCGAGCCCGCCGCGCCAGCGCACCAACCGCCCCGCTTCGAAGGTGACGACCTCGGCGCCGAGCGCCTCGATCGTGCGCGCGTCGTGGGTGGCGATCACGATCGTCGCGGCGCTGGTGGCGAGCGCCCCCTCGAGGGCCTCGGTGGTGGCGAGGTCGAGGTCGTTCGTCGGCTCGTCGAGCAGCAGCACGTCGGCTTCGCGCGCCATCAGCAGCGCGGCCGCCGCGCGGGCTCGTTCGCCGCCCGAAAGGGTGGCCGCCGGCCGCGACCAGGTGGAGCGCGGCAATCCGACGAGCGCGAGCAGCCCGTCGGCGCGCGGTTCGCTCACCCACGTGGCGAGCGCTTCGCGAGGGGCGACCTCGTCGGCGAGGCCGCGGCGCAGCTGGTCGACGTGCACCACCCGGGCACCGCGGCGCCACCAGGTGCGCGCGCGCGGGTCCTCGCTCGCCGCTTCTCCGGCGATCAGGCGCAGCAGGGTGCTCTTGCCGACGCCGTTGCGCCCCACGAGCGCGAGCCGCTCGCCGGCGTGGAGCGTCAGCGCCGCGTCGTCGAGCACCGCACCCCACGTCAGATGGGCGAAGCGCGCGACCTCGCCACCCGCCGAAGCCGCGGCGCCGTCCAGGGCGATGCGCGGTCCGGACGCTACCGGCGTCGGCGCGGCCACGGCGCGGAGCGCCGCCGCCTCGCGCTCCGCCCTGCGCCGCCGGACTTGGGCGGTGCGGTGCCCTTGGGCGCGGAGCTCGGCGGCCATCGCCTCGAGCTCGGCGACGCGCCGGGACCGCAGCTTGGCGGCCTTCGCATCCGTGGCCTCCGAGTGCGTGCGGTCGCGCACGTACGCGCTCCAGCCCCCTCGGCGCACGCGGGCCGGACCCGCCTCGCCCAGGACGAGGACGTGGGTCGCGACCGCGTCGATCAGCGCGCGGTCGTGGCTGGCGAACGCGACCGCGCCCTCGTGCGCGACGAGCCGTTGGCCGAGCCACGCCCGGGCCTCGAGGTCGAGGTGGTTCGTCGGCTCGTCGAGCAGCAGCACGTCGACGCCCGCCGCCAGCGCCCCGGCGAGACGCGCCCGGCGCCGCTCGCCTCCGGAGGCGGTCGCGGCCGGGTGCTCCGCGGCGGCGGCGAGGCCGACGCGGTCGAGCGCTTCGGCGAGGCGGCGGTCGGCCGCGTAGCCACCGCGCGCCTCGAAGGCGGCCTGCAGCGCACCGTAGGCGTCGAGCGCCGCGCCGTCCGGCCGGTCGCCGAGGGTGAGCGCGGTGGCCGCCACCTCGGCGCCGAGCGCGCGCAATGGGGCCAGGGCGGCCGCGGCGACGTCCACGAGCCGCTCCTCGGCGGCGGGCCCGTCCGACTCCGCCTGCCGAACGTGCGCCCACCACACGCCCGGCGCGCGCCGTACGCGCCCCTCGACGATCGCGGTCGTCGCCCCCGCCAGGGCGGCGAGGAGCGTCGACTTGCCGCTGCCGTTGCGACCCACCAGCGCCAGCCGGTCTCCGGCCGCGAGCTCGAGCTCGAGGCCGCGCACGAGCTCGCGGTCGCCGAGGCGGAGGGTGAGGGTCTCGGTGCGCACCAGCATGGGGACGGGCGGCGTCGCCTGCGTTCGGGATCGCTGCCGACCCATGCTACGCGCGTGCCGAGGCGCACGTTCGTCGCGGACGCGCGGGGCGTACGCTCCGGCCATGGCGCACCCCGCCCTCACCCCACCCGGCGTCCACCCCGACCGCGTCCACGTGCTGCGCGACGGTGCGCCGCGCGCCGAGGGACCGGTCGTGTACTGGATGCAGCGGAGCCAGCGCACCCGAGCCAACCCGGCGCTCGCCCACGCCCGCGCGCTCGCGGCCGAGCTCGGGCGCCCGCTCGCGGTCGTCGGCGCCATGGCGCCCGAGGGTGCGCGCGCCACCGCGCGGTCGGCGACCTTCGAGCTCCAGGGGTGGCGCGACGTCCGCGACGGCCTGGCCGACCTGGGCGTCGGCTTCGCCTTCGCGATCGCGGATCCGGTGGACGTCGCGCTCGCGGCGGCGGCGGACGCTGCGGTCCTGGTGGTCGACCGCGGCTACCTGCGCGCCGACGTCGCCCAGCGCGAGCGCGTGGCGGCCGACGCGGCGTGCCCGGTCGTGCAGGTCGAGGGCGACGTGGTCGTTCCGGTCGACGTCGCGAGCTCCAAGGCGGAGTACATGGCGCGCACCCTGCGGCCCAAGCTCCACCGGGTGTTCGAGGCGTACCTCGACCCGGTCGCCGACGCGCCGGCCCCGCAGCCATGGAGCGGCGGCGCACCGGCGATCGGGCGCTTCGTGAGCGTCGCCAACACGCTCGACGACGTGCCGTCGCTCGTGGCGCACCTCGACGTCGATGCCTCGGTGGCGCCGGTCGAGGCCCTGTACCCCGGAGGCGAACGGGCGGGGGCCGCGCGCCTCGAGTCCTTCGTGGCGGGTGCGTTGCACGGCTACGCCGACGACCGCAACCAGCCGCATCGCGCGCGCGTCTCGTACCTGGGCATGTACCTGCGCTGCGGGCAGGTGTCGCCGGTCGAGGCGGTGCGCGCGGCGCGGGCGGAGGCGCCGGCGGCGGGGGAGGCGAACGTCGCGTCGTTCGTCGAGGAGCTCCTCGTACGCCGCGAGTTGGCGGTCAACCACGTCGTGCGCAACCCCGACTACGACCGCTACGAGGGCCTCCCCGCGTGGGCGCGCCGCACGCTGGCGGCGCACGCGGACGACCCGCGGCCGGCGCGCTACGACGACGCCACGCTGGAGGCCGCCGAGAGCGACGACCCGTACTGGAACGCCGCCATGCGCCAGTCCGTGGCCACGGGCTACCAGCACAACCACATGCGCATGTACTGGGGGAAGAAGGTGCTGGAGTGGAGCGACACGCCCGAGGAGGCGTACGCGCGGCTCCTGCGCTGGAACGACCGCTTCCACCTCGACGGCGTCGACCCGAACTCGTACGCCGGCGTCGGGTGGGTGTTCGGGCTGCACGACCGTCCATGGACCGAGCGGCCGGTCTTCGGCAACGTGCGCTCGATGACCCAGGGGGGGCTGAAGCGCAAGACCGACCCGGAGGCCTACGTGCGCGCGGTCGCCGCGGAGGTCGCACGGCTCCACGACGCGCCGTAGGCTTGGGCCGTGCGCCGCTTCGTCGCGATCGGGACCAACCAGGGCTTCGTCTGCGCCCACTGCGGCGCCGACGTGCCGCCGCTCGCGAACGGCTCGTACCGCAACCACTGCCCCGCCTGCCTGCACTCGCTGCACGTCGACGTGAACCCGGGCGACCGCGCGAGCGACTGCGGCGGGCTGCTCGTGCCCGTCGGGGTGGAGCAGAGCGGCAAGAAGGGGTGGGTCATCGTCCACCGCTGCGAACGGTGCGGCGCGGTGCGCCGCAACAAGGCGGCGCTGGACGACCCCATCCGCCCCGACGACCTCGAGGCGCTCGCCGCCCTCTCGGCGCGGGCGCCCGGCGACCGGGGGCGTTGGTAGGCTTCGCGGATGACCGCCGACGTCCTCCTCCTCCCCGGCCGGGTGCGCACCGGCGACCCCGCTCAGCCCCTCGCCGAGGCGGTGGCCTGGCGCGCCGGCCGCGTCGCCTACGTGGGCGATCGCGCGGGCGCCCACGCCCTGGTGGGCCCGACCACCCGCGTCCTCGAGGCGCCCGGTGCCTGCGCGCTGCCGGGCTTCCACGATGCCCACGTGCACCTGACCCAGCACGGCCTCGAGCTGTCGCAGGTGCGGCTCGACGACGCCGACACCCTCGACGAGGGGCTCCGGCGCGTCGCCGAGGCGGTCCGCGCGCGCCCGGCGGGGTCCTGGGTCCTGGGTGCCGGGTTCGCGCTGCAGCGCTGGGGGGTCGCCACCCTGCGGCGTGAGGACCTCGACCGGGTGGCGCCGCACCACCCGGTGCTGCTGCGCTCCCAGGACCACCACTCGGCGTGGGTCAACACGGCGGCGCTGGCGTTCGCGGGCGTCGACGCCGCCACCCCCGACCCTGAGCACGGGACCGTGGTGCGCGACGACGAGGGCGCTCCGACCGGGCTGCTCCTGGAGCGGGCGCTGCACCTGGTGTGGGACCGGTTGCCGCGACCCGACGCGGCGGCGCTCGCGGCGGCGCTCGACGAGGCCGCCGCCGACCTCGCCGCGCGGGGGATCACCACCGTCCACCACATGGCCTACGAACCGCCGAGCTACTGGCGAGCGCTCGCCGGCAAAGCGAGCCGCGCCGATGGCGACGCGTACCCCCTGCGCGTGTGGGCGGCGATCCCGCACGCCGACCTGGAGCACGCCGCCGCGATCGGCCTCGCGGGCGGCCAAGGTGGCGACTTCTTCGTGGTCGGTGGCGCCAAGTTCTTCGCCGACGGCGCGCTCGGGAGCCGCACCGCGTGGACCCTCGAGCCCTACCCGGATGGCGGCACGGGCGTGGCGGTCGACGGTCCGGACGTGCTGCACGAGCGGTTCGCGCTCGCCGCCGACGCCGGCTTCGCTCCGGTCGCGCACGCGATCGGCGACGCCGCGAACCGCGCGGTGCTCGATGCGCTCGAGGCGACCGCGCCGCGCTGGCGCGCCGCCGGCCTGCGCCCGCGCATCGAGCACGTCCAGCACCTGCACCGCGCCGACATCGAGCGCCTCGCGCGGCTGGGCGTCGTGGCCTCGATGCAGCCGATCCACCTGACCTTCGACGCGCCCTCGGTGCGCGCCTTGTTCGCCGACCGCCTCGACCGCGCCTACCGCACCCGCGACCTGCTCGACGCCGGCGCCGTGCTCGCCTTCGGCAGCGACACCCCGGTGGCGTCGCCCGACCCCTTTCGAGGGTTGCGCGCCGCGGTGGGGCGCATGGGCGTCGACGGAGCACCGTTGGGGCCGGACCAAGCCCTCACCGTCGAGGAGGCGCTGCGCGCCTACGGTGCCGGTGCCGCCTTCGCCATCGGTCGCGAGGGGCGGTCCGGGGTGCTTCGGGTCGGCGCCGACGCCGACGTGGCGCTTCTGGACCACGACCCCGTCGACGACCTCGACGACCTGGCGGTGCGGGCGACCTTCCTGGCGGGGGAGGCGACGTTCGACGCGCTGTAGCCGCGGGCGCCGCTCACCGCGCGTCCGGGTGCACCTCGACCTCGCGCCATCGACCCCGCGGCCCCAGTTCGATCGCCTGCACGAGCACGTCCGCCAGGACGGCCAGGTCGATCCAGCCCGCCGGGTCGGCGTCCGGCATCGCACGGCGGTTGGCCGCGGTGTCGAGGGTGCCCATCGGGAAGACGACGGTCGCGCGCACGCCCTCGGGCGCCAACTCCTCGTCCACCGCCCGCAGGTACGCGGCCAGGGCGGCCTTGGCGGACGCGTACGGCGCCGCCTTGGCGCCCCCCCGGCGCGCCTGACCCGCGGCGACCCCCACGAGCGTGCCGCCGGCGTGCACGCGCAGCACCGGCACGAGCGCGCGCACCACGCTGGCCGCGGTCGCCACGTTGACGTCCCACTGGGCGCGCAGCGCCCGCAGGTCGGCGTCGGCCGCCGGCGCCATGGCGAAGCCGCCCGCCAGGAGCAGCGCGCCCGCGGGCGGACCCAGATCGCGGTGCGCGTCGTCGATGGCGTCGGCCACGCTCGCCTCGTCGAGCAGGTCGACCGCGCGCGCCCACGTGCCGGCGGAGCGCAAGGCGTCGGCCTCTTCGGGGCTCCGGACCAGCGCAGCGGTGGGTCGTCCGGCCGCGGCGAGGCGGGCGCGTACGGCCGTGCCGAGCGCGCCGGCCGCCCCGGTGACGAGTACGGGAGCCGGGCGATCCGGGTCCGCGGGGGCGAGCGAGGGGGCGTCGGGGCTGGGCTGGGTCATGCTGGGACCTCCGTCCAGGACGGCGCTTCGATCGGAGCGAGCGCTGCGCCATGCTATCGTCCCTCCGTGCCCGACACTGCCCCCAGCCCCACGGACGCCGGCCCCTTCGACCTCGACGGCGCGCTCGCGCGCGCGCGCCGTGCGAGCCGGACGCTCGCGGCGCTCGACCGCGACGCTGCGTTGCGGCGGGTGGCCGATGCGCTCGAGGAGGCGTCCCCGCGTCTGCTGGAAGCGAACGCCGCCGACGTCGCGCGCGCGCGCGCCGCCGGCACCCCCGAGTCGCTGGTCGACCGGCTGGAGCTCTCCGAGGCGCGCCTGCGCAGCATCGCTGCGGCGGTCCGCGCGGTGGCCGACCTGCCCGACCCGCTCGGGCGCGTGCTCGCCGGTTGGCGGCTCGGCAACGGCCTCGAGGTCCGGCAGGTGACCGTGCCCTTCGGGGTGATCGGGATGATCTACGAGTCGCGGCCCAACGTGACGGTCGACGCCTTCGCCTTGGCCTTCAAGGCCGGCTCGGCCGCGGTGATGCGCGGGTCCGCCGACGCGCTCGGGTCGAACCGCGCGCTCGTCGCCACCATGCGCGATGCGCTCGCGGCCGCGGGTGCGCCCGCGGACGCACTGGTGCTGATCGACGATCCCGATCGCGCGCGCGTGACCGAGCTGCTGCGCGCCCGCGGCCAGGTCGACCTGGTGATCCCGCGCGGCGGCGCCGGGCTCATCCGCCACGTGGTCGAGACCGCGCAGGTGCCGGTGATCGAGACCGGGGTCGGGAACTGCCACCTGTACGTCCACGGCGACGCCGACCTCGATGCCGCCCTCGCGATCCTGCTCGACGGCAAGCTGCGCCGTCCGGGCGTGTGCAACGCGCTCGAGACGCTGCTCGTGCACGAAGGGGTGGCGCAGGCATTCGTGGCGCGGGCGCTCGCGGCGCTCGACGAGGCGGGCGTCGCGGTGCACGGCTGCGCGCGGACGCAGGCGCTCGCCGGGGGCGTGCCCGTGGTGGCCGCGACCGAGGCCGACTGGGCGACCGAGTACCTCGGCCCCGAGCTCGCCGTGCGCGTCGTCGACGACGTGGACGGCGCGCTCGAGCACATCCGCACGTACGGGAGCCAGCACTCGGAGGCGATCGTGACCCGCTCGCGCGACGTCGGTCGGCGCTTCCAGGCCGAGGTCGACGCGGCGGTGGTCTACGTCAACGCGAGCACCCGCTTCACCGACGGCTTCGAGTTCGGGTTCGGCGCCGAGATCGGCATCAGCACGCAGAAACTGCACGCCCGCGGCCCCATGGGGCTGGCCGCGCTCGTCACGAGCAAGCACCTCGTCGAGGGGGACGGACAAGTTCGCGGCTGAGGCCTAGAGATCCTCGTCCTGGACGGGTCTCGTCGTTTGACCGCACCCCCGCGCGCGGGGTACGATGAAGCCAAGCACGGCGCCCGAGGGCGCCGCACCGGTGCGCCCACGGTTCCGCCCCCGCCACCCGCGGGTCCGGCCTTGGCGCCCTACGGTCGTCGGCGCCTGCCGGCCCCGACACCCCGATCCCGCTTCGCCAGGAGGCGTCCCTTGGCTACCGATTACACCGCCGACAGCATTCGTGTGCTCAAAGGGCTCGAGGGCGTGCGCTTGCGCCCCGCCATGTACGTCCAGGGCGGCACCGGCATCGACGGATACCATCAGCTCCTCACCGAGATCATCGACAACGCGATCGACGAGGCGCTCGCCGGCTACGCCAACTCGGTCGAGATCGTGCTGCATGCCGACGGTTCCGCCTCCGTGAGCGACGACGGCCGCGGGATCCCGGTGGGCGCCATGAAGGACAGCGGGCGGCCCGCGGTCGAGGTGATCTTCACCGAGCTGCACGCCGGCGGCAAGTTCGACTCGAACGCCTACAAGGTGTCGGGCGGCCTCCACGGCGTCGGCTCTTCGGTGGTCAACGCGCTCTCCACGTACCTGGAAGCCGACGTCTACCAGGAGGGCCGCCACCACCGGATCCGCTTCGACTACGGCGAGGTCACCTTCCCGGTGCGGGACGTCGGTGCGGCGCCCGCCGGCCGCGAGGGCTCCACCGTGACGTTCCGCCCCGATCCCGCGATCTTCCGGGAGGTCGAGGGCTTCGAGTACGCCCGCGTCCGCCGCCGCCTGCGCGACCTGGCCTTCCTCACGGGGGGCGTGCGGATCGTGCTCGAGGACCGGCGCCAGGCCGACGTCAAGCGCGAGGTCTTCCACGAGGAGGGCGGCGTGGCGGCGTACGCGGCGCACCTCGCGCGCGAGGACAAGCGGCTCTACGAGGAGCCCGTGCGCATCCAGCAGACGGTCGTCGTCGAGAAGGACGGCAAGGCCGAGGAGATCGAGGTCGAGGTCGGCCTGATCCACACGTCGGGCTACAGCCAGACCATCCTCACGTACGCCAACATGATCACCAACCGCGATGGCGGCACCCACCTCACCGGCTTCAAGCAAGCGTTCACGCGGGTCCTGAACAACTACGCCAAGAACAAGGCGCTCGTCAAGAAGAGCGACGCCGCGCCGACCGGCGACGACTACCTCGAGGGCATCTACGCGGTCATCTCGGTCAAGCTCTCCGACCCGCAGTTCGAGTCGCAGGCCAAGGTCAAGCTGCTGAACCCCGAGGCGTCGACCGCGGTGGGCCAGGTGGTCGGCGAGCGCTTCGCCGAGCTTCTCGAGGAGCAGCCCAAGGTCGGCAAGGCGATCGTCGAGAAGGCGGCCAACGCGGCCCGCGCGCGCGAGGCGGCGCGCAAGGCGCGCGACCTGGTGCGCCGCGCGAACCCGCTCGAGAACGACGAGCTCCCGGGCAAGCTGGCCGACTGCCAATCGCAGGACCCGAGCGTCAGCGAGATCTACATCGTGGAGGGGGATTCGGCCGGCGGGTCGGCCAAGCAGGGGCGCGAACGGCGCTTCCAGGCGATCCTCCCGCTGCGCGGCAAGATCCTCAACGTCGAGAAGGCCAACCTCGCGAAGATCCTGAAGAACGCCGAGATCCGCGCGATGGTGGCCGCCATCGGCGCCGGCGTCGAGGGGGCGGGCGACGGCGCGCACTTCGACATCGAAGAGGCGCGCTACCACCGGATCATCATCATGACGGACGCCGACGTCGACGGCTCGCACATCCGGACGCTGCTGCTCACCTTCTTCTACCGCTACATGCGCCCGATCATCGACTACGGCTACCTCTACATCGCGCAACCGCCGCTGTACGGGATTCGCTTGCCGCGCCAGAAGGAGCTGACGTACCTCTTCGACGAGCAGGCGCTGCAGAACGTGCTCAAGCAGCATCGAGACAAGAAGATCGAGATCCAGCGCTTCAAGGGCCTCGGCGAGATGAACCCGGAGCAGCTCTGGGAGACCACCATGAACCCCGAGACCCGGGTGCTCAAGCGCGTGACCATCGAGGACATCCTGGAGGCCAGCGAGACCTTCGAGACGCTCATGGGGACCGAGGTCCCGCCCCGGCGCGAGTTCATCGAGACGAACGCCCACCTGGCGCAGCTCGACCTCTAGCCGAACGCTCGAGACGGACGGCGCGCCGGTCCGAGGGGGCCGGCGCGCCTTCATGCGGGGTCGCGGCGTCCGCGCGCCCTAGCGGCCGAGCGCCTCCAGGATCCCGCGCGTGCACAGCGCCGCCATGGCGGCCCGCGTGCCCGTGGTCGCCGAGCCCTGATGGGGCGCCACCTCGACGTTCGCGAGCCCGAGCAGCTCGGCGGGCACGCGTGGCTCGTCCTCGAACACGTCGAGCGCCGCACCGCCGAGGCGACCCGCGGTCAGCGCCGCGACGAGCGCCCGCTCGTCGACGAGCGCGCCGCGCCCGACGTTGACGACGATCGCGTGCGGCGGCAACAGCGCCAGCCGGCGCGCATCGAGCAGGTGGTGGGTGGCCGCCGTCAGGGGGGCGTGCAGCGAGACCACGTCGGCGGCCTCGAGCAGGGCGTCGAGGTCGGGCTCGAAGCGGGCCGCGAGCGGCTCGGCCCGCTCCGGATGCGGGCGGGGGCCGTGGTAGGCGACCTCCATGCCGAACGCCCGGGCGCGCGCGGCCACCGCCGTCCCGATGCGGCCCAGGCCGACGATCGCGAGGGTCCGGCCGCCCAGATCGGTGCCCAGGAGGCGCGTGGGCGACCAACCGTCCCAGTCGCCGCCGGCGATCAACGCGCGGCCTTCGCGCAGGCGCCGCGCCACCGCCAGCAACAGCGCCCAGGCTTGGTCGGCGGTGGCGTCGGTGAGGACGTCGGGGGTGTGCACGACCGCCACCCCGCGGGCGCGGCAGGCCTCGAGGTCGAGGTGGTCGGTGCCGACCGAGAAGGTGGCCACCACCCGCAACGCCGGGCCGGCGGCGTCCAGCACGTCGGCGTCGACGTGGTCGTCGAGCTGCACCAGCAGCGCCGACGCCCCCGCGGCCCGGGCGCGGAGCTCGGGGCCCGGCATCGCGGCGTCGCTCGCGGCCGCCTCGACCTCCAGGCCCGCGTCCCGCAGCGGGGCCAACCAAGCGTCGGGGAGCGAGCGGGTCACGAACACCCGTTCGCGCCCCGGTGGGTCGGTCACCGCAGCGCCGTCGGCGCGACGAACACGGCCGTGGTCCATGCCGGTACCGTGGCCCGCCCCGAGCCGGCGTAGATGGTGGCGCCCCGCAGGACCTCGGCGTCGGCGCCGTCGCGCAGCGCCTCGTGGACGCGCCAGGTGCGCCCGGCCGCGTCGGGGATGGTCAGGTTGACCCGCTCGGGCGAGGCGTTGAACACCACGACCACGCGGTCGGCCGTGGGGTCCAGATCGGCGAAGCCGTCCAGGTCGTCGCGCAACTCGAGCACGATCACGCCCGGCGTCGCGTCGACGCCGGTGTGGTGGAAGGCGATCCGGGCGAGCACGTCCTCGGCGCTGCGCAGCCGGAAGAGCGGGGTGGCGGTGCGGACCCGGAGCATGTCTTGCACCGCCGCGGTGGCGAAGGCCGCATCGTCGGCGCCGGGCTGCAGCAGCGGGTTCTCGAGCCGATCGCGCATGACGCCCCACGACTCGCGGTTGTCGGCCGCGAGCGGCAGGCCGAGCCCCATGGTCGTGGTGGCGCCGGTCCAGTCGACCCTGTTGAAGGCGTCGCCGGAGTCGTAGCTGTTCCGATCGAGGCTCTTCGAGCGCAGCAGGTCGCTCCCGGCGTGCAGGAAGGGCATCCCCTGGGCGTACAGGACGGTGGAGAGCGCGACGACGTGGGCGCGCACCCGGGCATCGGTCGACAGGTCTTGGGGCAGCTTGTACGCGGCGATGTCCCAGAGCGTCTGGTTGTCGTGTTTGGACACGTAGACCACGTGGTCCTGCGGGACGCGAGCGTAGCCGGCCGGCTGCCCGTTGTAGTCGACCTCGTCGCCGCGCACCAGCGCGCCGTCGGCGCCGACGAAGGTCACGGCCGCGAGGTTGCCGGCCAGACCGACGCGCACCAGGTCGGCCGCGCGGCGGGCCGCGTCGGCCTGCGCCTCGGGGTCGAGGCGCGCCGTGACCGCGTTCGGCAGCGTGCCGAGGCCGGTCGCGAACCCTTGGGTGCGCACGAGCGCCTCGCCCGAGTCGAAGGGGCCGCCGCCGCGCACCGCGTCGCGCAACCGGTCGCTGAAGGTGCCGATGCCGCTGCCGGCGAGGTTCAGCTGGGTGGCGTTGACGCCGCGCGCGTTCTGGGCGACCTCGCCGAAGTCCCAACCCTCGCCGTAGAGCAGCAGCGACGCTCCGTGGGTGCCGTCGGCTTCGGCGGTGAGCGCGTCCAGGACCGCGCGCACGTTCTGCATGTTGGCGACCATGTGGTGGCCCATGAGATCGAAGCGGTAGCCGTCGACCTTGTACGCGCGCGCCCAGAGCGCGACCGCGTCGAGCATCAGGCGCTCCATCATCGCGTGCTCGGTGGCGGTGTTCGAGCAGCACGTGCTGTTGGTGACGTTGCCGACCTCGTCGAGGCGGTGGTAATACCCGGGGACGATGCGGTCGAGCACCGACTTGGCGCCCTGACCCGCCGCGTTGGTGTGGTTGAACACCACGTCGACGACGACCCGCAGCCCCATGTCGTCGAGCGCCATCACGAGCTCACGGAACTCGCGCACCCGCGCCGGGCCGTCCGGTTCGAGCGCGTAGCTCCCCTCGGGGACCAGGTAGTGCCAGGGGTCGTAGCCCCAGTTGAAGCCGTCGCGATCGCGCACCGCTTCCACCGCCTGTTGCGCGGCGACCGCGGACGTGGGGCGGCCGTCGGGTCCCAGGTCGGGTTCCACCCAGGTGCTCCGGTCCTCGTCGATGGTGGCGAGGTCGAAGGTCGGGAGCAGGTGCAGGTGGGTGACGCCCGCGTCGGCGAGCGCCGTCAGGTGCGCCACGCCAGCGGTGTCCTCGAGCCCGAAGGCGGCGTAGCTGCCGCGCAGCTCGGTGGGCACCGTCGCGTCGGTGGCGCTGAAGTCGCGCACGTGCAGCTCGTACACGACCGCGTCCACCGGGTCCGAGAACGCCGGCTTGACCCACGTGGACCAGCCGTCGGGCATGAGCGCAGGGTCGCCCAAGTCGACGAGCTGCGAGCGCGCGGAGTTCGCGCGCAGCGAGAGGCTGTACGGGTCGGTGACGCGGTTGGTCTCGATGCGATCGGTGGTGGGCGCGTAGACCTCGACCTCGAACAGGTAGTCCTGGCCGCGCCAGTCGGGTTCGCCCACGATCGACCACACGCCGGTCTCGGGGTCGAGGCGCATCGACCGGGACTCCTCTTCGTCGCCGTCGAACCGCACGAAGCGAACGACGTTCGCGGTGGGCGCCCAGACCGACACGGTGGGGGTGCCTGCGTCCCAGCGCACGCCCAGCGGCGCGTCGGTGGCGAACAGGTCGTCGAGCACGCCGGCGATCTGCAGGCCGGTCGCGTCGAGCACGGCGTCGTCGGCGTCGCTCATCGACACCGCCACCTGACCGCGGAGCAGCGTCCGGACCGACGCGAGGGCGTCGTCCGGTACGCGCAGCGCCGTCATGCCGGCGAGGTGGGGGAAGCGCGCGAGCGCGTCGGCCGTCGGGCCGTCGGGCTCGAGCGTCAGGCCGACCGCCGCGCCACCGGCGACCGCACCGTCTTCGAGCGCGAGGCCGCCGCTCTCGGCGTGGTGGAGGCGGTAGGTCGCGCCGGCGAGCGGCACCCCCACGTCCCACAGGATCAGGTCGCGCGCCACCCAGTGCGCGCGCCGGGCGCGCAGGTCGCCGCCTCCGGCGGTGCGCAGGTCGGGGCGCGCGCCGAACACGGTCGCGTTGCCCGAGACGATCCAGGCCTCGTTGCCCAGCGTCTCCAGATCGAGGAACTGGTCGGGCCCCGGGTCCTTCTCGTCGCCTTTGTGGACGATGAAGCCGAGTTGGGCGGCGCCCTCCGCGAGCCGCACGTCCCAGTACGCACCGAAGTCGTCGAAGCCGGTGATGGGGAGTCCGTCGGTCCAGGTCACCGTCTCGACCGTGTCCTCCCAGACGTGCAGCGTCCAGCCGTCGTACGCCCCGTCGGGGCGGGCGTAGTGGATGCGCGCGACGCCGTCGGCCGGGGGCGCGAGGGGGGGCGCCGTGTAGATGCGATCGCTGCCGGACACCAACCAGATCTCGCGGCCGTGGGTGGCCAGAACGAGGAACTGGTCGGGACCCGGGTCCTTCTCGTCGCCCTTGTGGACGATGAAGCCCACGCGCGCCGCGCCGTCGGCGAGGCCGACGTCCCAGTACGCGCCGTACGCATCCTGCCCGGTAACCGGCAGCCCGGCCGTCCACGTGACGGACTCGGTGGTGTCCTCCCATACGTGCAGCACCCAACCGGCGTAGTCGCCGTCGGGGCGTTGATAGTGCACGCGTGCAGCGTCGTCGGGCAGCGGAGGCGCACCGTCGCCTTGAGCGGCGGCGGTCGCGACCGCGAGCAGGACGAGCGCGACCGCACCGAGGCGGACGGCGCGGCGGAGCCGACCGCGATGCGGCGGGGGTGGAGGGGGGCGGTGCGTCATGGGCGCCTCCTGGGCACGGCCCGGCCCGCGTCGCGGCGTCCGGCGCGGTGCGCGGACGGGGCGCGGTGGGCGGTGGGGACCGGCTTCAGCGTACCGCGGGCCCTTCGAGAACGGCCGTGCGTCGGCACCCGCTGCTCCGCCGCGAGGCGAGGGCCACGACGACGCCGGCGGCCCCGGATCGGGGCCGCCGGCGGTCGGAGCTGGCGTGCAGGTCAGCGGTAGCTCAGGGGAGCGTGAGCGCCATCCGTCGTTCGTGGACCTGAGCGTTGGTGAGGGACTCCGCGCGCTCCGCGGCCACGTCTTCGGCGGTATAGGGCTCGTGGCCGTCGCCCACGACGGCGCGATCGCCCCAGGCGTCCAGCACGTGTTCGAGCAGGGCGGCGATCTCGGCGTCGTTCATGCTGGCGGCGAACGCGGGCATGAGCCCGTTGTACGTCGTGCCGTCGACCGTGATCGGACCGGCCATTCCGTACAGCAGGAGCTGCACCGGATAGGTGCGGTCGGCCGCGACGAGGTCGCCGATGTGGTTCGCGATCGGCGGGAAGGCGCCGGGCAGCCCCTGGCCGTTGGCCTGGTGGCACGCCACGCAGTGCTGGGCATACAGCGCCGCGCCATCGGCCGCGGGCGGCGCGGCCGCCGAGGCGTCGGCCGAGGTCGCGTCCGAGGTCGCGTCCGCGGTGGTCGCGTCGTCGGTGGCTCCATCGGTCGTGGCTGCGGCGTCCGTGGTCGCGTCGGAGGCCGCTGCGGTGGTCGCCGCCGCACCACCGTTGACCGCCGACGTGCCGCGCTCGGCCACGAGCCGCATCGCGTGCTCGATGTCGATGCGCGCGCTGCCGTCGTCGCGCACGTCGAAGCCGCGGAGCTCGGCGTCGGCGCGGTCGAGCGCCGCCTCGTGTTGGGTGGCGTCCACGGTCACGTACGCCCCCTGCGGCCGGGCGGTGGCGAGGATCAGCACCGCGACGATCAAGGAGACCGCGCCGATGCCGCCCAGCGCGTACCCGAGGCGCACCTGCGCCGCGGAGACCACGTACCGGCGGGTCGGGTCGTCAGCCGGCATGGCGGACCTCCGGGGCGACGCTGCCGCCGTCGACGGCGTGGGGCAGGCCGTGTTCGGCCGCGAGCAGGCGCGGATCGCGCTCGGGCACGGCGCTGCGCGAGCCGAGCGAGCGGAAGAAGGCGGCGAACCAGACCCCGCCGAGGCCGACGAGGATCGCGACGTCGGTGACGCCGGGCAGGCCCGCGCGCCCGACCTCCGGCGCCACGTACCAGTAGAGGTGGAGCGCTTGGTTGAGGAGCGCCCATCCGGCCATGAAGGCGAGCGCGCCGCGCTTGCGCTTCACCCAGCGCGAGAAGAGCACCAGGAACGGGATCGCGAAGCCGGCCACGAGCAGGTAGACGCCCATGCCCTCCCAGGGTTGCTCGTAGAGCCGCAGCTCGTAGAAGGGGGCGGTCTCGGCGACGTTGTTGTACCACTGGATGATCAGCTGGCTGGCGTTGACGTACGCCCAGAACATGGTGAAGGCCATCAGGAAGTTGCCGAGGTCTTGCAGGCGCTTCTCGGTGAGCAGGCCGTCGATGCGCGCGCTGCGGTCGGCAGCCCAGACCATCACGAGGATGGTGAGCGACATGGCGGTGATCGCTTGACCGATCATGAAGACGGTGCCGTAGATCCCCGACCACCACAGCGGGCTGAGCGACATGGTCCAGTCGGTCGTCGCCACGGTCATCGCGAGCACGTGCAAGACGAACCAGAGCGCTGCCTGGCTCTTGAGTCGGTAGCCGATGGGGCCGGCCTCACTGATCGTGGCTTCGTCCTGCTGGCGTGCGCCGCGCAGGTAGACCCACGCCGCGAGCATCCAGAGCCCGAAGTAGATCGCCGCACGGATCACGTACCAGGTCGTGTTGAGGTAGCCCGCCTTCCAGGCCACGAGCGGTTGGCTCTCGACGTAGGCGGCGTCGGCCCAGGGGTAGAGC
>JAABRX010000005.1 GCA_011390675.1 Trueperaceae bacterium | reverse complement strand
GGTGGCGAGCGTGGCGGGGGCGGCCATCAGCGCGCCCTCCCTTCGGTACCGAGGATCTCGTGCAGGATGGCCGCCGGAACGTCGTCCTGGGTGGCGTTCTGCGACAGCTGCAGCGCCTTGACGTACGCGGAGATCGCCCAGCGGTCCTCGGGTGGGATGCGCGACGCGTAGCCGTACATGCGGCCGAAGCCGTTGGTCGCAGCGTTGAAGAAGTACCCGACGGGCTGCGCGAGCAGCCGCTCGGCGTGGAACGACGTGGGCGCCGGGAAGCCGCGCGTGACGATCATGCCGTCGCCCGCGCCGGTGTACCCGTGGCAGACCGCGCAGTAGATGTCGTACCGCTCCTGGCCGCGTTGCAGGAGTTCGACGCTGAGCTCGATCGGCAGTTCGGTCGCGAGCGCACCGCCCTGCTGGCCGGTGAAGAACACCGGATCGATGGCGCCGACCTCGCGCGAGACGGTGTCCCCTACGGGCGGAAGCGCGCCACCCCCGGGGAAGTACGGCGATGCTTCGAGCGCTTGCAGCTTCGGCTGGTCGGCCATGTTGTTGCCGCACGCGGTGAGCAGCAGCGCGAGGCCGGCGGCGAGCACCGCGGCGCGCGCGCCGCGGGTGCCGGCGATCCGTGCGGGGGCGCGGGTCACGAGGCCACCTCCTCGACGCGGACCGGATCGGTCCCTTCCAGGAAGGTGCGGACGGCCGCCTCGTCGAAGCGCGGGTCGACCGACTCGACGCACAGGTAGTACCCGTCGCGGCTCGCGCGCTCGAACCCGGGCGCGTTGAAGACCGAGTGGTACGGCCGCGGCAGGCCGTTGCGCGCGAGCATGAACAGCCCGGCGGTGAAGGCGGAGGCCAGCACGGTCACCTCGAAGGTGATGACGATGTAGGCGGGCCAGGGGTTCATTGGGCGGCCCCCGATGTTGAGCGGGTAGAACTCCGCGCCGGCGTACCACTGCATGGCGTACCCGGCGACGGCGCCGATCAGCCCCATGGCCAACACCACGAAGCCGAGCCGGGTCGGCTGCAGGCCGAGCGCGTCTTCCATGCCCTCGACGGGGTGGGGCGAGTACGCGTCCATCTTGGTGTAGCCGGCCTTGCGGGCGGACTCGGCGGCATGCACGACCTGTTCCGGGCTGTCGTACTCGGCGATCAGGCCGTACAGCGAGGAGCGATCCACGGCGGTGCTCACGCGCGCACCTCCCCTCGGTAGTACGCCTCGCGGATCGCCTCGTAGGCGTCGGAACCGTGGTGGGCGTCGTGGTGGGCGAGCTCTTTCATCTCGGTCGTGGCGATCGACGGCAGCAGCCGGATGAAGAGGAAGAACAGCGTGCCGAAGAGGCCGAAGGAGCCGATGAACAGCGCCCAGTCCCAGAAGGTCGGAACGTAGTTGCCCCACGAGCTCGGCAGGAAGTCCTTGGTGAGCGAGACGACGATGATGACGAAGCGCTCGAGCCACATGCCGATCGACACGATGATCGCGATGACGAACAGCGCCAGCGGGTTCTGCCGCACCGAGCGGAACCAGAGCGGCTGGATGGCCACGAAGTTGCAGGCGATGAGGAGCCAGAAGGCCCAACCGTGGTCGGCGCCGAACACCCGGTTGTACGCCATGAAGATCTCGAACTCGACGCCGGAGTACCAGGCGTAGAAGAGCTCCACGCCGTAGCCGTAGACCACGATCATGCCGGTCGCGAGCATCAGCTTCGCGGCGTTGTCGAGGTGGCGCAGCGTGATCATCTTCTCGAGGCCGAAGGCCCGGCGCAGCGGCACCGCGAGGATGAGCACCATCGCGAAGCCCGCGAACACCGCTCCGGCGACGAAGTAGGGCGGCATCACGGTGTTGTTCCAGCCCGGGACCTGCGACACCGCGAAGTCCATGGCGATCGTGCTGTGGACCGAGAGCACGAGGGGGAAGCTGAGCGCCGCGAGGAGCAGGTAGGCGCGGTTGTAGCGCTGCCAGGCCTTGGCCGAGCCGCTCCAGCCGAGCGCCAGGGTGCCGTAGAGCAGCTTCTGGAAGCGCGACTTGGCGCTGTCGCGCAGCGTCGCGAGGTCGGGGATCAGGCCGATGAACCAGAACAGCACCGAGACCGAGGCGTAGGTCGAGATGGCGAACAGGTCCCAGTCGAGCGGGCTGCGGAAGTTGGGGAACAGCCCGTGGGTGTTGGGGTAGGGGAGGAGCCAGTAGAAGACCCAGGGCCGGCCGAGGTGGAGGATCGGGTACAGGCCCGCGCAGACCACGGCGAAGATCGTCATCGCCTCGGCGAAGCGGTTGATCGAGGTGCGCCAGGGCTGGCGGAACAGCAGCAGCGCCGCCGAGATCAGCGTCCCGGCGTGGCCGATCCCGATCCACCAGACGAAGTTGATGATCGGCATCGCCCACGAGACCGGC
>JAABRX010000004.1 GCA_011390675.1 Trueperaceae bacterium | reverse complement strand
TTTCTCGCAGTGCTGGCAGGCGATCGGCATGTTGTGGAACGTCGGGTCGTCGAGGTCGCCCTGGTAGTAGGCGTCGACCCGGATCCAGTGCATCTCGCGGCCGACCAGCACTTGCTCCTTGCCGACGATGGGGACGTTGTTCTCGGACTGGCACGCCGTGACGCACGCGTTGCAGCCGGTGCACACGGTCATGTCGACGACCATGCCCCACTTGTAGGACGTGTACTCGTAATCGGGCAAGAGGTCGTGGTACGCGTGCTCGACCGGATGCACGAAGTGCGGGTGCTCGGGCTCGGCGCGCAGTTCGGCCATGGTGCCGTGGCGCACGATGTGGCGGCGCTCGCCGGTGCCCTCGAGCGAGTGGTGGATCTGCGTGGTCGCGAGCCGGTGGCGCCCCGACGCGCGCTCGGCGGTGGCCTCGACGGCCCACGCGCCGCCCACGCGGATCGGGTAGACGTCGGTGCCGACGCCGCTGCCGACGCGCCCGGCGGCGGTGCGCCCGAAGCCGAGCGCCACGCCGATCGTCTCGGGCGCTTGGCCCGGTTGGACCCACACGGGCAGTACGACCTCGCGACCGCCGGAGCGGACCGTCAACCGGTCGTGCGAGGCCACCCCGAGGCGCTCCGCGGTCGCGGGCGCGAGGATCGCGGCGTTGTCCCAGGTGAGCTTGGAGAAGGGGCGCGGGAGTTCCTGGAGCCAGCCGTTGTTGGCGTTGCGGCCGTCCATGAGGCCGTGGTCGAGGTGGAAGTGCACGCTCAGGTCGACGCTGGGCGGGAGCGGCAGGTCGATGGGCGTTCGCGCCACGGCGACCGAGGGGGCGCCGCTCGCTTCGAGCGCACCGCGGTAGAGCGCGCGCCGCCAGAAGGCGTCGAAGTCGCCGCTCACGCGCGCCTGCCACGCGGTGCGCAGGACTTCGTAGCCGCTGCGGTCGGCGCGACCGCGCAGCGCCTGCAGCACCTCCAGGTCGCTCTTGCCACCGAAGAACGGCGCGAACAGCGGCTGCTGGATGGTGAGGGTGCCGTCGTAAGCGCGCGCGTCGCCCCAGGCCTCGAGGGTGTGGGCGCGCGGCACGTGCCAGGTGGCGGCCTGCCCGGTCTCGTCGAGGCGCTCGCCGACGTGGACGCTGAGTGCGGCACGCGCCATGGCGGACGCGAAGTCGAGCTCCGGCGGGGCCGTGAACACCGGGTTGGCGCCCAGGATCACGAGCACGTCGACGGCACCGGCGCGCAGGTCGGTGGCCAACTCGGCGAGGTCGGTCGCGTGCACCGCGGGCGCCGCCTCGGGGTGGGCGACGTACCGCACCGTCGCGCCGACGTTCTCGAGGGCGTGGTTGAGCGCGTGCGCCAGGGCGTGGACGACCGCCGGCTGGTCGTGGCCGGCGAAGACCGCGCTGCGGCCCCGGGCGCCTTGGAGGTCGGCGACCAGGGCGTCGGCCCAGGCGCGTTCGACGCTGGCCGGGAGGTCGGCGCGGGGGGCGTCGGCGACGCCGACCTCGGCCGCGACCCAAGCGGCGAGCGCCGCGAGGTCGGCGGGCGCGAGCCCTTTGCGGTGGTCCGCGAGGGTGCCGGTGGGCGTGGGGGTGGTCTCCGCCATCCACAGCCGGTTCATGCCGTCGTCCGCCGAGCGCACCCGGCGCCGCCGTGCGAAGTCCTTGGCGTAGCGCAGGCGGCCGGGGCCGGCGTTGGTGAAGTCGGCGCCGAACGAGACCACGACGTCGGCGCGGCTCAGGTCGTAGACGGGCGCGACGTCGGCGTCGCCGGCGTCGAAGACGGCGCGCACACCAGCGACCGCGCCGTCGCCATGCTGCGGGTCCCACTGGTGGCGGCGCGCACCGGGGTAGGCCGCGAGCAGCGCGTCGATCTCGGCCGCGAGCGTCGGCGAGGTGATCGTCTCGGTCAGGAGCCGCAGTCGTCCGCCGCTCGGCAGGTCCGCGAGGGCACCGCCGAGCGCGTCGGCGAACTGCGTCCAGGAGCGCGGCTGGCCGGCCTCGGCCAGCTGTTGCGAGCGGTCCGGATCGTAGAGCGACAGGACCGACGCCGACGCGACGGCGTGCACCGCACCGAGGCTGGCCGGGTGGTCGGGGTTGCCTTCGACGCGCGTCGGACGACCTTCGTAGCTCTCTGCCAGCACCCCTTCGGCGTAGCCGCCGTCGAGTAGGGCGGTCGCGTAGAACGTTGGTTTGCCGGGGACGTAGTCGTCGGGGGCCACGACGTACGGGACGATCGCTTCGCTCGCAGCCGGGGGTCGGGCGCAGGCGGTGAGGCCGCCGAGGGCGAGCGAGGCGCCGAGCAGCTTCAGGAAGTCGCGGCGGTCGAGCGAGGCTTCGAGCGGCGCCGCCTGCCGTGGGAACTCCTTGCGCAGGAACTCCTGGAAGGCCGGCGTGTCGGCCAGCTCGTCGAGGCTGCGCCAGTACTCGGGGCCCTGGCGACCGGCGAGGCGCCCGCGGACCTCGGCGAGGTCGACCGCGGGGGCGCTCGTGACCGGGTCGTGCGTGCGCTCGGGGGCGAGGCTCGGGGCGTCGCTCATCGGTGGCACGTCGAGCACTGCGGGAGCTTGTCGGTGTCGATGTGGTACGCGGCGACGAGCTCGGCCCCGAGGGTGAGCTGATCGGCCGGCGGGGTGTAGGCCATGTTGAACACCTCGGTGTCGGGCCGGACGAAGCGCTCGGGCGCGCGGTGGCACTCCAGGCACCAGCCCATCGTCATCGGTTCGGCCTTCCAGATCTGGGTCATCTGATCGATGCGGCCGTGGCACGTGCTGCATCCGACGCCGTTGTTGACGTGCGCGCTGTGGTTGAAATAGACGTAATCGGGCAGGTTGTGCACGCGGTTCCATTCGATCGGGAGGCCCGACGACCAGCTGTCGGCGACGGCTTGGAGCGCCGGGGCGCCGACCCGCACCTGCGAGTGGCAGGTCATGCAGGTCTCGGTGGCGGGCACGTTCGCCGAGGCGGCGACCTCGACCGAGGTGTGGCAGTAGCGGCAATCGATGCCGAGCTGGGCGACGTGCAGGTTGTGGGGATAGTCGACCGGTTGCGCGACCGGGACCCCGACCGCGTACGTGATCGTGCGCGCGTAGATCACCAGGGCGACCGCGAGGAGGCCCACGAACAGCGCACCCCCGATGATGGCCCACTTGGCGAAGGCGTTGGCGTTCGGTGGGAAGATCTGCGGCATCAGTCCGTGACCTCGGGGTGCGTCAAGTGCGGGAGGGAGCGTCGGGAAGCGGCGAGGGCGAGCCGGACGACGGATTCGGAACGACGGGCGCGGCCCGGGGGGACCGGATGCAGGGGCGTGAGCAGAGCGACCTCCTCGATGGTGCGGCTTCGGGACCGACCGGCGACCGCGGCGGCGTTCGAGCTACCGACTCGCGGGTCGGCACCGATCTGCGGGTCGGTGAGGCGCCGTAGGTCTCGTCCTGCACGGCGTTTCAGCCGTTTCCGCAACATTCCGCGAACCATACCACGGAGCGATCTTTGTCCCTTGCGGGACATTCGTCCCGGGGGAGTGGGCCGCTCCGATCGCGACCGCGAACTGGGTCCGACGAACGTCGGATGGTGGAGCCTGCCGGATTCGAACCGGCGACCTATCGCTTGCAAAGCGACCGCTCTCCCAGCTGAGCTAAGGCCCCACGCGTGCGGTCCGCGACGCGGACGGTTGCTTCCCGAGGTTACGCAGGCACGGCATGCGCGTCAAGACGGTGGGCCCTGGTCTCGGTGCCGAGCGCTCAACCGTCGCTCCCCGCCCCCGCGCGCTCCGAGGCGGCCGGACGCCCGAAGATCATGCGCCCCATCTGCGTCTGGAGGCTGCTCGTCACCGTGACGTCGACGCTGCGCCCCACGAGCTCGGCGGCGTCCTCGACGACGACCATCGTGCCGTCCTCGAGGTACGCGAGCCCTTGGCCCGCCTCGCGCCCTTCGCGCACGATCGTCAGCGAGAGCCGTTCGCCGGGCAGGAACGCGGCCTTGACCGCGTTCGCGAGCTGGTGCAGGTTGAGCACGCGGATGCCCTGCAGCCCCGCGACCCGGTGGAGGTTGTAGTCGGTCGTGACCAGATCGGCGCCGCGCGCCGTGCACAGCCGCACCAGCCGGTCGTCGACCGGCCCGTCGCCGGCGTCGTCGTGCACGACCTCGGTCTCCACCCCGCCGTGCGCCACCAGGCGGTCGAGCACCTCGAGGCCGCGGCGACCGCGCCGGCGCTTGAGCGGGTCGTCGGCGTCCGCGATCCGCTGCAACTCGGCGAGCACGAACTGCGGCACGAGCAGCGGGCCCTCGAGGAAGTTGGCGTCGGCGACGTCGATCAGTCGTCCGTCGATGATCGCCGAGGTGTCGAGGACCTTGGCCGTGGGCGCCGGTGCGGGCGCCTCTTCGGGCACGCCGCGTCCGAGGGCGCGCGAGACCGCGAACAGGTGGCGGTTGACGACGAAGAACCAGGAGGCGGCGGCGATCAGCACCGCCGCGATCAGCAGCGACCAGTACCAGGTGAACCCTGGCACGGGCGCGAGCACGTTGTTCAGCAAGACGGTGATCAGGAGCGCGACGGTCGCCCCGGTGCCCGCAGCGAGCACGGCCTCGGGCGGCACCCGGGCCAACCGCTCCAGCGACCGATCGAGCGCCCGCGCGCCGGCGTCCGCCGGCCGCCCGCCGACCAGGTAGCCGACGAGCAGCCCGAGCACCGTGAGGTACAGGACGTTGTTCGGCCCGACCAACCAGCCGCGGTCGAGCAGGAAGGTCGCCGCCGCACCCCCGATCGCGCCGCCGACCACCGCGATCGCGGTCCGCAGGACGACGGCCCTCACGGCCGCCCCCAGAGCGCCGCGAACGCCTCGGCCAGGTCGCGCGCCGGCCGCCAGGCACCGCCGTCGCCGCGCGGACCCACCACGTCGGGGTGGAGCGCGCGCGCCGCCTCGGCGGCGCGGCGCGCGCCCTGGGGCACCGATCGCAGCTCGCCGGCGAGCCCCACCTCGCCGAAGACCGCCGTGCCCGCCGCCACGGGGCGATTGGTCACCGCCGACGCCACCGCGGCGGCGACCGCGAGGTCGACGCCGGGGTCGGTCAGGCGGAGCCCCCCAGCGACGTTGACGAACACGTCGAGGCCCGCGAGCGGCAGCTCGAGGCGCCGCTCGAGCACCGCGAGCACCAGGTCGACGCGGCGACCGTCGAGCCCCTGCACCACCCGTCGCGGCGCCGAGTACGGCGATGCCGACGCGAGCGCCTGGACCTCGACGAGCAGCGGGCGCTGGCCCTCGAGCGCCGCGACCACGACCGAGCCGGGCACGCCGTGCGGGCGCTCGGCGAGGAACGCGTCCGACGGGTTCGCCACCGCGCGCAGGCCGCCATCGGTCATCTCGAACACCCCCACCTCGCCCGCCGCGCCGAAGCGGTTCTTGGTGGCGCGCAGCACCCGGAAGCCGCCCGCCGACTCGAGCGCCAGGGTGGCGTCGACCACGTGCTCGACGACCTTGGGTCCGGCGACCTGGCCCTGTTTGGTCACGTGGCCGATCAGCACGAGGGCGGTGCCGGAGGTCTTGGCGGCCTGGACCAGCAGCGCCGTGGCGTCGCGCACCTGGGTGAGCGAGCCCGGCGCGGCGCCGTCCTCGACCGTGAGGGTCTGGATCGAATCGACGATCGCCAGCGCCGGCGCCTCCGCGACGAGGTGCGCGGCGATGGCGTGCGCGTCGGTGGCGCGCGTGAGCTCGATCGCGCCGTCCGCGCCCAAGCGGCGCGCGCGCAGCTTCACCTGCGCCGGCGACTCCTCGCCGCACACGTACAGCACCCGCCGGCCGCCCCGCGCGGCGGCGTCGGCGAGCTGCAGCAGGAGCGTCGACTTGCCGATGCCCGGCTCGCCGGCCAGCAGCACCGCACCACCGGCGACCCAGCCGCCGCCCAAGACCCGGTCCACCTCGGCGTCGCCCGACGGGGTGCGCGCGAAGGCGAGGTCGGAGACGTCGTCGAGCCGGGCCGTCGCGATCGGCGGCGCCGATCGCCGACCGGACGCCGCGCGGCCGCCGGGCGCGGCCTCGACGGCTTCGGCCTCGACCGTCCCCCACGTGCCGCACCGGGGGCAGCGCCCGAGCGGGCCCGGACTGCGGGCACCGCACTCCGTGCACGCGTACGCGACCGTCACGCGCGCCATGGGCTCTCCGATCCGTGCCGATGCGGACTCGACATCCGCCGATTCTAGCGTTCGGTCGAGCGCGCGCAGCTCACGCGATGGGCACCGGTCGCGCGAAGACCAGGCGACCGCCGTCGACCGTCACGAGGATGGGGTCGGCGGTGCCGCGCTCGAGCAGCTCGAGCGAGAGCGGATCCTCGACGTGCTCGCGCACGACCCCCCGCAAGGGGCGCGCGCTCTCGCCCGGGGGGAGCCGATCGACCAGGAACGCCGCCACCTCGGGGCCGAAGCGCACCTCGACGTCGCGGTTCCCGAGCTCGCGGGTGATGTCCTCGAGCATCTGCGCGGCGATGACGTGGATGCCGCTGCGATCGAAGGTCTGGAAGGGGATGACCTCGTCGAGGCGGTCGAGGAACTCGGGGGAGAAGATGCCTTTGAGCGGCGCGTCGACGTCGACCTGGCCCTCGTGCTGGAAGCCGATGCCCGGGCCGCGGTTGAAGCCGGTGTTGGACGTCATGATCAGGATCACCCGGCGGAAGTCCACCTGCCGCCCCTGGCCGTCCGTGAGGCGGCCGTCGTCGAGCACCTGCAGGAAGGTGTTGTAGATGTCGGGGTGCGCCTTCTCGATCTCGTCGAGCAGCACGACCGCGAAGGGCTGGCGCCGCACCGCCTCGGTGAGCCGACCCCCTTGCTCGTGGCCGACGTACCCGGGCGGGGCCCCGATCAGCTTGCTGATCGAGTGCGCCTCTTGGTACTCCGACATGTCGAGCCGCACGAGGGCGCGCTCGCTGCCGAACAGTTCGACGGCCAGCTGCTTGGCCAAGAAGGTCTTGCCGACGCCGGAGGGGCCGACGAACAGGAACGAAGCCGAGACCCGGGTGCGGCCGCCGAGGCCGACGCGGGCGCGCCGCAGGGCCGAGGCGAGCGCCGTGATCGCCTTGTCCTGGCCGACCACCGCGTGGCGCAGCCGGCGCTCCAGGTCGGCGAGCTTCTCGCCGTCCTGTTCGTCGACGTAGACCCCGCCCCACGAGTTCACGACCGCTTCGACGTCCTCGCGGCTGACGATGGGGGTGCCGTCGTCGCCCTCGAGCACCGGGAAGCCGAGCGACTTGTTCAGGCGCGTGCGCGAGGCCGCCTCGTCGATCAGGTCGATCGCCTTGTCGGGGAAGTTGCGGCCCGGCAGCGAGCGCTCGCCGAAGCGCACCGAGAGCTCGAGGATCGCCTCGGGGATCACGACCCCGTGGTGGGCCTCGTACTTCTCGCGCAGGCCGTGGAGGATCTCGAGCGACTCCTCGGGCGAGGGCTCCAGGACGATCACCGGCTGGAAGCGGCGCTCGAGCGCGGCGTCCTTCTCGATGTAGCGGTGGTACTCGCCGGTGGTGGTGGCGCCGAC
>JAABRX010000057.1 GCA_011390675.1 Trueperaceae bacterium | reverse complement strand
GAAGGTGCCCTCGTTCAGGAACAGCTGGCCCAGCACCTCGAACCCGAGCAGGTCGCGGTAGAAGCCGACCGAGCGGTCCATGTCCTGCACGGTGATGGCGACGTGGTCGAAGCGGATGGCTTGATCTGGCATGGTTCCTCCTTCGAGCGGGCTCCCAGCGACCGAAACGCGTCTTCATCATCCCACCGGTCGATCGCCGGTGGGGACCGAGCGCGCCTCCGCCCGCGCCGCTGACGTCGGGTTACAATCCCGAGAACTCCATGAACCGTTTCAGGAAGGGATCGCGTGCGCTCTCCGCTCCTCGAAGTCAAGGACCTCAAGACCCATTTCTTCACCGACGACGGTGCCCTCAAAGCCGTGGACGGGGTGTCGTTCGAGGTCGGTCGCGCCGAGACCCTGGGCATCATCGGGGAGAGCGGCTGCGGCAAGAGCGTCACGGCTCAGTCGATCCTGCGGATCGTGCCGCGCCCGGGCCGCGTCGTCGGCGGCTCCATCCGCTTCAACGAGGAGGACGGCACCAGCACCGACCTGGCCCGCCTGCCGGCGCACGGCCACCAACTGCGATCGATCCGCGGCCACCGGATCGCGATGATCTTCCAGGAGCCGATGACCAGCCTCTCCCCCGTGCACACCATCGGCAACCAGATCATGGAATCGCTACTGTTGCACCGCACGAATAGCCGCCGGGAGGCGAAGGCCCAAGCCATCGCGGCGCTCGAGCTGGTGGGCATGCCCAACGCCAAGGCGCGGATCGACGCCTACCCCCACGAGCTCTCCGGTGGTCTGCGGCAGCGGGCGATGATCGCGATGGCGCTCTCGTGCGATCCGGCGCTCCTGATCGCCGACGAGCCCACCACCGCCCTCGACGTGACCATCCAGGCGCAGATCCTGACCCTCATGGCGGACCTCAAAGAGCGCACGAACATGTCCATGCTGTTCATCACCCACGATCTGGGCGTCATCGCCGAGATCGCCGACCGCGTCGCCGTCATGTACCTCGGCAAGATCGTCGAGACCGGGACCGTGGAGCAGATCTTCGACGATCCGCTCCACCCGTACACCCGGAAGCTGCTCAAGTCCATCCCGAAGCTGGGCGAGAAACGGCGCGGACCGCTCGAGGCGATCGAAGGCACCGTGCCGATGCCCATGAACCTCCCCCGCCAGTGCCCGTTCGTCGATCGTTGCTCCGACGCCATGCCGGGGGTCTGCGACGAGGCCATGCCCGAGCTCACCGAGGGCACGGGCCAGCACCCCGTGCGGTGCTTCCTGCACCACCGCGAGATCGAGGAGGAGCAAGTCCATGCGTGAGGCCGCCGAAGCGCAGGTCATGCCGGGGACGGACCTCCCTCGCGCGGCGAACGCAACGGAACCGCTCCTGCGCGTCGAGGGCCTGAAGAAGTACTTCCCGATCGAGAAGGGCTTCCTGCGCCGACGCACGGGCGTCATCAAGGCCGTCGACGGGGTGTCGATCGAGGTGATGCCTGGCGAGACCGTAGGGCTGGTGGGCGAGTCGGGATCGGGCAAGACGACCTTGGGGCGCTGCGTCATGCGGGGCCTGCGGGCGACCGAAGGCAGCATCGAGTTCAAGGTCGACGGTCGTTACGTCGACATGAACGCCCTCACCGGCCGGGAACTCCAACCCATCCGGAAGCACATCCAGATGGTCTTCCAGGACCCGTACACGTCGCTCGATCCGCGCATGACCGTGCTCGAGATCGTCGGCGAGCCGCTCGTCTACGGCCTGAACGCCAAGCGAGCCCAGGTCGAGAAACGGGTGAAGGAGCTCATGGACGTGGTGGGGCTCAGCACCCGCCACATCAACCGCTACCCGCATGCCTTCAGCGGCGGACAGCGGCAACGGATCGGGATCGCGCGAGCCATCGCGACCAACCCCAGCCTGATCGTCGCCGACGAGCCGGTCTCGGCCCTGGACGTCTCGATCCAGGCCCAGATCCTGAACCTGCTCGTGGAACTCCAGGAGCGACTCGGGCTCGCCTACCTGTTCGTCGCGCACGACCTGAGCGTCGTCGAGCACATCTCGGACCGGGTGGCCGTGATGTACGTGGGGCAGCTGGTGGAACAGGCCAAGACCGAAGACCTCTTCTCGGCGCCCCAGCACCCCTACACCGAGGCGCTCCTCTCGGCCGTGCCCCGCCCCGACCCCCACCGGAAGATGGACCGGATCGTGCTGCGGGGCGACGTGGCGAACCCGGCCGATCCCCCGTCCGGCTGCTACTTCCACCCCCGCTGCCGGTATGCCCAAGACATCTGCAGCGTCGAGAAGCCGGCGCTGCGCGAGATCAAGCCGGGCCACCACGCCGCCTGCCACTTCTCCGAGACGCTCGACCTGCAGGGCGTCTCCTAGGCAGGGCGTCTCTTGGCGACCGCCGACCGCGTCAGCTGGAGTGCGGATCGGCGGCGTCGCGCAGCCCGTCGCCCACGAAGTTGAAGCACAAGACCGTGGCGATGACGAACAGAGCGGGCAGCATCAGCCACGGGTTCACGGCCACGGTCCGCACGTTCTGCGCCTCCTGGAGCATGACCCCCCAACTCACGACCGGAGCCTTCAGGCCCACGCCGATGAAGCTCAGGGCGGTCTCGCCGAGGATCATCTCGGGGATCGCGAGCGTGATGTGGATGATCAGGTAGCTCGCGAAGCCCGGCAGCAGGTGCTTGAGGATGATGGCGAACTGCGAAGCCCCAGCGAAGCGCGCGGCCATCACGAACTCCTCCGTCCGCAACTGGAGGATCTTGCCGCGAACGGTTCGGGCCAGGCCGGTCCAGCCGAGCACCGAGAGCACGAGGGTGATCATGAAGTAGACCCGCACCGGCGGCCACTCCGTGGGGACGGCCGCGGCCAGCGCCATCCACAGCGGGATGCTGGGGAGCTGCCCCAAGAACTCGATGATCCTCTGGATCACCATGTCGACGGTGCCGCCGAAGTAGCCCGAGATCCCGCCCAGCGTGACGCCCAGGATGAAGCTGATGAAGACGCCGATCAGGCCGATCGAGAGCGAGATGCGGGCCCCCTGCAGCACCCGGGAGTACACGTCGCGCCCGAGGCTGTCGGTGCCGAAGGGGAACAGCTTGCCCCCTTCCTCGACGCCGACGAAGCGGACGTCGGTGGGGAACAGGCCCATCAGCTTGTACGGCTCACCCCGCACGAAGAAGCGCAGCTCGTAGGGTTCGGAGCGGTCGACCGTGTACTCGCGGGCGAGGGTGTCCAGGTTCAGCTCGACGGTGGACGCGTACACGAAGGGCCAGTGTGGCCGGCCCTCGTGCACGACGCGGATGGGGGTGGGCGGCGCCGTGACGTACCCGGTGTGCCGCTGCCAGGGGTCGTACGGCGCGAAGAACCCGGCGAAGATCGCGAGCACGTAGAGGACCCCCAGCACGGCGAGGCCGAACATCGCCAGCTTGTGCTTGCGGAACGCGCGCCAGACGAGCTGCCCGCTGGACGCGAGGTAGATGTCCTCCGGATCCCGCTCCCGGCGCGGCTTCCGCGGATCGAACCGAGAGCCGGACCGGGTCCTGCCGAAGCGCCCGAACGGCAGCGGCCACCACTTCGTGTTCATGCGGACTCCCCGGCTTCGAAGCGGATGCGTGGGTCGACGATCACCAACAGGATGTCCGAGAGCAAGATGCCGATCAGCGCGAGCGTGCCCAGGACCATGAGCAAGCTGCCGGCGAGGTACATGTCCTGCTGCTGCAGGGCCTCGAGGAGCAGCGGGCCCACCGTGGGCAGGCTGAGGACGATCGAGGTCAGCGTCTCGCCGGCGACGAGCATCGGCAGCAGGTAACCGATGTGGCTGATGATCGGGTTGATCGCCACCCGAACGGGGTACTTGAAGAGCAGCCGGCGTTCCGGCACGCCCTTGGCCCGCGCGGTGGTGACGTACTGCTTGCGCAGCTCGTCCAGGAGCGAGCCACGGAGGATGCGGATGAGGCTCGCCGTCCCCGCGGTGCCGATGACGAACAGCGGAATCGGCAGATGTTTGAGCAGATCGACGAACTTGCCCCAACTCCATGGCGCGACGACGTACTCGCGGGAGAACAGCCCGCCCACGCTCCAACCGAAGTACCGGAAGGCCAGGAACATCAGGATCAGCGCGAGGAGGAAGTTGGGCACCGCCAACCCGATGAACCCGAGCACGGTGAAGACGTAATCCAGGGGCGAGTACTGGTGGGTCGCGGAGTAGATGCCGATCGGCACGGCGATCGCGTAGGTGACGATGAGCGTGCCGAAGGTGATCGCCGCCGAGAGGAGGATGCGCTCCTTGATGAGGTCGAGAACCGGCGCACCGTAGATGAAGGACTCGCCCAAATCGCCCGTCAGCAGGCCCCGGAACCAGATCAGGAACTGTTGATGCAGAGGCAGGTCGAGCCCGTACCGTCGCGCGTAGGTCTCGAGGACGGCCGGTTCCACCACCAGCCCCAGCGACCGCATGCGCGCGACCATGGTGCTCAAGTAGTCGCCCGGCGGAAGCTGGATGATCAGGAACGTGACGAACGACAGGAGGAGCAGCAGCACCACCATGTAGATCATGCGCCTGCCCAGGTAGCCCGCCATCGGATCTCCAATCGATCGTGAACCGTTTCTTCTACCCCATGCCCATATGTGGGCCGGTGCGAGGGGCGTACGGTTCCGATTCGCACTACCTTCAAACGCTTCCCGCTCGCCTGTCAAGCACCTTGACTGCCTCGGACACCGTACCGTAACCTACGAGCCATAACCCTTTGTAAAACGGTTCCTCGGTGATCGGGACGGTCTCGAGCCGAGCGAGCCCCAGGAGGTCAGACATGGATCGCCCAGTCCTGCGACAACTCGCGCTCTTCGGTGGGACGCTGCTGCTGTCCGCCGGCATCGCCTTCGGTCAGGCGTTCCAGGAGGCACCGTCGCTCGCCGAACGCGTGGCGGCCGGCGATCTGCCCCCGGTGGAAGAGCGGCTTCCCGCCGTGCCCGCCGAGCTCGCCCTGCTGGGTGAACCGGGCGAGTACAGCGACACGGTGTTCGTGTACGCGGTCGCGCCCGACCCGTGGAACGACCTGATGCCGGCGCCGGAGATGAGCCCGCGCTTCCTGCAGATGGACATGGACGGGAACGTCCGCGCGTCGATCCTCTCCGACTGGGCCATCTCCGACGACTTCACGACCGGCACCTTCACCCTGCGCGAGGGGATGAAGTGGTCCGACGGACACCCCGTGAGCATGGACGACGTCCGGATCGTGTACGAGGTCATGGCCCAAGACGCCGACCTCACGTGGTGGAACCTCGACTACCCGCGCAAAGGCTACGAGGTCGCCTTCGAGGCGCTCGACGAGTGGACCTTCCAGCTCACCCTCAACAAGCCGAAGCCGCGCTGGGAAGAGGAACTGGGCGGCAACGCGGGCAACATGATCATGAACATCCTGCCCTCGCACTACATGGGCCGCTACCACCCCGACTTCAACCCCGATGCCGAAGAGCTGGCGGAGGCCGAAGGGTTCGAGACCTGGCAGGACGCCTTCAACGAGGCCTACTCCCCGTTCGACATCGACCAGAAGCCGACCCTGCACCCCTGGATGGTCACCGAGCTGACCTCCAACCGGCGCGTGCTGGAGCGCAACCCGTACTTCTTCGGCGTGGACAGCGAAGGGCGTCAGCTGCCCTACATCGATCGCATCGTCGCGCAGATCGTCGACCCTCAGACCTACACCCTCAACATCGTCTCAGGCCAGACCGACGCCGCGTACATCTACCCCACCTTCGCGGACTTCACCCTCCTGAAGCAGAACGAGGCGGCCGGCGACTACCGCGTCCAGCTGGTGCCGAGCCTCATGGCCTCCAACTTGACGATGATCTTCAACCTCACCCACCAGGATCCCGTCAAGCGTGAGGTGTACGAGAACGTCGACTTCCGGCGCGCGGTGTCGGTCGCCCTCGACCGCGACGAGATCAACGACCTCCTGTACATCGGTCAGGCCACCCCCGGGCAGACGACCGCCAAGCCGAGCGAGTCGTGGTTCGACGAGGCCTGGGCCCAGAGCTACGCGACCTACGATACCGAGCTCGCGAACGAACTGCTCGACCAGATCGGCATGACCGAGCGCGGCGGGGACGGCTTCCGCAGGGCCCCCGACGGCAGCGAGTTCACCACGATCCTCACGATCACCGACAGCATCGAAGGGGTCGGCGACCCGGCCCGCGCCGCCGAACTGCTCAAGGAGTACCTCGAGGACGTCGGTCTGCGCGTGGAGATCCGCAACGTCGGTGGCGACCTGCACAACGAGTCGCTCGACGCCGGGACGTTCGATGCCACCATCGAGGGCCACTCCTACCTGCAGGAGTACGAGAGCTTCGCGGTGCTCGGCGACGAGAACTACTCCTGGGCCGCGCGCGGCTGGTTCAACTGGCTGAGGGCGCAGCAGCAGGTCGAGGCCGGCGAGCGCAGCCTCAGCGACTTCGAGGGCGGCGTCCTGCCCGGCGTCGAGCCGCCGCAGTGGGTGAAGGACCACGAGGCGGCGTTCCAGCAGTCGCGCCAGGTGCCACCCGACAGCGAAGCGTTCGCCGAGCTGATGACCCAGATGTTCGACACCCAGGCCGACCAGCTCATCGTCATCGGCGTCGCCGGCCAGCTGCCCGACCTGTTCATCGCCTCGAACGACCTCCGCAACGTCCCGAGCGCCTACACGCCCCGCCAGATCTGGCAGGGTGAGATGGGCGAGTTCGCCTACCAGTTCTGGATGGCTCAGTAAGGAACGGCTCGGGGCAGCGACCCCATCGCGAACGAGGGGAGGCGGCCGATCGGCCGCCTCCCCTTTCTCGTTCCTCGAGCGCGCACGGCGACGCAGGCCACGCCGGCGACGGGGGCGGTCGGGGACCCGACCTCGCGCTTACCCGGCGCGTCTGGGCAGGTCGAACTCCTCCTCGCCGACGATCTGCGCCCACCGGCCGTGCTCCCAGGAGCGGCCCACCTCGCGGATACGGTCGGTCAGGTCGCTGCGCTCGTACTCGTTCCGGAACAGGGTGGCTCGCTCGAGGTAGCGCAGGTGGCGCTCGAGCCGGGCGATGAGCCCCTCCCGATACCGCGCCTTGATGCGGTCCAGCCGCTCGGCTGGGGTGCCCGCAGCCTCCAACTGGGCGACGCGCCGCTTCTGGCCCTCGCTCCAACCCGGCGGCGCGATCCCGCTCTGCACGATCCACTCGGTGTCTTCGACGTGTCGAGCGGCGATCGTCGCGAACGTCCGACTCGTGTAGGACGCCGCACCCCAGAAGAAGAGCAGGAACGCCACCACGATGCCGACGAGGATCAGGAGGAGTTCGAGCACGCGACCACCTTACCCTCGGGCTCGCGCTTCCTCGGGCCCGGGCTCGACGCGGCCGGTCGTCCCGCCTCAGGAGCTTCCCGTCGCGTCACGCTAGATCGTTCAGCAGGTACCGCAGCCCCTCGAGGAACATCGGTCGCCAGAAGCCCCAGTCGTGGCCTCCGGCATCGATCCTCATACGGCCCGGGCTGCCGATCTCCTTGGTCAGGCGCTCGAACAGGAGCAGCGACTGGACCTCGGTGTTGAACCGCCAACCGGCCGGTTCGTTCCAGTCGTCGTCGCCGGCCGCGATGAAGAAGGGGACCCGGCGTCCGGAGCCCCGGTACGCGTCGAGGAGCGCCGGGTAGTTGCGCTCGCGCCAGCGCCCTTCATCGAAGGGCGTGCCGAAGGCGCCGCTGCTGCGAGCGCTCGAGCCGGACGGCGGCAGGTCCTCGTAGAGGGCGGAACTCATGGCGATCGCGCCATCGAACGACTCCGGGTAGCGCAGGGCGTAGCGCACGGCGCCGTAGCCCCCCATCGAGAAGCCGGCGACGATGACTCCTCCGGTCTGCTCGAGGCCCAGTTCGCTCCGGACGTGCGGCAGCAGCTCGTCGATCACAGCCGACTCCACGGCCTCCGGACCGTCGACCCACCAGCTGGTCCCGCTGGCGGGCGCGACCGCCGCCATCGGCGGCAGCCTCCCCTGGGCCACCGCGTCCTGCAACGCTTCGAGGCCAGGATCCCAGGATTGCTCGTCGCCACCGCTGCCGTGGAGGAGGAGGAGCAACGGCGTGTGCGGCGTGACAAACGCTCCTGCCTCCGGCACGCAGAGGCGGTACCGCAGCGGGTTCGAGAGGCCCGAGGTCGACAGCGCACCGAGCGACAGCCTCGACCGAGTCACCTCAGCCGACGGCGCTCGACTCGCGCGTGATCAGCTTGGGAAGGACGGTGACCTTCTGCGGCTCGCCCGCGCCCCCTCCGGAGAGGCGTCGGAGCAGCAGTTCACCGGCGATCCGGCCGCGCTCGCGCGCCAGCAGCGAGACGGTAGTGAGCGTGGGCGTGGACATCCGCGCGGCCTCGATGTCGTCCATGCCCACCACCGCGACCTGCCGCGGCACCGAGACCCCCGACTCCTGCAGCCGCCGCATCGCCCCCAACGCCATCATGTCGTTCGCGCAGAAGAGGGCCTCGAACGGCACGCGGGTGTCCAGGAGTCGGTCGACCGCCTCGTACCCGCCGGTCATCGTGAAGTCGCCGCTGGCGACCCATCGCTCGTCGTACGCGATGCCGGCCCGGGCCAGCGCCTGCCGGTAGCCGCGGTCGCGGACCTCGTGCGGCACGGTTCCCGGCGTCCCGTTGACGAAACCGACGCGGCGACGGCCCGAACCCACCAGGTGCTCGACGGCCAACTCCGCGCCGCGGACCGAATCGAGGCGCACGTTATCGACCGGGCAGTCGAGCGGTAGAGCGCCGATGACGCAGATGCTGCTGGCGTGCTCGGCGACCGAACGGACGAGGTTCTGGGTGACGTTCAGCGAGCAGACGATCGCTCCGTCCACCTGGCGCTCCTCGAGGCTCTGGAGGGCGAGCCGCTCCTCACTCCAGTCGCCACCGCTGCTGACCAGGGTCAGGTGGTAGCCCGATGCGGCCGCCTCACGTTGAACGCCCACGGCCATCTGCGCGTACACGGGGTTGCCGAGGTCCGGGACCACGAGCGCGATCTGCATCGTCAGCCGGCGCTTGAGGCTGCGGGCCGCGTGGTTGGGGACGTAGCCGAGCGCCTCGACCGCACCCCGGACTCGGAGCCGGACGTCCGCACCGGTGTTCTCGACGTTGTTGAGCACCCGGGACACGGTCCCGACGGATACGCCGGCGCGCTCGGCGACGTCGGCGATCGTGACGTGGGGGACCTTCTGTACGGCGTGCGTCCTGTTCATGCGTCCGGCGTACATCTTACCTCGGTCCCGAGTTCCCTCCTCCAAGGATGGTCGTCCCCACGCGCGTGCGCGACCTTGACCACGCGCATGAAACGTTTTAGCATCGCTGGGATCAACCATGGGCGGGGATACGTGAACGACAAGCAGAAGCGCGCTACGATCGTCGATGTGGCCACACGAGCCGGTGTGTCCATCGGCACCGTGTCGCGCATCGTCAACACGCAAGCCGGACCCGAGGCGACGCGCCGACGGGTGCTCGACGCCATCGCCGACCTCGAGTACGTGCCCAACCACGTCGCCCGCAGCCTCAAGCGGCGCAGCACCGAGCAGATCGCGCTCGTCGTTCCCGACATCGCCAACCCCGTCTACGTGGCGATGGCGAAAACGATCCAGCGGGAGGCGAAAGAGCGCGGCTTCCGGCTCTCGTTGATGAGCGCCAACGACGATCCCGGCGGAGAAGAGTTCGCCCTGGACAGCCTCGAGCAGATGCGCGTCGATGGCCTCATCATCTGCTCGCTCAAGCCCACGAGGAAGCTCGTCGAGCGCCTGGAGCGCGTGCGCGGCCGCGTCTGCGTGGTCGGCTCGGTGCCCGAGGAGGCGCGGGTCGACAACGTGCGCGTGGACTCGGCCGGCGGCGCTCAGGGGGCGGTGCAACACCTCCTCGACGGCGGGCGGCGACGTATCGGGTTCATCAACGGCACACCCGGTACCGTACCTGCCGGGACGCGGTCCCTCGGGTACCGCCGGGCGCTCGAAGAGAACGGCCTGCACGTCGACGAGGCACTGATCGTGAACGGCGAGTTCAGCATGGCGGGCGGATACCGGTCGGTCGACCGTCTGCTCGCCGGGCACGACGAGCTCGATGCGATCTTCTGCGCCAACGACGTGATCGCCTTCGGCGCGATGCGGCGCCTGCGCGAGCTCGGGATCGGCGTTCCGAGTCAGGTGGCGCTGGTCGGGATGGACGACATCGACCTCGGGAAGATCTCGACGCCGACGCTCAGCACGGTCTCCTTGCTCGCCGAAGAGCGCGGCCGGCTGGCGGCGGAGCTGCTGCTCGAGCGCCTGCTCGGAGGAGCGGCCGAGGAGCCCCGGAAGGTCACCGTGACGCCCCGGTTGATCGTGCGCGAGTCGTCCACGGACTACATCCGCCACGAGGTGCCCGCATGACCGGTTCGCCCCTGCCCATCCAAGAGGCGGCGCGTGGGTGCCTGATCGGCCTGGCCGTGGGCGACGCGTTGGGCCAACCCACCGAGGGGTGGACCCCCGACGCCATCGCGGCCAAGTGGGGCTACATCGAGGACCTGCCACCGGGCTCGACCGCGGTGAGCGACGACACCGAGTACACGCTGTTCTCCGCCCGCGTCCTCATCGAGCACGGGCTGGGCGTCACGAGCGAGCACTTCGCCGACGCTTGGCTCGAGCACATCGTCCCCCAGGTGGGCCCGTTCAAGGGCGCCGGGTTCAGCGAGATGGCCACGATCGACAACCTCAAGCGTGGGCTGCGCCCGCCGGAATCCGGCCGCCACTACCACGCCTGGAGCGACGGCCTGGCGATGCGCGTGGCCCCGTTCGGGATCGTCTCCGGTGGCGACCCTGAGCTGGCCGCACGGCTGGCGCGCGAGGACGGTCGGGTGAGCCACGACGGCGAGGGCATCTACGCCGGCCAGGCGGTGGCCGCAGCGATCGCCGCCGCCACGCGCGGCGCCACGCTCGACGGCATCCTGGCAACGGGGCTCGAGGTCGTTCCGAGCGACTCGTGGACGGCGCGGCATCTGCACCGGGCCGTCCGCCTCGGCGCACGGGCGAGCGGGGCCAGGGACGCGATCCCGAGCTTGCACGACGCTCTCGCCGTCGAGTACTACCCTTGGGCGGACCTGGCGCCGGAAGCGGTGGCGCTGGCCTTCGGGCTGCTCGTCGCCGGCCGCGGCGACGTCGCGGGCACCCTCCTCGCCGCCGTCAACCTAGGCCGCGACTCGGACACGGTCGCCGCCATCATCGGGGCGATCCTGGGCGCGAAGCTCGGCCCGAGCGCGTTCCCCGACCGCTGGCACGCGGTCGTCGCGCCCGCCACCGGGCGCTGCCTCGCGTGCGTCGCAGGGGCCGACCTGATCGCGACCGCGGACGCGCTCGCCGATCTGGCGCCGAGGCAGGCGCCGTGAGCGGCAGCGTCCGAAGCGTCGTCCGCGCCATGGTCCTCGCCGACGGACTGGCGTGGCAGAACCTCTACCGCCGGGCGCACCTGCTCCCGGCCTGGACGAGGCGCAAGCGACGCGAGATCGAGGCCGAGCACGAGGCGCGTGGGATCATCGACGAGGCGCTGCCGTTCGCCTTGAACCAGCCCACCGCCCCGTTCCAGACGGCGTCGGGGGTCCACGGCGAATGGCTGGTGTTCCAGCTGAAGGTCCTGATCGAGGGTGGCGGGCGGTACGACCCCCGGGTCGCGCTCGAGGCGTGGCGCGACCTGGCGGCGCGGCGTGCGGAGCTGCGGCTCTCCGTGGGCCAGCATGCCGCCATCGCGAACGTCGCCGCCGGCATCGATCCGCCCACGAGCGGGCACGACAACCCCCACTACTTCGACGACAGCGCCTGCTTCCGGTCCGTGGCGCTCCTGGCCGCGGATGGGGGTGGCTTGGCAGCGGGCGAGCTACAGGAGGTCGTCGCCAGCGACGCGCAGATCAGCAACGCCTTTGATGGCATCTGGGCGGCCCAAGCGTTCGCTGCAGCCCTGCGCGGCGCGCTCGACGGGGCCGACGCCGGTGCGGCCGTGGCCCTCGCTCGAGCGGGCATCCCCGCGGGAAGCTGGACGGCCATCGAGGCCGACCGAGCGCTCGCGCATGCAGCCGAGGCGGCCAGCCTCTTCGACCTCATCCGCCGCTTGGCCAGCGGACCGACGAACCACGCGTACGACTACGGGAACTCGGCGCCCGAGACGCTCGCCATCGCGCTCGCCATCGCCCACTTCACCGAAGGCGAACTCGAGCCCGGCCTCCTAGCGGCGCTCGCGCTGCCGAGGACGGCGGCGTCCGTCGCGCCCATGATCGGCGCACTGGGCGGCGCACTGGGGACCGCCCACGAACACCCTCTCGAAGAGGCGCCCCTCCAGGGGTTGGCCCTGCCGCACCTCGCTGGAACGCGACCGATGTCGCTGCTCGACGAGTTGCTCACCTCCACGTCCTGACGCGCCCCGGCCCAACCGCGAGCGCAGCGAAAGGAACTTGCCAGTGGCTAAGACGATCGAAGATGGAGCCAGAGGATGCATCGTGGGACTCGCCGTGGGCGACTCTCTGGGTGGTTCGACCGAGGGATATCCGCCGGAACGGATCCGTGAACGCTTCGGCGGCTGGGTGACCGACATCGTCGGCCCCTTCCTGGAGGACTGGCAGACGGCGCGGCCGATCTCGCCGTTCCACAAGGGGGACGGGCACGTCACCGACGACACGCTCATGACGCTCGCCCTCAGCAACGTCTACCTGCAGGTGCGCGAGCACCTCACCGCCTTCGACATGGCGGACTACCTGGTCCCGCAGATCGCCGACGAGGTCATCTTCATCCCGGAACTGGAGCGCGAGACGGTGCTCGTCAACCGACTCTTCTTCGCCGAGAAGTACCTCCTCCACCGCCTGCGGCACGCCCACGTCGATCCGCGCGAAGCCGGGGTGGGGAACGTCGTCAACTGCGGCGCCGCCATGTACATCGCGCCGGTGGGGATCGTGAACGCCGGCAACCCGGAGGGCGCCTACGCCGAGGCGATCGACCTCGCCGGGGCACACCAGGTGAGCTTCGGCCGGGAGGCTGCGGGCGTGATGGCGGCGGCCGTCGCCGAGGCCATGCGACCCGGAGCGACCGTCGACTCGGTCGTCGACGTCGCCACCCGACTGGCCAAGGACGGCACCAAGACGGCGATCGAGGCCGTCGTACGCGCCGCTCGCGGGGTTGACGGCTGGGAGGCCGCGATCCCCGTCCTGCGCGACGCGGTCCGGCCCTTCGATTCCGTCGGCGAGACCTACCGCGAACCCGACCTCGATGCCCGCAAGCCGAGCCGCAAGAACGCGATCGAGGAGCTGCCGGTGGCGCTGGGCATGCTCGTCGCCAACCGGGGGGACTACACGGGCACCGTGCTGGGCGGCGTGAACTACGGGCGAGACTCCGATTCGATCGCTCAGATGGGCGGCTCGATCGCGGGGGCGCTCCACGGGGAGGCCGCCGTTCCCGAACGCTGGGCCGACACCGTCGCGTCGGCCAGCCGCCGGGACTTCCGCGCGGTCGCCGACGGGCTCGCCCTGGTCGCTCAGGAGGTCTTCGAGCGCGACCGCAAGCGCTGGGAGCGGCGGCTCGCCAGCTTCCCTGCGACCCGTGCGGCGGCGGGACGCTAGATGGTTCGCATCACCTGGCTCAAGCCCGAAGACCGCATCGAACACGAGTTCCGGCAGCTGCGGGAGGAGGGTGCCGACCCCAGCGAGCTGGAGGCCCAGTGGCGCGCGTCCGAGGGGGAGGACCTGGACCGGCGACGAGCGCGAGCGCTCGAGCTGCTCGATGTGGCCGTTCCGCTGCGGCGCAACGACGACGACCTCGACGTGCTGGCCTTCGTTCGCGGGGCGGCTGCCTCCGCCTCGGCCGGGTTCGACCGGGACGAGCTTGCACAGAAGCTGGAGGCCGGCTGGATCGGCCGGTCGGCCGGGTGCTTGCTGGGCAAGCCGGTCGAGAAGATCCCGCGCGAGGGCATCCGCGAGATCCTCCAGAGCATCGACGAGTGGCCGCTGCGCCGCTACTTCACCGCCCATGGGGTGCCCGATGAGGTCACCTCCCGCTACCCCTGGAACCGGGCCAGCCTGCCCACGAGCATGCGCGAGAACATCGAGTGCATGCCCGAGGACGACGACCTCAACTACTCCATGCTCAACCTCCACGTGCTGGAGACCCACGGAGCCGACTTCACCACCGACGACGTCGCCACCGTCTGGCTCCAGATGATGCCGGTGCTCACCGTCTTCACGGCCGAGCGGGTGACCTACGAGAACCTGCTCCACTACCTGCTCCCTCCCGAGACGGCGCTCCACCGGAACCCCTACCGTGAGTGGATCGGCGCCCAGATCCGGGCCGACGTGTGGGGCTGGGTCTCCCCCGGAGACCCGGCTCGCGCGGCCGAACTCGCCTGGCGCGATGCGCGGCTGAGCCACAGCGCCAACGGCATCTACGGGGAGATGTTCGTCGCAGCGATGGTCGCCAAGGCGTTCACGACCGACGACGTCGCGGCCGTGGTGGCGGCCGGCCTGCAGATGGTCCCCGAGGACAGCAGGCTCGCCGAAGCGGTGCGCTTCGCGCGGGACCTTCCGGACCGAACGAGCGACTGGGAAGAAGCCTTGGACCTCCTCCACGCCCGCTACGGCCATTACCACTGGGTCCACACCATCAACAACGCCGCGCTGGTGACGGCCGCCCTGCTCTTCGGCGAGGGCGACTTCGAACGCACCATCTGCCACGCCGTGATGGGCGGCTGGGACACCGATTGCAACGGGGCCACCGTCGGCTCGATCATCGGCGTGATGCACGGGCCCGGTGCGATCCCGGAGCGCTGGTCCGCCCCCCTGCGCAACCGCGTGCGGACCAGCCTGAAGGGGTTCGACGACTCGCGGCTCGACGAGCTCGCCCAACGGACGCTCGCGCAGGTGCCGGAGCGGTACCTGTCGTAGGAGAGAAGGGAAGCAGGCGCATGGCCCAGTTCGCCAGCCAACCGCTCAGGGAGGAAGCCGGGCCCCTCGCTGGGCTCCGCATCATCGACATGGCGACGATGATGGCGGCCCCATGGGCCGCGACCTTCCTGGCGGACTACGGCGCCGACGTCATCAAGCTCGAGCACCCCAAGAGCGGCGACCACGCCCGGCAATTCGGCCTGTCGAAGGACGGGGAGCCGGTGTTCTGGAAGACGCTGGCGCGCAACAAGCGCTCGCTGTGCCTCGACCTCAAGAGCGAGGAAGGACTGCGCGTCTTCGGACGGTTGGTGGGCGAGGCGGACGTGGTCATCGAGAACTTCCGCCCCGGGGTCATGGCTCGCTTGGGCCTCGACTACGGCCGGCTGAGCGCCCTCCATCCACGGCTGGTGATGCTAAGCGTCACCGGCTACGGCCAGGACGGTCCCTACGCCGATCGCGCCGGGTTCGGCACGCTCATCGAAGCGATGAGCGGCTTCGCCTTCTCCAACGGTCATCCGGACGGGCCCCCCACGCTGCCGGCCATCCCCCTGGCGGACGGCGTCGCCGGTGCCTTCGGGGCGCTCTCGGTGATGATGGCCCTGCGCGAGCGGGACGGCGACGGCACCCCTGGAAGCGGCTCCGGCCGGGGCCAGCACATCGACATGTCGCTCTTCGAGCCGCTCGCCCGGCTCATGGAAGGGCACGTGCTCGAGTACAGCGCTCTGGGACGGGTGCGCGGGCGGCTGGGCAACGGCAGCCTCACCTCGGCGCCGCGCAACGCCTACCGGTCGGCCGACGGGGCCTGGGTCGCCCTCTCCGCCAGCGCCCAACCGGTGTTCGAGCGGCTGATGGCCGCGGTCGGCCGACCCGAGCTGGTGGATGACCCTCGCTTCGCCACGAACCACGCCCGGATCGAGCATCGCGAGACGCTCGATGGCGTCCTGCAAGCGTGGTTCGGTGCGCGGAACCGGGACGAGGCGATCGAGCTCCTCTCGGCGAGCGGCGCGGCCGTCGGGCCCATCTACGACGTCTCGGAGCTCCTGAGCGACCCGCAGGTCCAGGCACGCGGCTCGTTCGAGACGCACCACGACCCGGTCCTGGGCGACGTGCAGGTCCCCGGCGTCGTGGCCCGCTTCTCGCGCACGCCAGGGCGGGTGCGGCATCTGGGGCCGGCCAAGGGCGCGGCGACCGACGAGATCCTGCACGAACTGGGCTACGACGAGGCCGACATCGACCGGCTGCGCGAGGCGGGCGTGGTCGCATGATTCCCGGCCGCGTGCCCCGTTCGCTGCTGTACGTCCCCGCGCACAACGCGAAGATGATCGCCGGCGCGGCGCGGCGCGGCGCCCACGCGCTCATCCTCGATCTCGAGGACGCCGTGCCCCAGGACGCCAAGGCCTCGGCTCGGGAGCGCCTCGCCGAGTCGGTGCGAACGGTCGGCGCGGACGGCGCGCTCGTGCTCGTGCGCAGCAACGCGCGGTGGGGTCTGGCCTGGCGCGACCTCGAGGCGGCCGCAGCCGCCGGCGCCGGGGGTCTGTTGCTGCCCAAGGTGGACACCCCCGCCGTGGTGGAGGTGTTGGGCGCCTACCTGGTCGAGTTGGAGGAACGCTTCGACCTGCCGCCGCTGGCGGTGTTGCTGACCATCGAGAGCGCACGTGGCCTGCAAGCGGTCGGCGCCATCGCGGCGGCCCTGGCCGGCCTGCCCTCCGCCCGGGACCGCCTGACCGCCCTCGTGCCCGGCAACGAAGACCTGAGCCTCTCGCTGCGCATGGAGCCGACGCCCGATCTGATGGCGGGGGCGCTCTGGCCGCTCTTCCTGGCCGCCCGGGCGCACGGCCATGCCCTGATCGGCTCGGTGGGCAGCGGCGCCGACTACCGCGACCTCACGGCCTACCGCGGTCGGGTGGAGCTCTCGCGCTCGTACGGCTTCGAGGGCACGACCTGCATCCATCCATCTCAGGTCGCCGTCGCGAACGAGGTCCACCGCCCGTCGGATCCCGACCTCGAGTGGGCGCGCACGGTGGTCGCCGCGTTCGAGGCGCGCGGCGGTGAGGCCGTGGGGGTCGACGGGCAGATGATCGACCGGCCGGTCTACGCGCGCGCGAAGCGGTTGGTCGACGAGGCGGAGCCATGAGCCGTCCGCGCGGGTGAAGCCGCCCTTCTACGCCCCCAGACCGCTCGACCTGCCGACCGAGGTGCCGCTCGACCCGAACACGTCGCTCGAGGGGCTCGACGAGGCGAAGATCTTCGCTGCACCCGACGACCCGACGCAGTGGCCCGCCTGGCGATCCCAGCTGCAGCGGTGGCGCCGCGACGCCCGCGATCGGGTGGGCTACGCCGACCAGCGGTACGCCGCGCTCGCGCAGCCGGACTTCGTGCTCGCCCTGGCGAACCTCTGGGATGGCACCCTCTACGACGCGCGCACCGAGGCGTTCACGCCAGAGGCGTTCGTGGAGCAGGCGCAGCGCGAGTTCGGCGGGTTCGACGGCGTCATCCTCTGGAGCGCCTACCCGGTCGTGGGGATCGACGAGCGCCGCCAACTGGACTTCTACCTTCAGATCCCGGAGCTCCCGGGCGTGATCGCCGCCCTCAAGGAGCGCGGCCTCCACGTCTACCTGCCCTACTATCCGTGGGCCACCGGTGCCGATGCCGTCTCGACGGACGAACTGGCCGCCTGCCTGCGCCATCTGGACGTGGACGGCCTGTTCCTCGACACGGTGAAGGAGGGGAACCGGGAGCTGCGGGAGCTGTTGGACTCGGTGTCCCCCGTACTGGTGATGGGGGGCGAGTCGCGCGTGCCGCTCGCCCGCATCGAGGACCACCAGATGTCCTGGGCCCAGTGGTTCGCCGACTCGACCGTTCCGGGGGTGCTGCGCGCGAAGTGGTTCGAACGCCGCCACGTCCTCCACCACACCCGCCGCTGGCACCGCAACCATCGCGACGAACTCCACTCGGCCTGGCTCAACGGCAGCGGCCTCCTGGTGTGGGAGAACGTCTTCGGCGTGTGGGTGGGCTGGAACGAAGCCGACAAGGCAATGCTCCGGTCGATGCGGCCCGTGCAGCGCGAGAGGTCGACCTGGCTCACGAGCGAAGCGTGGACGCCGTTGGCCGACCACCCGGGTTCCGGATCGAAGGTCTACGCGTCGCGCTGGGCGCACGACGGCACCCTCCTGTGGACGATCGTCAACACGGGCGGACCCGTAGACGGCGACTGGCTCCACGTCTCGGATGGCGACGGCTTCGAGTGGGCCGAGTTGACCGGTTCGAGCGAGCTGACCGTACGGCCGCTGGCCGACGGCGGCGTCGCGGTGGGCGGCAAGCTCGCCGAGGGCGCGGTCGCCGCCGTGCTCGCGACGCCCGGCACGATCGTCCTGCGCGGCGCGCCCCGCTCGCACCCCGCCGACTGGCCGCCACCGACGGCGTCGTTCCCGATGCGGATCGCGGTGCGCCGCCCGACGCGGTTCGCTCGTGCGGCCGAGCCTCCTGCAGGGTTCGCGGCCGTGGCGGGCGGGTCGTTCGACCTGGACGTGGCCTATCGACTGCGGGAGACCGGGCTCTACGGCGAAGCCCCGTTCGTGGACGAGTGGAAACCACCGCTCGGCAGCCGGCTCCATGGCCTAGGCCGAGCCGTTCGCTCCGTCGAGCTCGGCGACTTCGCGATCTCGGCGCTCGAGGTGAGCAGCGACGCCTTCCAGCGCTTCCTCGAAGCGACCGGGTACCGGCCCAAACGCCCCGAGCGCTTCCTGGACGATTGGAGCGACGGGCGACCGAGCGACCCGTCCGCACCTGTGACCCACGTCGACCTCGAGGACGCGCGCGCGTACGCCGAGTGGCGGGGGTGGCGCTTGCCCTCCGAGGACGAGTGGCAGCTCGCGGCCGAACGAGGGCTCCTGGGCCGGCGAGAGCCGCTCGTGTGGAACCTCACGGAGAGCGAGCACGACGACGGCCGCACGCGCTTCGTCCTCCTCAAGGGCGGGAGCGCCTTCCGCAACGAGACCTCGGAGTGGTACTTCGACGGCGGCCCCAAGCCCCCGGAGTTCGCTGCGAAGCTGCTGCTGCTCCCGGCGGGCACGAGTCGGTCGGCCCACGTGGGCTTCCGGTGCGCGGTCGACCTCACGTGAACCATCAACCCACGCTCAGGCGTTCGAAAGGATGACCATGAAACCTGCCCTCGCGCTCCTCACCGCCGCCTACGTGCTCGCCGGCTCGGCGCTCGCCGGCACGATCACCACCTTCGAGCTCGATTCGCCGACGCTCGGGCGCCCCTGGGCCTTCAACGTCTACCTCCCCGACGGCTACGAGGGGTCGAACCTCGAGTACGCCGTCATCTACCTCCTCCACGGAACCGGCGGCGACGAGTCTTCGTGGGACGAGGGCATGGACGTGATCGACGACCTGGTGGCGTCCGGCGCCATCCCGCCCGTGATCGCCGTGGCGCCCGCCTCCGGCCGGAGCTGGTGGGTCGACACGATCGAGCCGTTCGAGACGGCGTTCATCGAGGACCTGATCCCGCACGTCGACGCGACGTTCCGGACGATCGAGGACCGCGGGGGGCGCGCCGTGGTCGGGCTGTCGATGGGGGGCTACGGGGCGCTTCGGTACGCGCTCGTGCACTCCGACGTGTTCCGCACCGCGACGCTCCTGAGCCCCGCCCTGTACGCGGAGCAGCCGCCCCTCGGTTCGAGCGCGCGCAGCACCGGTGCGTTCGGCACGCCGTTCGATCCGGACCTCTGGGCCGAACGCAACTACCCCGCCGCGCTCGCGGGCTACCTCGCACGGGGCCTGGAGGTGCCGGTCTTCATCGGCGTGGGCGACGACGACTGGAACGAGCCCGAGGGGTGGGTCTACAACGTCGACTACCAGGCCGCCCTGCTCTTCCAGCGCCTGAACAAGGAGGCCGGAAGCGCGGCCGAGCTCCGCGTGATCGACGGCGGCCACGACTGGGACGCGTGGAAACCCCTGTTGGTCGAGGCCCTGCCGTACATGACCCGGTTCCTGAGGTTCCCGCGGCCGCATCAGTGACGCTCGGGTGGGGCGTTCGGGGTCGCTGAGGGACCCGGGCACCGCGACCGTGCACGACCCCCGTCGCCGGAGCCGATCTCGTGATCGCATTTCGCGATTCGCGAACTCCGAATGCTCGATTGCTGCATGCTCCGACCTCAAGCCTTTGCCGACGTGCGCTGCTCGCGTTCATCGATCATGGGATCGCGTACGCCTTCTACGCGGAGCGCGGCGCTCCGGCGCGCGGGCTCCCGACGGGCGCGAGCGCGCCACCGCTCCGGGACCGCTTCGCACCGGGGCAGGGACCTGTGTGCTCCGATCCACACGGCGACACCCGCGGGTACGCACTGAAACCCCTCTACCGCCGCCTGCCCGAAGCAGCCAAGCGCGATCCCGTCGTGCACGAGCTATTCGCCCTGATCGACGCCGTGCGCGACGGCGGCGTCCGGGAGAAGGCCGAAGCGCTTCGGGAGCTTCGGGAACGCATCGACCAGAACGGAAGCAGCACGTCCGATGGATGACGCCACGCAGAACCTGATCCGCGTCGCCCACGCGTCTCGTGCACGTGGATCTTCGTTCGTGCCGTGCGGGGAGTGCCCTGAACATTGCTGACTAGGCTTGTGCCTAGACATACTTGGCATTATCCTTGTCTAGTACGGCTCTATACGGCACCTTGCGGCTAAAGTCGTGCTACTCTTATTGTCTGAAAGGAGGGGTCATGTCGAAGCAGTCCGAGCTCACCGAGCGCATCCGCCGCACGCCTCGTGGCACGCCGTTCGCGGTCGCGCGCTGGGCCAAGGAGTACGGTCCCTCCGTCGCCAACAAGGCGGTGGCGGCCCTCGTCGCCTCGGGTGATGTGAAGCGACTGCAGCGCGGCGTCTACGTCCGACCACAGCGCCACCCCGTACTCGGCAACGTCATGCCCGCACCCGAGGCGGCCCTGAAGGTCGCCGCGCACGCGCAGGGCCACCGCATCGAGATCGGTGGTCCCGAGGCCCTCAGGCGCTTCGGCCTCACCACCCAGGTACCGCTCCAGACCACCTTCCTCACCAGCGGCAAGAGCCGCTCGGTCGACCTGGGTCGTCGTCGCATCCGCCTCCAGCATGTTCCGTCGGCCTACCTCACGCACGCCGGCACGCCGGTGGGCGCCGCGGTGTCGGCGCTGCGGGAGCTCGGACCCGACCGCCTGACCCCCGCGCTCCTCGGCCGTGTGCTCGAGCGCTTGGAGACCGCGGACCAGCGCACCCTCCTGCGGCACGTGCGGCGGTTGCCGCGTCGGTTAGCGCGTTCGCTGACCAACGCCGCGGGGCAGCTCGGCCGGGCGTGATCGGATGCCGTCCTCGATCCTGAACGAACCCACGCTCGGCGAGATCCTCGCCACGGCAGCCGCGACCTCGCCCTTCAACGCCGAGGTCCTCGAGAAGGACCTCTGGGTCGTCTGGACCCTCCAAGCCCTCTTCGCAAACCCGGCGCTTGGACGCCTGCTCGGCTTCAAGGGCGGCACCAGCCTCTCGAAGGCCTACGGCGCCATCACGCGCTTCAGCGAGGACGTCGACCTCACCGTCGACCACCGTTCGTTTGGCGATCCGCTCGACCCGCTGACGGCACCCGCGCCATCGAAGACGCAGCTCCGCAAGTGGCGTGAACGCATCGAATCCGAGCACTTGCCAAGGTTCCTGAGCGACCGCGTCCTTCCGCAGCTCGCGCTTGCGGCCGACGCCACGCTCGACGCCCCAAGGCGCCCGACCGTGACCGTCGACGCGGCCGATCCCGCCAAGGTCCACGTGGTCTACCCGAGCGTCGTCTCGCGCGACGCCTACCTGCGCGAGTCGGTCCTGCTGGAGTTCGGCGGACGCATGACGATCGAACCGATCGAGGTACGCACCGTCACCAGCTACCTGCAGGACGCCCTACCCGGTCTCGCCGCCGCGTACGAGCTCCCCGCAGCAATGCCCCAGGTCGTCCACGGAGCCCGGACGTTCTGGGAGAAGGTCACCGCCGTCCACTCCTTCGTCACCCGCCGACGGGCTGCGTCTCGCTTCGCGAGCGCGGATCGACTGAGCCGCCACTGGTACGACCTCGTCGCACTCCGCGCAGGTCCACTCGGTGCCGCCGCCGTCGAACGCCTGGACCTCCGAGACGCGGCCGTCAACCTCAAGTCCCTGCTCTTCGTCATGGCCGACGTCGACTACACCGACTGCCAACGAGGCAAGACCCGTCTCGTGCCCGATGGGTCGCTTCTGAAGGAACTCCACGACGACTTCGAAGCGATGAGGGCGCAAGGCATGTTCCGCAGCGACGATCCGCCGCCCTCGTTCCCGGATCTGATCCATCGACTGGGTGCGCTCGAAGCGGAGCTGAACTCGATCTAGCGGCAGTCGCTCGCTCACCGCCCCGTCCGCACCCGCGTCCACCCCGACCGCATCGTCGCGGCTCCGACGTCGATCTCCCCCTCCCACACGTACGTCTTCGGCCACCGCCGGAACACCGGCGCCACCAAATAGATGAAGCGCACCGACCACCGGCGCTCGTTCGGCGTCCACCCGCCCGAGGGCACCACGCGGACCCGCACACGGTCGCCCTCGCGCTCGACGCGGTACTCGCCCCGCACGCGCCCCACCCGCGGGTCGCTGGCGATGGTGAAGCGACCCGCGATGTCCGCACCCGGCCGCAGGTCGAGGGGGTTCGGGAAGGGGGGATCGAACGTCCAGCGCACGAACTGCTCGCCGCTGCGCCGTTCGATCCGTTCGATCGCGCGGTGCCCTGCACCGTCGACCATCGTCACGAGGTCACCGGCGTCGTCGACCGCGTCCCCGGCGGCATCGATCGGCGGCAGCGGGCCGTCGTGCGCGGGGTTGACCGTGGCGATGAGCGGCGCCTCGGCGTAGCGAAGCATGTGGCGGCGTTGGCCGTCGATCGGGATCGGCAAACGGCCGACGCTGTGCAGACGACCGTCGATGGCGATGCGGACCTCGGAGCCCGCCACGCGGACGAAGCCGAAGTCGCGCAGCAGCACCAAGGGCATGGCCGCGGGGCGGGTGGCCACGTCGCCCATGGGCGCGAGCAGGCCGAAGCGCTCCGCGGGGCGCGCGCTCCGCTCGACGATGCGCAGCTCGATGCGGCGGCCCACGAGGTCGTCGAAGCTCAGGTCGGCATCGACGCCCGCCGGGCCGATCGTGAAGCGCACGCCTTCCAGCGGCCGTTCGACGATGCGGTGCAGCCCGTCGCCGGCGATGCTGTAGGTGGCCGGCTGGACGCGCACGTACGGCTGATGGAAGACGTCGACGCGGCCATCGCGGCGCCAGCCGAGGACGATCAAGCCCCGTCCGTGCACGGCGTCGTCGAACGCCTGCGGCTCGAAGCCGCTGTAGACGGGGTCGAGAACGCCGGCGAGGTTGATCAAGAGCAGCCGCGTCATGGGGTCGACGTGCAGGCGGAACGGGTTCAGGAACCGGTCCGCGGGCGTACCGGTGAAGGCGTCGCGCGGATGGGGTGGCGCCGCGGGCATCGAGTTCAGCGTAGGGGTCGGCATTCGGCCAGGTGTCCCGGCGGGCGCCCACGTAGTACATTGTCGTACATGAAGAGCTCCGTGGTCACCGTCCGCCTCGATCCCGATCTAGAGCGCGACCTGGACGCGCTTGCAGCCGCCACCGGTCAATCGCGCAGCGCCCTCGTCCGCGACGCGGTACGCCGGCGAGTCGCGGTGATGCGCTTCGAAGAGACCCGCCGGCAGATCTTGCCCTTCGCGGAGGCCCAGGGCTACCTGACCGACGAGGACGTCTTCCGCGACGTCTCGTGAGGGTCTGCCTGGACACGAACGTGCTGGTCGCCGCCTTCGCCACCCGTGGCCTCTGCGCCGATGTGCTCCGCACCGTGCTCGTCGACCACGAACTCGTGATGGGTGAGGTCCTCCTCGAGGAGCTGGATCGCGTGTTGACGACGAAGCTCCGGGTGCCCGAAGCCCGGCGCGCGGCGGTGCGGGCGGCCCTGACGACCCTCGTGGTGGTCCCGCGACCGGCCGCCCCTCACCCCATGCCGCTCGCGGACGAGGATGATCGCTGGATTCTGGCGACCGCGGTCGCTGGCGACGCCGAGGTGCTGGTCACGGGCGACCAGGACCTGCTCGCCGCCGCCGATCGCGCACC
>JAABRX010000056.1 GCA_011390675.1 Trueperaceae bacterium | reverse complement strand
GATCACCGACGCGCTGATGGCCTTTCCACTCATCGCGCTCTTGATCGTGCTCGCTGCCGTCCTCGGCCCCAGTCTCACCACGACCGTCCTGGTCATCGGCGGCACCGCATGGGCGCGCTACGCGCGGGTGGTGCGCGCGGAGGTGATGAGCCTGCGCGAACGCGACTTCGTGACCGCGGCCCGTGCCCTGGGCGCGTTCGACGGCCGAATCATCCGCCGCCACGTGATCCCCAACGTGCTCACGTCGGTGATCGTGCTCGCCTCGCTGTCGGTGGGCTCGATCATCATCCTCGAGTCGGCGCTCTCGTTCCTCGGGCTCGGCGTGCGTCCGCCCACCGCCACCTGGGGCGGCATCCTCTCCGACGGGCGCGCCTTCATCCTGCGCTACCCCCACATCGCGGTGTTCCCGGGCGTGATGATCGTGATCACCGTGCTGGCCTTCAACTTCATCGGGGACGGGCTGCGCGACGCGCTCGACCCACACCAGAAGACGGGACGCTGAGACCCTTGCGCAGCTTCGTAGCTGGGATCGTCACGGAGACGAACACCTTCAGCCCCATCCCCACCGGCGCGAGCGAGTGGGAGCGCGTCGACCGCCCCGAGGGCATCGTCCCCGACAGCAGCCTCGACGGCTTCCGGCGCAAGGCGGCCCTCGCCGGCGACGAGGTCGTCTTCGGCCTCTACGCCTTCGCCATGCCCGCGGGCATCACCGTCCAGAAGGCGTACGAGGACCTGCGCGACGAGCTGATCGGCCAACTGCGGGCCGCGATGCCCGTGGACGCGGTCTTCCTGCCGTTGCACGGCGCGATGGTGGCCGACGGGTACGACGACGCCGAGGGCGACCTGATCGAGCGCGTGCGCGCGCTGGTCGGTCCGGACGTGAAGATCGGCGTGCACATCGACCTGCACTGCCACCTGACGCGGCGCATGCTCGACCATTGCGACGCGCTGGTCATCTACAAGGAGTACCCGCACACCGACATGGCGGCGCGGGCCGAGGACCTCTACGACCTGATCCGCGATGCGCATCTCGGCCGCACCGAGCCGGTGATGGCGATGTTCGACTGCCGCTTCATGGGCATCGTGCCGACCAATCCGCAGCCGATGCGCGGCTTCGTCGACGCGATGATGGCGGCCGAAGGTGCCGAAGGCGTCCTCTCGCTGTCGCTCGGCCACGGCTTCCCCTGGGGCGACGTGCCCGACTCCGGTGCTCGGATGCTGGCCATCGTCGACGCGAAGCAGGTCGCGGGCGACGCGCGAGCCCGTGCCGCGCGCGTCGCGGAGGAATGGGGCCGGCGCTTCTTCGCGCTTCGCCACGACGTCGTCGTCGAGCCGCTGGCCCTCGACGCCGCCCTCGACCGCGCCCTCGCGGCGCCGCGCGGGCCGGTGGTGATCGCCGACCAGGCCGACAACGCCGGCGGTGGCGCGCCCAGCGACAGCACCTTCGTGCTGCGGCGGCTGCTCGAACGCGGCGTTCCGGACGCGGCGCTGGCGATGATGTGGGACCCGATCGTCGTGCAGCTAGCCAAATCGGCGGGCGTGGGCGCGCGGCTCGCGGTGCGCCTGGGCGGCAAGATGGGGCCGACGTCGGGCGACCCGCTCGACCTCGACGCCACGGTCGTCGGGATCCGCGACGGTCTGGTGCAGATGTGGCCGCAGGTGGACGGGTCGCTCGCGAGCCCGGCGGGCGACTGCGTGCACCTGCGCGTGCACGGCCTCGCCGGTACGCCGAGCAGCGGTGGCGACGTCGACGTGATCGTCACCACCCGCCGCGGCCAGGTGCTCGGCGTCGAGGTCTTCACCGCCTTCGGCATCGACCTCACCGCCAAGCGCGTGCTGGTGGTCAAGTCGATCCAGCACTTCTACGCCGCGTACGCGCCGGTGGCCGCCGAGGTGGTCTACATGGCCGCGCCGGGGGCGGTGGCGCCGATCATGGAGACCATCCCTCTGGAACGGGCGAACCTGCGCACGTTCCCGTGGGTGGACGACCCGTTCGACGACGGCTGAGCAGCACGCCGCCCCGTCACGAAGGACGTGCGGCAACGACTCGGAACCGCAGCCCAAGCGCTCGCGCGACGTTGTGCACGGTCGCGAAGGCCGGGTTGCCGTCCTCGGCCAAAGCCTTGTACAGGCTTTCCCGCCCGAGACCTGCTTCGCGGGCCACGCGCGTCATCCCCTTCGCGCGGGCGATGCAGCCGAGCGCCGCCACGAAGGCAGACGGGTCGCCTTCGTCGAGGACCGCATCGAGGTACGCCGCGATGGTGTCCTCCGTCTCGAGCAGATCCGCTGCTTCGAAGAGGCGCGCCTTCGTGGTCGGTTCGGTCATCTCGACCCTCCTCGAACCCGGTTTCCGAGCGCATCCGTCTGCCACCCCTCGAGCACGCTCACAACGTATCCTCTCGGATACGAGGGAGCGCTCCGCAAGGCAGCTCGGGCCCACGCGGTCGCGGCTACAGCAACCCCCGCACCCCGTCCACGACGAGCCGGACGCCGACCAATCCCACCATCGCGATCATGAACGGGTAGAACACCGCCGGCCGCATGCGCCGCACCAGCGCGGCCCCGGCAAGGACGGCCACGGCGGCCGGCAGCACCAACACGAGCGCGGAGAGCAGCGTGCGGGCATCGAACTGCCCGAGGGCGGCGTACGGCACCACCTTCACCACGTTGACCACCGCGAAGAAGACGACGCTGGTGCCGGTGTAGACCTTCGGATCGAGGCGCAGCGGGAGCGTGTGGACCTGGTACGGCGGGCCGCCAGCGTGCGCCACGAACGAGGTGAACCCGGCGAGTCCTCCCCAGAACCAGGCCGACCATCGGGACGGTGGGCGCGCGGCCGCTGCGTCGGCCAACGGGCGCAGCGAGCGAACCACGAAGGCGAGCGCCAGCAGCCCAACGATCAACCGCACCGCCGACTCCGACGTGATCGCTGCGGTGAACCCGCCCACCGCGATGCCCACCGCCGCCGCCGGCAGCATCGCGATCAGCGTGGCGCGGTCGAAGCGGCCGCGCCAGGTCCACAGACCCACCGCGTCCATCGCCAACAGCAGCGGGAGCAGCACCGCGGCGGCTTGCACCGGCGGCATCACGAGCGCGAGCACCGGCACGCCGAGCAGCGCGAAGGCACCCCCCAACCCGCCTTTGGACAGCCCCACCAGCACCACCGCCGCCAACCCGGCCAGCAGCGCAGCGGGGTCGGTGAAGTGGGTGGAGGCGAGGAAGGATGGCCAACCGGCGGCGTTCACGGCTGCACGCTACCGCTCGTGGTGGCGAATCGCTTCAGGATCCGTTCGCCGAGGGCTCCGACTCCGGCACGGCACCGACGCCGCGCCTCTTGCGCCCTATCCCGGCATCTGCGTCGAGAGCACCCACGTGTTGCCGAAGGGATCGGTGACCGTCCCGCGCTTGTCGGACTCGCCCTCGTGGGTACGCGGCGATTCGACCTCCGACGCGCCCGCTGCGAGCGCCTTCTCGAACACCTGATCGACGTCGGAGACGTACACGTGGAGCATGGACGGGAACGGCGAGTGCCCTTCGGTGGCGTCGCTGAGCATGAGCACGGAATCGTCGATCCGCATCTCCGCGTGCATGATCGCGCCGTCGGCGCGATCGTACCGTCGGACTTCCTTGGCGCCGAACACGGCCTGCACGAAGTCGATCACCTTCTGCGCGTCCGGGACGACGAGGTACGGCGACAACGAGTTGTACGCCGCGGGTTTCCAGTTCTGGAACTGAGTCACCCTACGACCTCCTCCAGCCCCGCTGCTGCACGTGCGGAGCGTGCCGTCACCATAGCGGCCAGGACCGACCGACCCGCACGCACGCGCCACCGATCACGCGCCGTGCCGCCGATGCGGGGCATCGGGGGTCGAGGCGAATGCGACGCTACGCCACCGCGGTTCTCACGCGGCCCGGCTACACTCGAGGGTCATGGATCGAAGGCGCTTCCTCACCCACGCAGCCGCCGTCGCCGCCACGGCCGCGGTGGGGTCGTCCGTCGCGCAGGTCTCGGGCGCCTATCCGTTCGACGTGGTGCGCCAGCGCGCCGCGCTCCCGGGCCTGCAAGCGCCGGTGCGGATCGCTTGGCTGACCGACCTCCACCACGGGGAGTACGTCCGCACGGCGTCGGTACGGGCTTGGGTCGACGCCGCGCTCGGCGAAGCGCCCGACCTCGTCCTGTTGGGGGGCGACCTGGTCGACCAGACGCCGGGCGCCGACGCCGACGCGGAGCTGTTCGCGGAGCTCGCCCGTCTGCGCGCGCCCCTCGGCGTGCTGGCGGTCGCGGGCAACCACGACCACGGTCGCTTCCGCGGGATCGGCCCGTTCGTCGCCCTGCTGCACGGCGCGGGCATCGAGACCCTCGTCAACCGGGGCATCGAGGTGCGTCCCGACCTCTTCGTGGCCGGCCTCGACGACTTCCGGAACGGCCGGCCCGACCTCGGAGCAACCCTTCGGGACCGGCCCGCGGCGGGCGCGACCCTGTTGGCCTCGCACAACCCCGACGTGCTCCCCGAAGTACCGACCGACATCGGACTGACGCTCTCCGGGCACACGCACGGCGGCCAGGTGGTGCTGCCGGGCGTCGGCGCGCTCTACACGTCGTCGGCGTACGGCGATCGGTTCCTTGCGGGCTGGGTCGAAGGTCCGGCGCGCGGCTACGTGTCGCGCGGTCTGGGGGTGTCGACCTTGCCGGTGCGGATCAACTGCCCGGCCGAGCTCACGATCCTGGACCTCGTGCCCGCAACCTGAGCGAGCGGCAGAGAGCGCTGCTACTTCCCGTCCGACAGCGCGAACCCCCGCATGAAGCGCTCCTGCAGCGCGAGGAAGATCAGCATCGGCGGGATCAGCGTCACGATCGCCCCGGCCATGACGACGCCCCACTCGACGCCTTCGCCGTTCCCGATGATCATGTTGAGCCCGACCTGCACCACCTGGAGCTCGTCGCGCCGGATGATGATGCGCGGCCAGAGGTACTGATCCCACACGTAGACGAACTGGATGACCGCCAACGCCCCGATGGTGTTGCCGCTCATCGGCACCAGCACCCGCGTGAGGAACTGCCACGGCGTCGCACCGTCGATCCGAGCCGCGTCGGCGAGGCTGGCGGGGATCGCGCGGAAGTGCTGGCGGAACAAGAAGGTGCCGGTCGCGGAAGCGAGGAAGGGCACGATCAGGGCCCAGTACGAGTCCGACCAGCCGAAGCCGAACGAGAGCGGTCGCAGGAAGACGGCCGCAGGATCGAACATCCATGCCCAGAACGCCGCCCACGACTCCGGTGGGCGCAACGAGACCAGGTCGAACAGCGGGACGATCAGCACCTCGGTCGGCATCATCAGCGTCAGCAGCACGAAGGCGAAGACGACCTTGTGGCCCGGGAAGCGGAAGAACACCAGCGCCATGCCCCCGAAGAGCGAGAGGATGGTCTTGCCGACCGTGACGGTGGTGGCGACGATCAGGCTGTTGCGCATGAAAATCCCTAGGTCGGCCGTCAGCCACACCTCGCGGAGGTTGGTCCACAACATCGCGCCGGGGATCAGGCTCGGCGAGAGGACCGCGGCGCGCGTCTGGGTCGCCTTGATCAGCGCGAAGACGATCGGGAAGGCGACGACGACGCAGGCGAGGATCAACACCGCGTGGACGAGGACATGCCGGTACCGCATCAGTGGTCCCCGTACTGAACGCGGCGGCCACCGAAGCGGAACTGCGCCCAGGTGATCGCCGCGACGATCAGCAGCACGATGTTCCCGAACGCGGCGGCGAGGCCGGTGTTGCCGCTGCCGGTGAAGCCGTCGTTGGCGACCTGGTAGATCATCGTGCGGGTCATGCCGACGTTGTCGAACGGCGGCGGCCCCACCGGCCCGCCGCGGGTGAGGATGTCGATCAGGCCGTAGGAGTCGAAGAAGCTGTAGGTCAGGTTGGCGAACACCAGGAAGAAGGTCATCGGGGAGAGCATCGGCAGCGTGATGCGGAAGAAGCGCTGGCGCGCCGTGGCGCCGTCGATCTCCGCAGCCTCGGAGAGCTCCTTGGGCACGTTCTGTAGGGCGGCAAGATAGAAGACGACGTTGTACCCGAGGTTCTTCCATACGGCGGTCAGTACGACCAGCCCGAACGCCAGTTGCGGGGTATCGAGCCAGCGCGGCTTGATGCCGATCAGCGAATCGAGGACCTGGTTCACGCCGCCGATCTCGGGGTTGAACAGGAACAGGATGATGGTCGCCGCGACGGCGGGCGACAAGGCGAAGGGCCAGATCAACAGCAACCGGTACACCCGAGCACCGCGGATCTTCTGGGAGGCGAGGGTGGCCAGCACGACCGAGATCGAGATGCCGAGGATCACGACCAGCGCGCTGAACAGGAACGATTGCGCCATCACCTGCAGGTAGCGCCCCGAGAGCGGGCCGGTGAAGATCGCCTCGTAGTTGCCCCAGCCGATGAAGCGACGGGTGCCCAGGAGGATGTTGGCGCGGTGGAACGAGAGCACCACCGCCTGCCACAGCGGGTAGTACAGGAAGACCAGCAGAACGAGGAGCGTGGGCGCCAAGAACGACCACGGCAAGAGGCGGCTGGTGAAGACGGCGCGTTCGCGCATCGAGCGACCTCGCCTAGACGAACTCGAGGTGGCCCCGCGCATGCGCGGGGCCACCCGAAGCTCGATGAGAGCAGTGGATCAGAAGTTGGCGTTGTACTCGGCGAGGACGGCGTCGGCTTGGCGCTTGGCCTCGGCCATCGCCTCGTCGACGGTGGCGGTGCCCTGGTAGATCTTCTGCAGCGCCTCTCCGACGATCGTCCGGGTGTCGAGGAAGGTGCCGAGCAACGCGCCGCCGGTCGCCTGGTTGGTCAGCGTCTCGGTCAGCTGGGTGAAGGCGATCGTGAACTCGGGGTTCTCGTCGAACCAGCCCTCGGTCTCGAGCTGCTCGACGGCCGAGACGCGCACTGGGTAGTAGCCGGTCAGCTTGTGCCAGTCGGCCATGTTGTCCGTGTCGGTCATGTACAGCACGAAGTCGCGGGCGACCTCGGCTTCGACGTCCGGGTTGCCCTCGGTCAGCCAGACGCTCGCGCCGCCGATGACCACGCCGTTGCGGGTCACGCCGTCGGGGATGGGGAGGAGGCCGGTGGCGACGTCGAAGCCGTTCTCGGCCGCACCGCGGATGATGTTGCCGGCGTCGGCGGTCGAGGTGATGAAGTAGATCGACTGCTGGTTGCCGAAGATCGCCTCGGAGCCGCCCCAGTCCTCGAGGCGGCCGGTGTAGCTGTAGAAGCCGCCGTCGGCGAGGTCCTTCATGAACTGGCCGACCCGCAGGGCGGCGTCGCTCGTCAGCAGCACTTCGGTGGCGCGGCCATCGCGGCCGTTGCCGTTGTTCACGAGCGGCTCGCCCTGCTGGGCGACCCACTGCTCGAAGAACCACGTGTGCAGCGGGAAGGTGATGCAGGACTCGGTGACGCCGGCCGCCTCGGCGGTGGCGCACGCCTCGAGGAGCTCGCCGAAGGTCTCCGGGAGCCGTTCGGTGGAGAGGCCGGCGCGCTCGAGCAGCGTCTCGTTGCCGTAGATGATCGGGCTCGAGCTGTTGAAGGGGATCGAGTAGACGCGGTCGCCGATCGTGTAGTAGTTCAGCACGGGCTCGATGTAGTCGGAGAGGTCGATGCCGCCGCCGAAGCCGTCGATCGCGCGGAAGATGCCGGAGTCGACCGCCAATTGGCTGCCGACCTCGAAGAGCTGGACCAGGTGGGGCGGGTTCCCTTGCCGGGCCGCGAGGACCGCCGCTTCGAGGGTCTCGCGGTAGCTGCCCTTGTACGAGCCCTCGACGCGGTAGGAGGATCCGTCCGCGGCGAGCTGCTCGTTGAACGCGGCGATGCGGTCTTCGATCCAGCCCTGGCGCGGAGCGTCGGTGAAGGCGTACCAGAACTCGATCGTCGTCTGGGCGCTGGCGGTGGCCAGCAGGGCGGTCAGGATGAGGGCGAGCGCGCGTCGGAACATGCGACCTCCGTGGCCCGGGCCGATTGATGGCCGCGGGGACGCGCCCCGTGCGGGCGGCGCGATTGGGTGAGGTTCGCACCACTGCGTCAAAACGGTGTCATGGCATGACGCGCCCGACGGGGCGCTGGCCCCTCGTCGCACCGCGCGGCCCGCGCTAGCGTGCCGCCATGCGCACCCTCGCGATCGCCCTGCTGCTGCTGGTCCTCACCGCCTGCGTCCCCGTCGTCGACGGTGTCGGCGACGAATCCGTGATCCCTGGTGCCCAGGTCGCCTCGGCCCCGTTCGGCGCCTTCACCACCGGCTACGAAGTACTAGGCGACGGCCCGCCGGTCGTGATGGTCCACGGCATCGGCGGCGGTTCGAGCGTGTTCCAGTACCGCCGCAACGCCCCCGTCGTGGCCGACGCCGGCTACCGCGTCTACGCGCTCGACCTGCTCGGCTTCGGCCGCTCCTCGCGCCCCCAGCAACGCACGGTCCAGGACGACCTGGTCGCGCAGGTGACGTCGTTCCTGGAGGACGTGGTGGGCGAGCCGGCCGTCCTCGTGGCGAACGGCTTGTCGGCCGCACACGCGATCCGCATCGCCGCCGAGCGCCCCGACCTGGTCGCCGGCCTCGCGCTCATCGCGCCGACTGGCTACCGCAGCCTCAACCGCCCGCAGGACGCCGCCCGCGAGCGCACCTTCGACGTCTTCGCCAACCCGGTCGTGAGCGAGATCTTCACCGGCCTGCTGGTCGACGAGGGGGCGCAGCGCTTCTTCCTGCTCGACGCCTACGCCGACCGCGACAGCCTCACCGACGAGGTGCTCTCCTCCTACGATCAGAACCTACGGTCGGAGGACGCGCGCTGGATCGTGTTCTCGTTCGTCAGCGGGAGCCTGGACCAAGACGTGAGCGACCTGTGGCCCACCACCCGCCAACCGGCGCTGTTGGTCTGGGGCACCGCGCCGGGCTTCAGCTCCTACGCGGACGCCGAGGACTTCGTGCTCGCGCGCCCGGACGCCCAGCTGGTGGTGCTGCGCGACGCCGCGCTACTGCCGAACGAGGAGCGGGCGGACGCGTTCAACGAGGTGCTGATCGGGTTCCTCGAGCGCAGCGGCCACTGAACACGACGGGTTCGCTCCGCCGGCTGCCCGCGACGCATCGGCTCACCCCGACCACAGCCCGAACGCGACGTGCACCCGCGCCGCAGTGAAGTCGCCGTCGGTGGTGAGGAGCTCCAGTGCGTGCCGCCGGCACGACTGGAACACCTGCAGGAGTTCCTGGACGACGATGCCTGTGGTGACGACGAGCTGGACCCCCTCCAGCGCCGTGCGGAGCGCCGCGACCTCCGGTGCCGCAGCTGCGCCGCCGCGTCGAAGCGCAAGCGACCACACACTGGTGTCGACCAAGAGGCTCATCGGTCGCGCGAGCGTTCGGTCTTGTAGTCGAAGGCGGGATCCCAATCCAGTTCGCCGAACGACTCCGTCGCGCGTCGCTGCTCCCGTAGCGGCAGTGCGTGACGCCCACGGCCGCACGTGCCCCGCCCCCCGTTAGGCTGTGGGACACGCGACATCCGGGGAGGCGCCATGGCCGAGAAGAAGCGAGCCACCAAGCAGAAGGAAGCTGCGACCGACGGCTTCACCGCCGACGAGAAGGCCGCGATGAAGGAGGCCGCCGCCGAGCGAACACGCCAAGCGCGGAGTCGCAACAAGCGCGAGGCGGGCGAGAAGGACCTGCGCGCCAAGATCGGCGAGATGTCGGGGAGCGACCGTGCCGTGGCCGAGGGCCTGCATGCGGTCGTCACCGAGCACGCGCCGCACCTCGTGCCCAAGACCTGGTACGGCATGCCAGCCTACGCGAACGCCGACGGCAAGGTCGTCGTCTTCTTCCAGGGCGCCGAGAAGTTCGGCTCGCGCTACGCCACGCTCGGCTTCCAGGACGCCGCGCAGCTGGACGACGGCGACCTGTGGCCGGCGTCGTTCGCGGTGCTCGCTTGGACGCCGAAGGTGGAGAAGCGGGTCGTCGAGCTCGTGAAGCGCGCCGCCGGGTGAGTCGAGCGCGACGGTACGGCGGGGCTCACCGCCCCAGGACCACGTCGAGCCCGGCGAGGACGAGCACCACCTCTCGCTCCGCGAGCTTCCCCACCCGTTCGTCCAGGATCGTTCGATCGAGCGCGACGACCTGAGACACGTTGGCCACGGAGTCCTTCGGCAACCCGGTAGCCGCGGCATCCAGGTAGACGTTGCCCGGAGCTCGCGACCAGCGCAGGTTGCTGGTCAACGGCACGCAGACGACCGTGGCGATCCGGCTTCGGTTGAAGGCGTCGCATTGGACGACGACCACGGGACGTCGGAACGCGGGCTCCGATCCCGACGGCTCGGCGAGGTCGGCCCACCAGACCTCGCCCTGCGCGATCACCAGTCGCTTCGCGCGACGGTACGACGGCCGGCGCGCGCGACGAACGCGTCGATGCTCGGTTCTTCCTCCGCCACCACCGCATCGAGCGCGGCCGTCACGGAAGAAGGTTCGTGGCGCGCCACGAACTCACGAAGGGCTCGGCTGTACAGCTGGCTCCGCGAGTGGCCGAGCCGGTGGGCGAGCCGGTCGGCGTCCTCGAACACGTCGTCGGGGATGGATACGGCCGTCTTCATACCCGGAGTATAACGGCTCGTCGGCCGCGGTCGGTTTTCCGAGGGGTACCGAGCCGAGGGACCATGGGTTCGAGCCGCCGCACGCGCGCACGCGTTCACGGCGCCAGGCACCCCGGCTGGTACCCTTCGCCACGATGACCACTTCCGACGCCGCTCCCACGCCCGTCCTCGCCGCCGAGGACGTCGGCGTGCGCCTCGGCGGCGTCGCCATCCTCGAGGGGATCGACCTCGCGCTCGCTCCCGGCGACCTGACGCTGCTCGTCGGGCCCAACGGCGCCGGCAAGAGCACGCTGCTGCGCGCACTGGCGGGCCTGCTGCCGGCCTCGGGCGACGTGCGCGTCGCCGGCCACCTCCCCGGGAGCACGGCCGCACGCGCCACCTTCGCCTTCGCCCCCGACGAGCCCGCTCTGTACGAGGACCTGACGCTCGCCGAGCACGCGCGCTTCACCGCTACGCTGTATCAGCGCCCCGAAGCCGAGTCCCGCGCCCGCGCCTTGCTGGAAGCGTTCGACCTGGGCACCAAGCTCGACGAGGTCCCCGGCAGCCACTCGCGCGGCATGCGCCAGAAGCTGGGCCTCGCGCTCGCTCTCGGGCTGGCGATGCCGCTGACGCTCCTCGACGAGCCCTTCAACGGCCTGGACGCCGACGCGCAGGCGACGCTTGCTCGGGCGCTGGTCGAACGCGCGGCCGACGGCGGCGCGGTGCTGCTGACCGGCCACCAGCAAGAGCTGCCGGCCACCCTGGGCGCGCGGGTGCTGGCGCTCCGAGGTGGGCACCTGGTGCCCGAGGCGTGACCGCCGCCACCGGCGGCGCGGCCAGCACCGCCGCACGCGCCGTCGCGGACCTGCGCCGCCGCACCCTAGGCCGCGCCGGGCGCGGCTACCTGGTGTGGGTCGGGCGCGCGGTCGGCTGGTGGACGATCGGCTACCTGGTGTTCTGGTTCGTCGTGTTCGGGATCAGCGCGGTCGAGTCGCTGCCGACGTTGGACCCGCCGGTGCCGGCTGCCGTACCGCTGGCGCTCGCGGGGCTCGCGTCGTTGGCGTTCGCGGCACTGGCCGCGACGGGCCGCGCGCCACCCATCGCGCTCGACCGCCGCGACCTCTACCGGCTCGGGCTGGCACCTGCACCCCCCTACGCCGTGTTGCGCTGGCGCCTGCGGGCGCGGCGCGTCGCAGCCGCGGTCGTGGGCGCGGTCGTGGGCGGCATCTGGAGCGTGCTCGCACCCGCGCTGGCGGCGACGAGCGCGCCGTGGGCCGCGCCGGCGCTGGCGCTCGGGGCGGTCGCGTGGGTCGACGTCGGATGGCTGCGCTACGTCGGCTACCGGCGACGCGACGAGGACGGCGCCGCTGCGCGCCGCGCCGCTTCTGCGCTGATCGCCATCGCCGTCGCCGGCGGCGTCGCGGGTGCTGGACTCGCCGTCGTCCTCGGCGCCGGCTGGGCGGCGCTCGGGCCGGCGGGCGCCCTGGCGAGCGCGTCGCCGCTCACACTCGCCCTGCCCGCGCTGCTCGCGCTCGCGGCGCACGTCTCGGTGCGGCGCTCGCTGGCGCACGCGTGGCCGCCGCGCTTCGCGCCGCAGAGCCTGGTGCTCTCGCAGCTTCAGGCGATGCGCACCTTCCAGCTGATCGCCCGCGCGGCCGGCCTCCCGATGCGCGGCGAAGCCGACGCCTTCGAACGCGATCGGCTGCTCGCCGCGCTGTTCGACCGCCCCGACGCGGTGCGCCCGCGCCGTTCGCTGCGGCCCCCGCCGGCCGAAGCGAAGCAGTGGCGAGCGCTCGCCTGGCGAGCGGCGAGCGCGTGGGTGCGTCGCCGGACGTGGCCCCGGCTCGCCTCGCTCGCCACGACGCTGGGCGCCGCGGCCGCCGGCCTGGGGGTAGGCGGGTACGCCGCGGGTCGTTGGCCGTCGGCCGTCCCCCAGACCGGCTTCGTCGCCCCCGGCGACGCCTTCGGCCAAGGCGTGCTGATCGCGGCGGGGGTGTTCGGGGCTGCCTACTGGGCGGCGCGCGCTTGGGGACCCTGGCTCGGACCGTCGCTGCCCACCGGCACGCTGCCGGTGGACGCCAGCACCCGCACGACCGGGCGGCTGACCGTGGGCGGGGCGGCGCTGGCTGTCGGGATCGCGTTCGCGGCCCTCGTCGGCGTGCTCGCCGGCCTGGAGCCCACCGCCGCGGCCGCCTTCGGCGCCGCCATCCTGATCGCCACGGTGGGCGTCGTCCTCGAGAAGTACGGCAGCTGGAGCGGCGTGGGCGCGAGCGGCTGGGAGGCGCAGCTGGTCGCCGCGCTCGTCGCGGCCGCGCCCACGATGCTGGCGGCGGCCTTCGGGGTGCCGGGGCTGGCGCCGATCGGGAGCGCGGTGGTGTTGGCGATCGCCTGGCTGCTGCCGATCTAGGGAGCGTGCGCGAGCATCACGCGCCCATCACCCGCACGTCCGCGCCCGCCAGACCCTTCGCCCACGTGCAGACCGGCGGCGCGCAAGGTCGGGCGCATCGCCGCATGGAACGCTCTGCGGTCGTCGGCAGCGACCGCGTGCAGCGTGAGGCGCACGGGCCGTCGCGGCGACGCCCCCTCGATCACGCGCCGGCGGCGCGACGAAACCGCGCCTCGACCGCGCGTTCGTCCGTACCTCCGGGCGGGACGTTCCACATCGCCAACCGGAAGCTGCCGTCGGCATCGTCGCCCACGAGCACGATGCGCCAGCCCCAGGCCGGGCCCTCTTGGGCGGCGTAGGTCCCGTAGAGCGACCAACGTCCGGCCGGATCGACCTCGCCCTGGAACGTCATGAAGCCCCCACTGGTGTGGAACGAATCGACCCACACGGCGTCGAGGGTCGTCGGGATGTCCGCGAGCCGAACGAGCAGCAGGCCGTCCTGCGGCGCACCTTCGAAGGTCCACGTGTAGGCGATCGACGCGAACCCGCCACCGGCGACGAGCGCGACGTCGGCAGCGGCGGGCGACGCCTCGCCCGAGCCCCTCGGGTCCAACCAGAGCCGGTTGGCTCCTTCCCACGCTCCGACGAGCGCCTCGAGGTTCAGCTGCTTCGCCACGTCACCACGCCTCCAATCGCACCACGACCGAGTCACCCGCGCCGATGCCCTCGGCCCTTCGCACCGCGTCCTTGAGCGGCACCAGGTAGCGCCCCTCCTTGGGGAACAGCGCCGTGCGCCACTCGGTGCCGCCGATGCGCGCCGTCACCGGCACCATCCCCCAGCCGTAGGTCACGGCGGACGCCACCGTGCGCACCTCGGCGCTCTCGGCGTCGGGCACCGCCACGTAGAAGAACGGGGCCGGACCCCGCCACTCGAAGACGTCGCCGGTGAACTCGATGCGCACGCGCCACCCCCGTTCGGTTCCGTCGATGCTACGCGGTCGGGGCCTGGGTCAATCCGCGGGGTCGGCAGCGGCGGCCCGCACCCGGCGAAGATGCGCCGTCACGCGCTCGTCGTCGCGCCACGGGTACGCGAAGTCGAAGCGCTCGGCCACGCCGGTCGCGACGTCGCGGAAGAGGTCGCCCATCGCCTCGAGCGCGTCCCACGTGGCCTCGGGGTCGGCGCCCGCGTACGTGGCCTCGAGGCGCGCCCAGGTCGCGGGCGGCAGCGCGCGCCGTAGCGATCGCCCGAACTTGCCCGACCCACGGCGGAAGCCGCTCGCCGCCGCCACCTCCCAGTCGAGCACGGTCAGGAGCTGCGCGCGCAGCACGACGTCGAGGTGGTGGTGGGCGTACGTGGTCTCGCCGCGCGCGAGGCCCGTGGCCACGTAGGGCGCCACCCACCAGAACTCGTTGCAGACATCCGCGAAGGCCGCTGCCGTGGGCGGATCGGGCACGAAGTGGTGCGCGTCCGGGGCGGGCGGCGGCGGCACCACGCCGTCGAGGTCGAGAAGCACGCGCGTGGGGCCGTCGTGTCGATAGGCCGCCATCTCCGCGACCGTCCGCAGCGTCAGGTCGATCCGCGTGTCGTCCTCGAAGAGCATCAGCCAGGTATCGCCGCCGCGTCCCGGCGCGAAGGGCACGCCGGGACGTTGCAGGATGGTGCGCTCGCCGAAGACGTCGACCCAGCTGGGGTCGGCGCGGAAGGGGGCGACGTCGTGCACCACGAACACCAGGTCGTGGTCCTGCCACCGGTCGACGCGCGCCTCGGGGTCCGCGCGCGAACCGGAGAGGAGCACGGCGCGCACCCGCGGGTCGGCGCGGGCGACGTCGAGGATGCGGGCGAGGACGGGGTCGCGGATCATGGCGACCGCCGCACGACGAACACGTACTCGGTGCTCTCGTCCGTCAGGGGTTCGCCCGCGAAGCCGCCGTGGAGCGCCTCCACGTGCAGACCCGCCACGTCGATGAGGCCGAGCCACTCGTTCTTCGTCGCCCACCACAGCGACGTCGTGGCACCCCCGTCGAGCACCAGGTCGATCCGGTTGTCGCCCACGGCGAAGCGCACCGTGTGCGGCACGGGTTCTTCGTGGCGCACGCCGTCCTCGCGCGCCGCGACGCGGTGGTCGAACGCGATGGCGTTCCAAGCGAAACGCCCGCCCGGCTGCAGCGACGCCGCCACCCGCTCGAACACGCGCCGTCGATCGGCCCAGGTGGGCAGGTGCAACAGCGCCCGGTAGGGGCAGTAGATCAACGCGGCCGGCTCGTCGAGGGTGAACTCGCGCATGTCGCCCTCGATCAGCGTCAGGTCGACCCCGGCCTCGGCGGCGCGCGCCCGGGCCTGCCGCAGCATCCCCGGCGACGCGTCCACGCCGATCACCCGCCGGCCGGTCGCGTACGCGACCGGGATCGCGACCCGCCCCGTCCCCACCGCCAGCTCGACGATGGGTCCGTCGGCCTCGTGCGCCAGGCCGACGTAGAAGGGAACGTCGGCCGTCATGTCGGCGGCTGCCCAGGCGTCGTACCGATCGGAAGCTGCTTCGTACCAGCTCATGAGGGGGTCATCGTAGGGCACGCGGTGCGGGCCGTCACGAGTCCTTCGCCGGCGGCAGCGGCTCGCCCGGCATCCAGCGCCGCTCGCCGGCCAGCGCGTCCGCGATCCGCTCGGCGCGCCGCAGCCGCGTCTCCTCGCGCTTCGCCGAGAGCAACCAGTCGACGAGGGTTCGGCGGTAGGCGGGCGACTGCGCCGCGAAGAAGCGCCAGGCCACCTCGTTGCGCTCACGGAGCGCCCGGTCGTAGGGCTCGGGCAGATGCTCGGGCCGCTCCGCGCGCGGTGTAGCGGGGGTGGCGTCGGGGCGGCGCGCCGCGTGGATCGCCAGGCCCGCGGGCCGCATCCGCCCCTCGGCGGTCAGGACGGCGACCCGCTCGAGGTTGACGCGGCTCCAGACGCTGCCCGGGCGGCGCGGGGTGAAGCGGATCGCGTAGCGCTCGCCGTCGATGCTGCGGCGCAGGCCGTCGATCCAGCCGAAGCAGAGCGCCTCGTCCACGGTCTCGGGCCAGGTGGGGCTGGGGCGGCCGGTGGCGCGCTTGTGGTACCCGACCCACAGTTCGTCCGCCGTGGCGTGGTGGGCCTCGAGCCAGGCGCGGAACTCGGCAGGCGAAACGAAGAAGATGGGATCGATCGCTGGGGGCGGCACGTCGGGTGCTTGGTCGCCGTCAACGCTCTTCGCGAGCCTGAGCCAACACCGACGCTGCGAGCTCGCGCGTGATCTGCGCGTAGCGCTCGCTACGCATCACCATCGCCGCCTTCCGCTCGACCTGCGCGGATGCCCCCGGCACGGCCGAGTGCTTCTCCAACGCGGCCGCGGCAAGGCTCTTCTGGATCTGCGAGGCGCGTGGATCCTCCATCACTTGGTGGGCAAGCGCGGCCATCGACTCGGTCGTAGCGCTCGCGCGGATGGCACCGGCCGGCTTGCGGACAGCTTTGGCGACGGCCTTCGGACCTGCCTCGAGCCGGGCATCGTACAGATCGACCGCGCGCTGGAGGTTCAGCCAGTACTCGGCGCCGTTGTCGAACAGCTGCGCCAAACGAATCGCCATCTTCGGGCTCAACGAGCGCCGCTCCCGCACCAACTCGTTGACCGACTGCCGCGAGACCCCGATCACCGTCGCCAACTCGTTCACGGTCAGCCCGTAGTCCGGCAGGAACTCCTCACGGAGGATCTCGCCCGGGTGAATCGGCCGCCGCTGAAGTGGTCTGGTGTTGGGGATGCTCATGGCTCGCGTGCCTCCGCACAAGTGGTAGTCAACGACTTCGACGTCGCGGGCGTCCGCATCGACGAAACGGAAGCAGACACGCCACTGGTCGTTGATCGATACCGACCATTGGCCAGCCCGATCGTCCTTCAGTTCGTGCAACCTGTTGCTCTTCGGCACGCGGAGCACCTCGAGCGAGGTCGCTGCGTCGATCGCCGTCAGCTTCCTGAGCGCGCGCCGAACGATGTCCGGAGGCAGTCGCCGCGTCTTGCCGGTCACCCACAGTCGCTCCGTCTCGCTGTCGGCGAACGATCGGATCACACAACAACGTAACGTGTCACGTGACGCGTGTCAACGTCACTCGGACGCAGCCGACACGCCGGGCTCCTTCTGCGACTTCTGGCTCGGCCTGATCGCCTCGATCACGGTCCCGATCAGGATCTTCACGGACGCAGTACGGGTCTACGCCGTGCCCAACCTCGGCCGCTGGTACGATTTCGGCTTCATGCTCGGCATCGGTGGGTTCTCGGGCGGGGTGTTCGCGGGGTCGCGCAAGCGCGGTTGAGCAACGACTCGTTCAGAGACCGTCCGCGCCGGCCGCACCGCCGAGCGCCGCGAGGAACGCGGCGGGGGTGAACACGGGGAGCGTAGCCGAAGCGAAGCCGGTACGGTCGCGCGTGACGATGGCGTCCGCGCCGGCAGCGCCCGCCGCCTCGTGCAGGACCCCATCCTCGAAGTCGGCGAAGCCGGTGTCCAAGGCGCGCACCAACACCGCTCGGTCGACCGACGCCACGTCGAACAGCTCCAGGAGCGCACGAGTGTGATGCCGCGCCGCGTTCGCACCGACGGCCTTGGCCGCGAGGTAGAAGACCGTCGTCACGCTCGTCGCGCCGAGTACCCCGCGCACGCGGCCCGACTCGATCACCGCGAAAAGCGCCAGCGCCTGCTCGAGGTGGGGCTCGCGCGCCATCAGCACGTCGAGCAGGACGTTCGTATCGACCAACACCCTCATGCGTGCTTGCGCTCGAGGTGCGCCCGGTACGCCCCTTCTGGATCGGGCTCGGACGGCAGGACCCCCACGAGCGCCCGGAGGCGCTCCGATGGCTCGGGCAACGGCCCGCGCGTCGCTGCATCCACCGAAAGCGCTTCGAGGGCCTCGAAGTACGCGGCCACCATCCGCGACACCGACGTTTCGTGCGCCGCGGCATGGCGCTTCGCCACCTCGATGAGGCGCTCGTCCATGCGCAGCGTGAGCTTCGTGGTCACCGCGACCTCCTGCCGTACACGTTAACGCACGGTGTACGTCACGTTCCGTCGCGGACGACGTCCCCCTGCCGCCCCGGCGCCTCGAGGCGCCGCACCATCTCGCCGATCCACAGCGGCGCGAACGGCGACGTGCACCCGCGCGGCGTCGGGTAGTCGCGGTAGACGCCGAGCGCCTCGCCGATGGCGAGGGCGCGCGCCCGGTGCTCGGGGTGGTGGATGCCGATCCCCGCGAGGGTGTTGTTCATCGTCCACTGCGCTTCGGGCGCGGCGTCGACCAGCTCGGTCTCGAGGCGATCGAGGAGCGCCTCCAGGTCGAGCCCTTCGGGCCGCTTGCCGACCCGCTCGGCGGTGAGGCTCCAGCCGAACCGCGCCGCCCACGGATGGGGGTCGCTCATCCAGGCCCCGCGCAGCGCCTCCTTCTCTGGATGCTGGCGGACGACGTAGGAGTCGAGCCAATCGGCGACGCCCACGAAGTCGACGCTGCGCACCATCGCGTCGAGCTCCTCAGCCGACAGGCGCTTGGGCTCCAACACCAGGATCGCGAGCAGACGCGCCTCGACGATGCCCGTCGCCCACAGCTCGAGCGCCAGCGCGTGGTCGCGCTTCGCCTCCTTGGCGAGCTTGCGCACGTCGCCGTTCAGGACGCCGAACTGGGCGTCGCCGGCGCCGCGCTTGCGGTTCTGGGCGCGCACCTTCTCGGTGCCGAGGTCCTCTAGGCGGGCCAGCGCTTGGGGGGCGGTCAGGGGCATGGGTGGGCTCCCTCCTGGAAGCGTCCGCAGCGGGCGCGGCCGGCGCGTGGGGCCGATAGCTTCGATCGGCCGAGTCTATGCGTCCATGTCGGTCGGCCGCAGCGCGAGCGCTAGCCTCCGCTCGAGGCCGTCCAGCACGAGGTCGAGCCCGAACGCGAAGCCTTCCTCCTCGTCGTACCCGTCGACCAGCACGTGCTCCTGGACGAGCGCCGAGAGGGACGGGTAGCGCTCCGGCGGAAGCCAAAGCGCCAGCGCTTCGGCCATGGCGACGTCGTCGGGCACGTCGGCTTGGGCGATTTGGAGGCGGTGCGCGGCGAAGCCGTGCACGTAGGCGTCCAGCGTCGAGAGCGCGTGCACGATCAGCGCGTGCGGGAAGCCGGCGCGGCGCAGACAGCCGATCGTCGCGTCGAACGAGGCGAGCCGACCTGGACCGGCGCTCGAACGCGTATCCACCAGCTGCGGCGCCCACGGATGCCGCGCGTACGCCGCGCGCGACGTGGTCGCACGCCGGCGCATGGCGCCGCGCCACGGCGCGTCCGGGGCGGGCGCCTCGATCTCGGTCATCACCAGGTCGACCATGCCGTCGAGCAGGTCGTCCTTGCTCGCGACGTGGTTGTAGAGCGACATCGCTTCGACGCCGAGGACGGCCGCGAGCGTCCGCATGCTCAGGCGCTCGATGCCGCGCTCGTCGGCCAGCTCGACGCCGGCCCGCAAGATCCGCGAGCGGCTGAGCGGCTCGCGCGCGCTCTCTGGCGACGTGGTCTCCAACCTGGACGCTCCTCACCGGTGGCACGGCCCCCGGCACTTGACGGACGTACGCCGTAAGTATACGGTGCCCCCCGGTACTTACGGTGTAAGTCTGAGCGGCCAGCGTTCAGCGGGCCGCATCCATGGAGGCTCGATGATGTCGAACGACCCGAAGACCCCACGCACCCTTGGCGCCCTCGCGGCGTTCTACCTCGCAGGCGCCTACCTCGTCGGCATGGCGTACTTCCTGCTGGTCGTCGACTTCCCGAACGTGCACGACCCGCTCGACAAGATCGCGCTCTTCGCCGAGCACCTCCGCGGCTTGCAGCTCGCGTACCTGGCGATCTACGTCGTCTTCGGCGTCGCCCTCGTGGTGCTCGCCTGGACGTTGCACGCTCGCTCGAGCGCGAAGGCACCCACCACGATGCGCGTCGCGACGAGCATCGCCCTCATCTGGGCCGGCGTCCTGATCGCCGGCGGCATGGCGAAGAACCTCGGCATGGAGACCGTCGTCGCCCTGTACGCCGACGACCCGGCCCGAGCGATCACCGTGTGGCTCGGCATCGAGACCATCACGGCGGGCATGACCGGCGCCAACGGCGAACTGCTCGGCGGCCTCTGGACGCTGTTGGTCAGCCTCGTGGCGTGGCGCGCACGGGCGTTGCCGCGCGCGATCGCGGCCCTCGGGGTCCTTGCCGGCGCCCTGGGGGTCGCGTCGACCGTTCCAGGGCTCGCCGTGCTGGTGGCCGGGTTCGCGCTCACCCAACTGGCGTGGTTCGTGGGGGTAGGGATCGCGCTGGTGCGGCCCCCGAGGGCGACAGCCGCCTAGACGACCGCGGCAGCAGGCGGGCCCGTGCTTCGGTGGCCGGTCATGGGCCGGAGTCTACGCGCGCAGCGTCGCCACCGAGATCCGCATGCCGAACACGGCCCACAGCAGGGCCACGTCGAGAAGCAACGGCAGCACCGCCCACGGCGACATCCACACCACTTGGAGAACGATCGACGCGACGGCACCGACCACGATCAGCCACGGGAGCCAGCTCGCGGGCACCCACCACCCGAGCAGGGCGGCGGCGGCCGCCAGGAAGGCGGCACCCGCGACGATCCCCAGGACGGGCGTGAGCGTGTTCAGCAGGTCGCCGGGGGGCAGGAGCGTGCGGGTCTCCGACGAGAACGGCCACAGGAGCATCCCGCCGACCCACCACGGCGGCGGCGCGCCTCCGGGTTGGAGCGGGACGAGGGCGGTGAGGTTGAGCTGGGCGGCGAGTAGGAGCGCGACGAGCAGGACGATCCACATGCAAGACCTCCCGATCGAGCGTGGCGGTCGCTTCGCGATCCGCGACGAGCCGATCGAACCCAGGCACGACGAACCGGCAGGTTGGCGCATGCCCGACCACAAGGTGCGCATTCGCTCGATCCGCGCCTAGGGAGATATGTCCGTGCGCCGGGCGAGCACGCCGAGGTCGCCTACGACCGCGGGAGCGGACGCCTCGCCGACCCACACCGCCGGCAGGCGGACGCCGCCGACGTGGTAGCCGAGCTGGGATGCTGCTTCGCTCGGAGCCGCGCCGAAACCGAGTGCTAGCCTGGATCATTCCAGGAACAGGAGGCTCCCCATGCCTTCGCGGACCCCCCTTCCGCCCCGCCTTTCCCGCCTCCTCGGCGCGCGAGTCGTGTTGCTCCTCCTCGCGATCGCCCTGGCCCCGTTCGTCTCGTTCGCCCAAGACGCCCCGATTCCCGAGCGCTTCGCCACGCTCGAGAGCGACGTCGACCTCCCGGGCGGCGACCTGCAGTCGATCTTCGACGTCACCCTCGAGCGTTGCGAGGCCGCGTGCCTGCGCGACGGCGCCTGCACGGCCTTCACCTTCAACGCGCGCAACGGCTCCTGCTTCCTCAAGGACGCGCCGGGCGACCCGGCGCCGTTCGAGGGCGCGCTCTCCGGAGTGGTCACCACGCGCGACCCGGCCGCGCTCGAGCAGGCGCGGGCCGCGGCGGCGCAGCTGACCTTCCTCGACGCCTGGGACCTGGACGAAGCGCGGGCCCAGGCCGACGCGTTGGCCGAGCGGTACCCGGCCGACGGCCGTACCGAGGGCGAGTGGCTCGACCGCTCCCGACGCGACGCGCCCGCCGAGCGGGTCGCGTCCACCGGCGCGGCCGCGACCGTCGCCGACGGCGGTGGCGCTTGGTTGGCGCACGCCCGCGCGCTCGCCGACCTCGCCGCGCGCGACCGCAACGCCGCCTACGACCTGAACCGCCGAGCGGTCCTGGCGGCCGTGAACGCCGCCCTGCGGCTGCCCGAACCCGCCCGCGCCGACGCCCTGGTCGTGATGGCGCGCGCCCTCGAGGCCACCTACCGCGGCGAGTCGGCGCTGGGCGCGCTGCGCCTCGCCGACCGGATCGCCCCCGGCGTCGCCGGCGACGAGCTGGCGCGGCTGCGCGAGGCCTTCGGCTTCCGCGTCCTCTACAACGACGTCGACGCGCGCACCGGCGCCCCCCGGATCTGCGTCTTCTTCTCCGAACCGCTCGCGACCACGCGCGACTACGCCCCCTTCGTGCAGCGCGCCGCCGGCGGCCTCGCCGTCGAGGCCGAGGGGTCGCAGCTGTGCGTCACCGGCGTCGCGTACGGCGAGCGCTACACGCTGACGCTGCGCGCCGGGCTTCCGAGCGCCTCGGACGACGCGTTGATGCGCGACGTCCCCATCGACGTCTACGTCCGCGACCGCGCCCCCGCGGTGCGCTTCCCGGGGCAGGCCTACGTGCTGCCCGCGCGCGGCCCGCGCGCCCTGCCGGTCGAGACCGTCAACGCGAACGAGCTCGAGCTGCGGCTGCTGCGCGTGAACGACCGCAACCTGGTCGCCGCGATCCGCGAGGGGAGCTTCCTGCGCAGCCTCGGTCCATGGGAGGGGGCGCGCTTCGAGGACCTGCTCACCGAGTCCGTGTGGGAAGGGGAAGCGAGCCTGGCCGGCGACCTCAACCGCACCACCACTTCCCGCCTCCCCCTCGACGAGGTGGGCCCGCTGGAACCCGGCATCTACGTGTTGCGCGCGAACGTCGCCGGCGCCGACCCCTACGAGGCGCCGCCCGCGATGCAGTGGTTCCTGGTCTCCGACCTGGGGGTCACCGCGCTCTCCGGCAACGACGCGGTCCACGTGGTCGTCCAGCGCCTCTCCGACGGCCAGCCGGCCGAGGGCCTGCGGGTCGCGCTGATCGCGCGCTCCAACCGGGTGCTGGGCGAGGCGACGACCGACGCCCAGGGCCTCGCGACCTTCGCCGGGGCGCTCGCGCGCGGCACCGGCAACGCCGCGCCCGCGCTCGTGCTGGTCGAGGACGGCGACGACCTGGCGGTCCTGTCGCTCGAGGAGTCCGAGTTCGACCTCTCCGACCGGGGCGTGGCCGGCCGCCCGGCCCCCGGCCCCATCGACGTCTTCCTGACCACCGACCGCGGCGCCTACCGCGCCGGCGAGACCATCCACGCCACCGCGCTGGTGCGCGACGCGCAGGCCCGGGCGATCGCCGGCCTCCCGCTCACCGTGCGGCTGCTGCGCCCGGACGGCGTCGAGCACGCCCGCGTCCTCGCTTCTGAAACCGGCGCCGGCGGCTTCGTCGTTTCGCTCCCGCTCGCCGGCGGGGTGCCGCGCGGCGTCTGGCGCATCGAGACCTACGCCGACCCCGAGGCCCCGGCCCTCGCGAGCCAGACGGTGCTGGTCGAGGACTTCCTGCCCGAGCGGGTCGACGTCGAGCTGACGCTGCCCGAGGGGCTCGTGGCGCCCTTCGCCGCGCCGCCGCTCGAGGTGGAGGCCCGCTACCTGTTCGGCGCCCCCGCCGCCGGCCTGACGCTGACCGGCGACGTCGCGGTCGAACCGACCGAGGCGCTCGCCGATTGGCCCGGCTACGCCTTCGGCCGCTTCGACCAGCGCGTCGACGCCCAGCGCTTCCCCTTCGCCGCCGACCTGCGCACCGATGCCGACGGCCGCCTCACCACGCGCCTTCCGCTCGACCGCCTCGACCTCGAGGCCCGCCCCTACGCGCTCACCGTCACCGCGACGCTCGTCGACGGAGCCTCGCGCCCCGTCGAACGGACGTTAGCGCGCACGTTGCGCCCCATCGCGCCGGTCGTGGGCATCCGCCCAGGCTTCGACGGCCCGCTCCCCGAGAACGCCGAGGCCACCTTCGACCTGGTTCTGGTCGATCCCGACGGCACGGCGGCCGCCGGCGACCTGCGCTGGCAGGTCGACCGGGTCGAGACGCGCTGGCAGTGGTACACCGTCGACGGGCGCTGGTACTGGGAGCCCGTCAGCGAGCGGCAGCGCGTCGCCGAGGGCGTCGCCCTGGTGGCCGACGGCCCCGCCCGGGTCGCCGTGCCGGTCGAATGGGGCCAGTACGAGATCCGCGCCACCTACGAGGGCGGCCCCTGGACGGCGAGCGCCTCGACCGAGTTCGCGGCCGGCTGGACCGCGGTCGACGCCACCCGCGAGACCCCCGACCGCCTCGAGCTGTCGCTCGACGCCGAGGGGTACGCCCCCGGCGACGCCGCGCGCCTGCGCCTGGTGCCCGAGGAGCCCGGGATGGCGCTCGTCGCGGTGCTCTCGGACCGCGTCGTCGACCTGCAGCTGGTCGCCGTGGACGGCCCCACCACCGTCGAGTTGCCCGTCACCACGGAGTGGGGCGCGAGCGCCTACGTCACCGCCAGCCTGATCCGCCCCAGCGACGGCCCCGAGCACGTGCCCGCGCGTGCCCTCGGCCTCGCCCACGCCGCCGTCGACCCCGGCGAGCGCGCGCTCGAGGCCACGCTCGTCGCCCCCGCCGAGACCCGCTCC
>JAABRX010000055.1 GCA_011390675.1 Trueperaceae bacterium | reverse complement strand
TCGCTCGGCGAAGCGGTCGGCGTCATCGCCGCCGAGTCGATCGGCGAGCCCGGCACGCAGCTGACCATGCGCACCTTCCACACCGGCGGCATCGCGACCGGTGGCGACATCACGCAGGGCCTCCCGCGCGTGATCGAGCTGGTCGAGGCGCGCAAGCCCAAGGTCAAGGCGGCCGTGGCCGACCTCGACGGGGTGGTCGCGATCGCCGAAGAGGACGACCGGTACCGGCTGACGGTCACGTCCGAGGACGGCGAGTTCTCCAAGGTCTACAAGCTCGACAAGAACACCCGCATCCTGGTGCGCGACGGCGACAAGGTCGAGGCCGGCCACCAGCTGACCCGCGGGGCCATCAACCCCCACGACCTCCTCGAGACCCGCGGCCCCGACGCCGTGCAGGCGTACCTGGTCGACGAGATCCAGCGCGTGTACCGCGGCCAGGGCGTGAGCGTGCACGACAAGCACATCGAGACGATCGTCAAGCAGATGCTCAAGTACGTCGAGATCCTCGAGCCCGGCGGCAGCGACTACCTCGAGGGCCAGACCGTGGAGCGCTTCGACGTCGAGGAGATCAACGACCGACTCCTCGAGGAGGGCAAGGAGCCGGCGGCCTGGAAGCCGGTGCTGCTCGGCATCACCAAGGCGAGCCTCACGACCAAGTCGTGGCTCTCGGCCGCCAGCTTCCAGCACACCACCCACGTCCTCACCGAGGCCGCGGTGTCGGGCAAGGTCGACGACCTGGTCGGCCTCAAGGAGAACGTCATCCTCGGGCGGCTCATCCCCGCCGGCACGGGCCTCGACGCGATCCGCTCGGTGCGCGTCGCCGACGAGCGCACGCTCGCGAAGCAGCGCGAGGCCGCGGCGCGACCGTCGCAAGCCGGTGCCGGGGCGCCCGCCCGCCGCGAAGCGCCGACGGAGCCGCGCCCGGAGGCCTGAACCCGGATTCGGCGGCGCCCATCGGGTGCCCAGGACGAACGCGACGCGCCCCCGGTCGATCCGACCGGGGGCGCGTCGCGTGGGCGGTGCGGCGCTCGTGCACGCGCACCCGAGCGCGTCCGGGACCGATCCTGGCGCGTGCTAGGCTCGCGCCGTGCAGGAGCGCATCGCGTCGGACACGGCCGTGCTGGGGGTGGACCCCGGTCGTCGGATCGGCTTGGCCTGGGTCGCGGGCGACGGTCGGTTGCTTCGGATCGCGGTCGTCGACGCCGGCGAACTCGAACGCCTGGAGGTGCCGGCCGGCGCGGCGATCGCCCTCGGGGACGGCACCGGGTCGCGCCTGGTGCGCGCGCGCTTGGCCGCTAGGGGCCACCGCGTCGACCTGGTCGACGAGCGCGCCACGAGCGAGGAGGGGCGGTTGCTCTACTGGCGCGAGCAGCCGGCGCGCGGATGGCGACGGCTGGTCCCGGTCGGGTTGAGGCCACCCCCCGAAGGGCTCGACGGCTACGCGGCGTACGCCATCGCGCTGCGCTGGTTGGCGCGGACCACGGCGTAGCGGTCACGGCGGTCCCACGGTCGCGGCCGCCGTACGCACGAGCGCACGGCGGCCAGAGCCTCGGTCGGGGTCGGGCGCCTGGGGCGCCGCGCTCAGTTCAGGTCGTCTTCGTCGCCCGCGTCCATCATCTGGCGGGCGTCCTGAGCGGTGATGTGCATGACGGCGCTGATCTCGCCGGCGAGCAGGCGCAACGCGCGGCGGTACGCCTGGCGGTCGAGGTCGGGCAGTCCGCGCTCGAGGTCCCAGCGACGCAGTTCGCTCGCGAGCGTGGCGATCTGGTAGGGATCACCGCTCGTGAGGATGTCGGTGACCTTGCGGTGGCGCGCGGCCCACTGCTTGGGCAGCGTGATGCGCCCGTGCGCGAGCCGTTCCAGGACCGCCTGCACCTCTTCTTCGGTGAGCGCGGGCCTGAGGCCGGCCTCTTGCGGCGCATGCACCGGTACGAACGCCTTCGAGGTGCCGTTCGGGAACTGCACCTCGTAGTAGGCGAGTGCGGCGCCGGCGACCGTCTTGGTGGTCGTACCCGAGACGATGCCGACGCCGTACGGCGGCAGGACGACCTGGTCGCCGTTCTTGAAGTTCTTGGGACTGTCTTTCAAGGCCGGGGCTCCCTTCGACGGGCGTGGCGCGGTCGCGAACCGGTGGATACCGGCCGCGGGTCGACGGCGTTCACGCCTGAGGGTGGTGGTTGGGGTTCGGGTGGTTCGCCGAGGGTTCGAGGTTCGACGACACCATCACGCCCCGCATCTTAGCAGACTGGGAGCCCTCAGAGGGGTCCTCGGCGAACCGGGCGGGGCCCCGCCCGGCCGGTCCGCACGGTGAGCACGACCCCGACCAGGAGCACCGACGCCCCGATCAGGGTGACCGCCGACGGCGCCTCCGCGAAGACCAGGAAGGCGAGCAGTCCGGCGCCGACGGGTTCGAGCAGCGTCGCCGTCGCGACCCGCGTCGGGTCGAGGTGGCGCATGGCGTAGTTGATGCCGGTATGGCCGATGAGCTGCGGTACGAGCGCGAGCGCGACGACCCAGGCGAAGGTGGCCGACGGATACGCGACGTAGGACAGGCCCGCGAGCCACGGCATCGGCAGCAGCACGAGGGCCGCGACCGCGTAGGCGACGCCGGCGTACGCGTCGATCGACAGGCCGCGGCGCTGGGCGACGCGCCCCAGCAAGAGGTACCCGGCGACGGCCATGGCGCCGACGAGCGCCAACGCGTCGCCGAGGAGCGGCGCGGGCATGCTCGCGGTCGCCGTCGTGCCGAGCGCGTCGCCGAAGCCGATGACCGCGCCGCCCGCGACCGCGAGCAGTACCCCCACGAGGACGGTCAGCGTCGGCGCCTGCTTCAGGAACGCCCAGGAGAGGAGCGCGACCCACAAGGGGGTGGTCGACACGAGCGCCACCGAGGCAGCGACGGAGGTGTAGCTCAGGGAGCTGATCCAGGTGGCGAAGTGAACCCCGAGCAAGACGCCGGCGGCCGCGGTGGGCAGCAGCGTGGCGCGCGTGAGCGGGGTGCGCCGCAATGCACGCAGGGCGACCGGCGCGAGCACGAGCGCGGCGATCGCCATCCGCCACCATGCCACCACGACGCCCGGCGCGTCGGCGAGGCGGATGAAGATGGCGGCGAGGCTGACGGCGACGACCGCCACCGAGAGCACGAGCGCGACTCGACCGGGTGGAGGCGCCGTCACCCCGCCATCCTACCTGCGGGCCCGGCGTCCGAGTGCACGCGCGGCGCGCAGGGGGCGACGGCGACGGTACGATCGCACCATCGCGAGGAGGTGAAGGTGGAGCGCGAGTTCCCGAGCACGTTCGTCTGGGGGGTGGCGACCTCGGCGTACCAGATCGAGGGGGCCGCCGAGGTCGGCGGCAAGGGCGCGAGCATCTGGGACGCCTTCGTCCGGCGCCCGGGTTCGATCGCCGACGGCTCGACGGGCGACGTCGCGATCGATCACTTGGCGCGCCTCGACGAGGACGTGGCGCTGATCGCCGACCTGGGCGTCCAGGCCTACCGGTTCTCGGTCTCCTGGCCACGCTGGTTCCCCGAAGGCGGCGGCCGCGCGGCGGCGGCGGGTCGCGCCACGTACGACCGCCTCGTCGACCGCCTGCTCGCGGCCGGCATCGCGCCGTGGCTGTGCCTCTACCACTGGGACCTCCCCGAGGCGTTGCAGCGCCGCGGCGGTTGGGCCGATCGCGATACCGTCGATCGCTTCGTGGACTACGCCGGCGCCGTGCTCGCCGTGCTCGGCGACCGGGTCGACCACGTCGCGGTGTTGAACGAACCGAACGTCCACGCGTTGCTCGGGCACCTGGTCGGGGTGCACGCCCCGGGCCTCGCCGACGTCGGCGCCTACGCCGGCGCCGTCCACCATCAGCACCTGGCGACCGCCCGCACCCTCGAACGGCTGCGTTCCGACGGGGTGCGGGCGCCGCTCGGCACGATCTTGAACCTGCAGCCGGTGGTCGCCGCGCGCGATACCGACGCGGACCGCGCCGCCGCGGAGCTGCTCGATGCGGTGTGGAACGGCAACGCGCTCGAGCCGCTGACGCGCGGGCGCTACCCCGAAGCGACGGCGGCGATGATGGCCGGCGTCGTGCGCGACGGCGACCTCGAAGCGCTGAGCCAACCGCTCGATTGGCTGGGTTTGAACCTCTACTCTCGCCACCGGGTGGAAGCCGATGCGGACAGCATCGTCGGCCTCCGGATCGCAGGTCCCGAACGGGGCGTGGCGACCACCTCCATGGGCTGGGAGGTGGTGCCCGAGGCGCTCTACGAGCAGTTGCTGCGGCTGCATCGGGACCTGCCCGGCGTGCCGCTGTACGTGACGGAGAACGGCGCGGCGTTCGACGAGTCGCCCGGCGCACAGGACCGCGTCGAGGACTCGGCGCGCGTGCGGTACCTCTTCGATCACGTCGGGCGCGTCGCGCGGGCCCGTGCGGCGGGGGTCGACGTGCGCGGCTACTTCGCGTGGACGATGTGGGACAACTTCGAGTGGGCCGAGGGCTACGAGCCGACCTTCGGGCTCGTGCACGTCGATCGCGCGACGCTCGTCCGCACGCCCAAGCGCTCGTTCGACTGGTACCGGCGCCTCGCGACCGAAGGGGCCCGGCCGCCCGCGATCGAGCCGTGAACGGCCAGGGGGCGCCCGGTGGGGGGCGTCAGCCGGGCGGCCGGGGGCGGGCGAACGCCCACGCGGCGACCGTCCAACCGGCGATCATGGCGGCGCCCCCGATCGGCGCGACGGCCCCCCACGCGCCGACGTCGGTCGCGACCAACAGGTAGAGCGACCCCGAGAAGACGAACGTGCCGAACGTCAGGAGCGCCGCCGCGCGCACGAGCGCGCGGGGCGCGGCCGCATCGGCCGCGAGCGCCGCCTGCAGCGCGATCAGGCCGACCGCATGCAGCAACTGGTAGCGCGCGGCGGTCTCGAAGGTGGCCAGGCGACCGGGGGTGAGGACGCCGTCGAGCGCGTGCGCGCCGAACGCGCCGGCCGCCACCGCGAGCGCCGCCGCCGCGGCGCCGACGACGCCGGGCCAGCGGGCGACGCTCCTCGCCTGGTTGCTCACGGCGCGACCGCCGCGGCGATCGGTCCGGGATGCGCGTGCGGGTGCTCGATCGCCTCCACCCGACCGTCGCGCAACCGCAGGCGCGTGCGGGCGATGGCGGCGAGTGCCTCGTCGTGGGTGACGAGCAGGACGGTCCGACCTTCGGCGGCGACGCCCTCGAGGGCGGCGACCACCTCGCGACCGGTGGCGGTGTCGAGCGACCCCGTCGGTTCGTCGGCGAAGACGACGTCCGGGTCGTTGGCGAGCGCTCGCGCCAGCGCGACCCGTTGGCGTTCGCCCCCCGAGAGCCGATGCGGCAGGTGGTCGGCCCGCGGTCCGAGCCCGAAGCGCTCGAGCAGCGCGGTCGCCCGCCGCCGGCGCTCGGCGGGGGCCACGCCCGCGAGCCCCATGGGCAACTCCACGTTCTCCAGGGCCGACAGGACCGTGACGAGGTTGAACGATTGGAACACGAACCCGAAGCGGCGCAACCGCAGCCCGGCTCGATGGGCCTCGGTCCCGAGATGGACCGGATCGTCGCCCAGCCACACGCCCCCCGTGGTCGGGACGTCGAAGCCCGCGAGCAGGTTGAGCAGCGTGCTCTTGCCCGAACCGGACGGCCCGACGACGGCCGTGACGGCGCCCGGTGCGAACGTGTGGTGCACGGCGCGCAAGGCGTGGACGTCGCCGGCAGGGGAGCGGTAGGTCTTGGCGAGGTTCTCGGCGCGGAGCACGACCTCGAGTGTACCGCCCGCGGGGCGGGCCTCCCGGCGCTCGAGCTCAGCGGCCGCCGGACGAACCGCCCCCGCCGCCGCCGCCACCGCCGCCGGAGGAGGAGCCGCCGCTGGAGGCCGAGGCGCCCGACTTGGCGAGGGCGCTCGAGAGCGAGGTGATCGACCGCGACATCGCCGCCAGGTTCCCAGCGTTCGCGGCGCCCATCCAGGCCGCCTGGCGCACCATCTGTTGCTGGTCCATGCCGCGCGCCGGCGCGGCGCGCTGCAGCGTCTTGAGGTACTTCTCGGCGACGCCGAGCGCCGCAGCGTAGACGTAGTAGCGGTCCCAGAGCTGGAAGAAGTCGGGCGGTGCGTCCTTCATGCGGGTGTAGTCCGTCAGGGTGCGCCGGAAGCCGATCCAGCCGGCCCGCTCGCGCGCGACCTCGGCGCGCCATGCCGGCAGCGCCGCGCCGGCGGCGATCGCGGCGACCAGCGCGGCGACGCCGCCGGCGATGGCGAGCACGCGCGCGAGGTCGACCGTCACGAACGCGAGGCCGATCGCGGGCAGGACGGCGAGGGCGGAGCGCCCCGACCAGAACCGGGCCGCCTTGCGGCTCTCGGCCGTCGTCAGCGGGCCGCCCATGAAGCCCTCGGTCCACTTCAGCACGATGGGCGTCCAGGAGGACAGGAAGCGCTGGGCGTGGGTCTTGCCGTACGCCTCGAGGCCCTTGAGGTCGACGCGGTCGACGTCGCGGTCCCGGCCGCGCGGCACGGCGGCGGCGCGCCCGAGGTAGTCCAGCACCTGCCGCTCGAACGCCTCGAGGCCGGAAGCGTCGAGCCCTCGATCGAGCACGATCGCCATGCGGCGTCCCTCGCCTTCGAAGCGCGCGAAGCCGCGCCGCGCGAGGTCCATGATCGTCGCGAACCAGGCGGGCCCCATGCTCGTCGACTGGGTGTGCTGGTTCAGGAGCGGGACGACGGCGGCGGGGGGGAGGTCGGACGGCGGCTCGAACGGGTACTTCATGCCGTCGGTGCGCGGCTCGCGACCGACGCGCTGGTACGCGCCCCAGATGCCGCGCGCCAACCAGGCCATCCAGAGCAACGGCAGCAGGCCCCAGGCGGCGTGGCCACGCACGGAGCGCAGCAGGCGCTGGTTCTGCTGGACGCCGGCGATGCGGGCCTCGTCGCGCAGCAGCGCCTCGAACCCGTCCCGGGTGCCGCGTTCGGCGAACAGCGCGGGGTCCATCAGGTACCGGATCTCGACGCCGTCGCCGCTGGGGATGCGGTCGAACGCGACGGTGAGCACCCGCCGGTCGTCCGAGAGCGCCACGCGGGGCTCCTCCGGGTTCGCGTACCGATGGACGTACGCGTCGTACGGCGCCGCCATCGGCCCGGGCGCGGTCACCGTGAGGCGGTAGCCGCGGATCGGCGGGTGGTCGAGCTGGACGAGGTTCCAGTACCACTGCACCACGTCGCGGTAGACGTCGACGGTGCCGTCGAGCCGGTACACGAAGCGGACGCGGCGCTCGCGCACCCGCTGATCCTGGCGCACGACCACCTCGGTGCCGGCGGAGCCGTCCTCGCAGGATTGTTGGACGGCCGTGGCCGCGGGGCCGGAGGAGACCGCACCCGAACCGTCCAGCAGGGTGACGCGCACGCTCGCGGGGTGGCCGATGCAGATGAAGGCCTCGCCGAAGTCCTCGTCGGTCCACAGCGTTCGTTCGTCGACGACGACGACGCTGCCGTCCTGGTCGATCGTCACGTCCTGGACGACGTCGCGCCATTCGAAGCGGGCGTGCGCCGCGCCCACGAGCACGGCGGCGATCAGCACGACGAGCCACGGTCGCGGTCGGCGAGCGGGCATGGGCGGGGGGACCTTCGGTGCGGCGTTCGGCATGGGGCCAGTCTAGGACGCGGCGCCACCCGCGGGTCGCAGGTCGACCCAGCGCGCCGCTATTCGCGCGCCAGCGCGACGGCGATGGGGATGCGGGCGGCCCGCGCGGCCGGCAGGAGGCCCGCCGTCAGCCCCATGACGGTGGCGACCGCCACCGCGAACCCGACCAAGCGCGGCGTGATGGCGGCGACCGCCAGCCCGATGAGGTCGTCGGCAACGGCGTTCACCGCCCAGACGCCCGCTTGACCCAGCACCACGCCGAACGCCGCGCCCACGAGCGAGAGCGCCACGGCCTCGACGAGGACGAGCCCGAAGAGGAAGCGCGGCCGCGCGCCCACGGCGCGCACGACGCCGAACTCGCGGGTGCGTTCGAACACGCTCATGAGCATCGTGTTCGCGACGGCGATGGCGCCGACGATGAGCGCGATCGCGCTGATGCCGAGGCGCACGACGTCCGAGATCGCGAGCCCGCGTTCGACGACGGACAGCAGGTCGCTCTGGGTCTGGACCGACAGGTCGGGGTAGGCGGCTCGGATCGCCTCCGCGGCCTCGTCGATCCGTTCGGGGTCGATCAGGTCGACGAGCAGCGTGGTCACGCGGTCCTCGATGTCGATGGCCCGCTGCAGCGCGCCGAGCGGCACGACCACGGTGTTGTCGATCAGACCGCCGCTGGCGCGCACGATCCCGACGATCTCGAAGGAGGCCCGGGGGTTCAGGCGCAGCACGTCGCCGAGCACCAAGCCCGCGCGCGCGGCGGCCTGTTCGCCCGCGATCGCGACGGCCGCCCCCGCGTCCGAGGCGTCGAGGCCGCGGCCCTCCACGATGGTCAGACCGCTGTAGATGCCGCTCACGTCGACGTCGGCGGGCAGGCCCTGGAAGACCACGGCCGACGTCGGCGTCAAGCCGCTCCGCAAGTAGAGCAGCATCGGGACGACCCGTTCGATGCCGAAGCGCGCCGCGTCGGCCGCGAGCGCGTCCGCGAGCTCGATCGGCAACTCCGGCACGGCGTTGAAGGCGCTCTCCGAGAAGTCGCCGTAGCCGACCTGCAGGTCGGGGCCGATCCCACCCAGCTCCGTCCGGAAGGCCTGGCGCAACCCCTCGCCGAGCGAGAGGAAGACGACCGTCGAGGCGACCGCGACGGCGATGCCCAAGGCGGTCAGGAACGTGCGGAGGGGGCGCCGGATCAGCGCTGCGGCCGCGAGGCGGAGCACCATGGTCAGGGCCCGAACGCGCGGCCGAGCACCGCACCGGGTCCGCCCATGGCGCCCAGGTCTTGGCCCTCGAGGGCGACGCGGACGCCGGCGGCGTTGCCGACGTACACGTACACCGGGAGGTCGAAGTCGTAGGCGTCGCCCGCTTGGGCGGTCGTGTACACCAGCCGTTCACCCTCGTTCCGGGCGTCGCCGGTGTAGACCTCGAGCCACGTGGTGTCGACCACCGAGAGCGTGAGCGCACCTGCGGCGGCCGGCGCGGCCACGCTCGGACCGTCGTCGAGCGGCGCCAACGTCAACCGCACCTCGCGGCTCTCCAAGAGGTCGACCACCTCTTGCGCGGCGGTGTGGCCCTCGAGCTCGGCGCGCACGACGCGACCTGCGCGCGCGGTGAACGGCACGTCGAGGATCGGGGTGCGCCCCGGTACGGCGAAGCCGTCGACCGTGACCTCCGCGCCGGGTGGGTCGGTGATCAGGTCGACGCGCACGATCGCGTCGACGGCCGCGCCCGGGCCGGTGAGCACGCTCGGCGCCGCCGCGGCGTCCGCGGGCGCGCCGGCGTCCGTGCCACCACCGTCGCCGGCCGCGTTCTCGGGCGTTTCGGGCACGGTGGCCGTCGACCCGGCCGGTGCGACGGGGGGGTTCGCGAAGAAGCGGTCGACGCCCCAGGCCGCGAGGCCCACGACCACCGCGACGAGCAGCACGGTGGCGAAGGTCGGCCCCAGCCAAGCCGGCAGACGGGCCACGTTCTGGGCGCGCGCACGGAACGACGCACGCGTCGTCGGTTGCGGCGGTGCGCTCCGGTCCGCGGTGCTCCCGAGCGGGACGGCGGCTTCGCGGCGGTCGTGGTCCAACCGCCGCTCCAGGGTCGAGCGACCGACCGCGTCGAGCCGCTCGCGCGCGTAGAGGTCGAGCAGCGGCGCCGGGTCGAGACCGACGGTCTGGGCGTGGAGCCGGACGAAGTTCCGGGTGTACACGTCTTCGGGCAGATCGGCGTAGCGGCCTTCTTCGAGCGCCTCGAGGTACGCGCGCCGCACGTGCGTGCGATGCGCCAGTTCGGAGAGCTCGAGGCCGGACCGCTCGCGCGCCGCGCGCAGCCGGTCGCCGAGGCGCTCGGGACGCCCGGGAGGCGGATCCATGATGGCGTCGTCGCTCATGCGGACACCGGTCGGTCCGCGAAGGCGAGCGCGACGGCGACCTCGGTCGCGAGGCGGGCGTTCGCCTCGAGGAGGCGCACGTTCACGTCCACCGTCGCGCCGTTCGAGCGCTCCGCGAGCGCGGCGAGGAGGGCCGGCGTCACGTCCTTGCCGCGTGCGCCGGACGCCCGGACGTCGGCATGCGCCTCTTCGAGCCACCGCGCGAGGTCGCGCGGATCGAGCCCCTCCGCCACCGGTTGGCTGACGAGGACGCCGCCGGGGAGCCCCAGGGCGCGGTGGGCGAGGAAGGTGCGGACGATGGCGTCGACGGTCTCGACGCGCTCGGCGATCGGGAACTCCCCGAGGGGTACGTGGAAGCCCGCGAGCTGGTCGCTGCGCCACCCCAGGACGGGGACGCCCGCCGTCTCGAGCCGTTCGACCGTGGCCGGCACGTCGAGCACGCTCTTGGCGCCCGCGCACACGGTCACGAGCGGGTATCGGGCGAGGGCAGCCAGGTCGGCGGACTCGTCGAACGGCTCGCGGTGCACGCCACCGATGCCGCCGGTGGCGAACGCGCGCACGCCGGCCGCAGCGGCGGCGTGGAGGGTGGTCGCGACGGTGGTGCCCGCGGGGCGGCCCGTCGCGACGATCGCGGCCAGGTTCCAGGGCGAGGCCTTGGCGGCCGGTCCGTGCGCCAGGAGTTCCATCTGGGCGTCGTCGAGGCCCACGATCAGGCGGCCGTCGAGCACCCCCACCGTCGCTGGGACCGCGCCGCCGTCGCGCACGATCCGCTCCAGCGCCCGCCCGAGCTCGAGGTTGCGCGGCCGCGGGAGCCCGTGGGTCAGCACGGTGGACTCGAGCGCGACCACGGGGTGTCCGGCGGCGAGCGCGGTGGCGACGGGGGTGGCGACCTGGATCACGTCGGCATGATACCCCCTGGCCGAGGGAGCGGCGCGGTGCCCACCGCGCTCACGCGACGTTCATCCTGCGCGTCCTGGAGCGGCTCCGGGACCGGTTCATGGTACGCTCGGGAGCGTGGACGTCGACCTCTCCTCCTGGTGGCCGCTCGCCTCCCAGCTCGGCGTCGGGCTCGTCGCCGGCTTCGCCGTGGGCTACGCCCTGAAGAAGGTGGGGAAGCTCGTCGCGGTGGCCGTCGGTCTCGTGTTCGTGGTCGTGCAGGTCCTGGCCTGGCAGGGGTTCCTCACGGTGAACTGGGGCGAGGTGCAGGCGCGCGTCGACCCGATGCTCGAGGGGTCGTCGCTGGAATCGTCCTGGCGGACGTTGGTCGACGTGCTGACGTACAACCTCGTGTTCGCCGGCGCCTTCGTGCCGGGCTTGATCCTCGGCCTCCGGCGCGGCTGACGCGCCGAAGACCTGAGTCGCACCCACTCAACCTCGTTGACAACACGGTACCGGTCGGCCTAGGATGACGGCAGTTGGCACTCGCAGGTCGCGAGTGCCAATCCCATGCACCCCCGGATCGGGGGAACCCACGTTCCAACGGAGGAACCGATGAAGCTCAAACCCCTCGGTGACAAGGTCGTCGTCGAAGTGATCGACGAGCCCCAGACCACGGCGTCCGGCATCGTCTTGCCCGACAGCGCCAAAGAGAAGAGCCAGCGCGGCACGGTCGTCGCGATCGGCAGCGGCAAGCTGCTCGACGACGGCAACCGGGTCGCTCTGGAAGTGAAGGTCGGCGATACCGTCGTCTTCGCCAAGTACGGTGGCACCGAAATCGATCTCGACGGCAAAGACCTCATGATTCTCAGCGAGCGCGACATCCACGCGATCGTCGAGTAAGGACGGACGAACCCATGGCCAAAGAACTGGTATTCAAAGAAGAAGCCCGTCGCGCGCTCGAGCGCGGCGTCAACGCCGTCGCCAACGCCGTCAAGGTCACGCTCGGCCCCAAGGGCCGCAACGTGGTCCTCGAGAAGAAGTTCGGTAGCCCGACGATCACCAAGGACGGCGTCACCGTCGCCAAGGAGATCGAGCTCTCGGACAACCTCGAGAACATCGGCGCCAAGCTGCTGATCGAGATCGCCAGCAAGACCAACGACATCACGGGCGACGGCACCACCACGA
>JAABRX010000054.1 GCA_011390675.1 Trueperaceae bacterium | reverse complement strand
GCGGCCACCGAGACCGAGCTCAAGGAGAAGAAGCACCGCTTCGAGGACGCCCTCTCGACCGCCCGTTCGGCCGTCGAAGAAGGCATCGTCGCCGGTGGTGGCGTCACGCTGATCCACTGCGTCGCGGCCGTCGAAGCCGTGGCCGAAGGCCTCGAAGGCGACGAGCGCACCGGTGCGCGCATCCTGATCCGCGCGCTCGAAGAGCCCGCCCGTCAGATCGCCGCGAACGCCGGCGCCGAAGGCTCGGTCGTCGTCAACGCGATCAAGAACCGCAACGACGGCAAGTACGGGTACGACGCCGCCACCGACCAGTACGTCGACGACATGTTCGCGGCCGGCATCGTCGACCCCGCGAAGGTGACCCGCACCGCGCTGCAGAACGCGGCCTCGATCGGCGCGCTGCTCCTGACGACCGAAGCGGTCATCGCGGACAAGCCCGAGAAGGAAGACAAGTCGCCGCAGATGCCCGGCGGCGACATGGGCGGGATGGACTTCTAAGTCCCGGAACCGGGCGCGCCGAGCGCGCCTGATATCGACGCGGCCCCCCTGCCAGGTGCAGGGGGGCCGCGTTCGTTGGGCGCCAAGCGCTGGTGGGGTTCGGATCAGTCGCGGACCAGCAGCGAGCGACCGGTCATCACGGCGGGCTGGTCGAGCTCGAGGAGGTCCAACACGGTGGGGGCCACGTCGCCGAGGACGCCGCCGTCGCGCAACCGCACGTCCGCGGGCCCACCCACCAGCACGCAGGGCACGGGGTTGGTCGTATGCGCCGTGTGGGGCCCGCCGTCGGCGTCCCGCATCTGCTCGGCGTTGCCGTGGTCGGCGACGACGATCGCCGCGCCGCCGCGGGCCTCGAGGGCCGCCAACACGACCCCCAACCCGGCGTCGGCCGCTTCGCACGCCGCGACGGCGGCTTCGAGGACGCCCGTGTGGCCGACCATGTCGGGGTTGGCGAAGTTGATCAGGACGAACGCGTCGTCGTGCGCGCGGAGCCGCTCCGCGCAGGCGGCCGCGAGCGCCGGGGCGCTCATCTCGGGCTGGAGGTCGTACGTGGGCACCTTGGGCGAGGGCTCGAGGTAGCGGGTCTCGCCGGGGTAGAGCTCCTCGTTCTTCGCGTTGAAGAAGTAGGTCACGTGCGGGTACTTCTCGGTCTCCGCGGTGTGGTGCTGGGTGAGGCCAGCGCGCGCGATCACCTCGGCGAGCGGCTCCTTCAGTTCCGGCAGCGCGAGCGCGAAGGGCGCGTCGAGCGCCGCGTCCAGCTGCATGAGCGAGGCGAAGCGGACGTCGGGGACGCTGCCGCGATCGAACCCGTCCCAATCGGCGGCGTCGCGGAACGCATGGGCCAACTGGCGCGCGCGATCGGCGCGGAAGTTGAAGAAGAGCACCGCGTCGCCGTCCTGCACCCGCGTCGGCGCTTCGCCCTCCGCGGCGACGACGGTCGGCGCGACGAACTCGTCGGTCTCGCCGCGGGCGTACGCGGCCTCGATCGCGGCCTGCGCGGTCGCGGCACGGTGCTCGCCCTCGCCGTGCACCAGGGCGTCCCAGGCGCGCTTCACGCGGTCCCAGCGGCGATCGCGGTCCATCGCCCAGTAGCGCCCGATCACGGTGCGCACCCGCGCGCCGGCGCCGGTCGCCGCGATCGTGCGCTCCAGGCGCTCGAGGTAGCGCCGACCGCCGTCCGGCGCGGTGTCGCGGCCGTCCATGAAGGCGTGGATGGCCACCCGCTCCAGCCCGCGGCGGTGCGCGAGCTCGACGAGCGCTTCGAGGTGCGTGAGGTCGGAGTGCACGCCGCCGTCGGAGATCAGGCCCATCAGGTGCAGCGTGCCGCCCGAAGCCGAGGCGGCGTCGCACAGTTCGACCAGGACCGGGTTGGTGTACAGGCTGCCGTCGTCGATGCGGTCTTGGACGAACGTCAGCGATTGCGGCACCACGCGTCCGGCGCCCAGGTTGAGGTGGCCCACCTCGCTGTTGCCCATCTGCCCCTCGGGCAGGCCGACCGCCGGTCCGGAGGCCTCGAGGGTGGAGTGCGGCCCGTCGGCCCAGATGCGATCGAACACCGGGGTGCGGGCGAGGGCGACGGCGTTGGCGGGACCGGGTTCGGCGAGGCCGAAGCCATCGAGGACGACGAGCAGGACGGGTCGGGTCATGAGGCCTCCGGGGGGATGCGCATGGGCAGGCGACCGAGCGCCCGCATCACGCGCGGGTCGATGCCGTCGCGGGTGGCGTCGACGTCGTCGACGTTGGCGACGTCGGCCAGGTCGACGCCGCGCCGCAGCGCGACGGTGCAGCGAACGAGGTGCTCGAGCGGCGCCCGAGCGGTCGGATCGGCGAGGACGTGCGGGAGCAGTTCGCGTTGGGCGCGGTCCGCGCGCGCGAGCGCGAGCGCGCGCGCCACCGCACGCTCGTCGTCGGTGAGCGCCGGGGTCGCGGCGCCCGGTGCGACGAGCAACCGCGTCGCCGCGCCCTGCACCTTGGGCGTCGCGGCCTGGCGCGCGCACGCCGCGCAGAGCTGCCGACCGGCCGTCGGCACGAGCGCCGCGAACGGCGGTGGCGCCTCCGTGCGCACCGCGGGGTCGGCCAGGGACCCGCAGATCGGGCAGGGACGCCAGCCGGCGGCGCGCCGCCGGGCGCGCCCCGTCGCGAGCGCGCGCCCGGCGGCGTCGGCCGGCGCCACCAGCCCGTCGGGGAGCGCGTCGAGCCCCTCGGTGAGGTGGGCCACCTCGTCCGGGTCGAGATCCACCGGGGCCTCCGGTCGCGCGTCCGGCTCGGTGGCCGCCGGCGCGCTGCCCACGCGGAAGCGCAGGTCGCGCACGTCGGCGTCGCCGTAGCGCGTCCGGTAGGCGTCGAGGATGCGCTGCCGCTGCAGCCCCAGGTGCATCGCGGTCTCGGCGTCGGCCACCTCGACGACCAGCGTGCCGCTCTGGAGCGCCACCGCACGCGCGAAGCGCGCGACGTCGCGCCCCACCACCTCGGGCCAGCGCAGGACCGCGTCGGCCCGGCGCATCGATCGCACCCACCCGCCGCGCCGCAGCGCTTCGCCCAACAGGTCGCGCACGTGGCGTTCAGCCATCGGTCGGGTCCACCCCTCCAGCGGCGATGCGCCACACCCGCTCGGCGCCGGGGGGCACGTCGGTGCCCGTGACGATCGCTTGGGGCGCCCGCTGGGCGAGCGCCACGAGGTACGCGCGGCGCCCTGCGTCGAGCTCGGCCGAGACGTCGTCGACCAGCAGCACGGGCGGCGTCCCATGGCGCTCTTCGAGCAACGCGAACTCGGCGACGCGCAGCGCGAGCGACGCGGTGCGCGCCTCGCCCCGCGATCCGTACGCCTGCACGGAGCGCCCGTCGAGCGTCAACTCGACGTCGTCGCGGTGCGGTCCGACGGAGGTCGCGCCGCGCGCGAGCTCCTCCGCGCGCGCGCGCTCGAGCGCGTCGGGCAGCGCGGCGTCGCCGGCCGCGCGGCGCAACACGACGTCCAGACGCTTCCCGTCGGCGGCGATCGCCGCGTACGCCTCGGCCGCGAGCGGCGCGATCCGCGCGACCGCTCGGGCGCGGACCCCCTCGACCTCGCCCGCGAGCTCCAGGAAGCGCTCGTCCCAGGTCGCGAGGGTGGCCTGCGCCTCGGGGCGCTTGAGTAGGGCGTTGCGCTGCTCCACGACGCGATGATACTCGCGCACCACGAGCGCGAACCGGAGCGATAGGCGTCCGAGCAGGTCGTCGAGGTAAGCGCGCCGTCCGGCCGGGGGGCCATGGACGAGGTCGGCGTCCTCCGGCGCGATCTTCACCGCGCCGCCTAGGCGCGCGACGTCGGCGGCGCGCACCGCCTGGCCGTCGAGGCGGATCAGCTTGCGCCCGGGCGCGAGGCCGACGTCGACCTCGTGGTCGCCATCCGCTGCGGTCAGCTCCCCGCGCACGAACCCGGCGTCGGTCCCGAAGCGCAGCGCTTCGGCGATGGTGCCGCCGGGCATGGCGCCGGTGCACGCCAGGTAGAGGGCGTCGATCACGTTGGACTTGCCCGCCGCGTTGGGCCCCACGACGGCCGTCACGCCGCGCTCGAACTCGAGCCGCGGCGTCGTCAGGTTGCGGAAGTGGAGCTGCCTGAGGGCGCGGACGCGCACCCGGCGAGTGTACGTGAGTGCGCGGGGCGCGCGCGTTCGGCAAACTCGGAACCGTTCCGAGGACGTGCTAGCGTGGGGTATGGATGACGACCGCATCGCCGTGCTCCGGCGCGACTTCCCGATCCTCGAGCGGCGCGTGAACGACCGCCCCCTCGTGTACCTCGACAGCGCCGCCTCGGGTCAGATGCCCGAGGCCGTCATGGCGGCCGTCGACGACTACCGACGCCACCACCACGCGAACGTCCACCGCGGCGCCCACACACTGTCGGCGGAAGCGACCGACCGGTACGAGGCCGCCCGCGCGCGCGTCGCGCGCTTCCTGGGGGCGCCCGACCCGCGCGGCGTCGTCTTCACGCGCAACGCCACCGAGGCGCTCAACCTGGTCGCCCACGCGTACGGCCGCAGCCGGATGCAGCCGGGGGACGAGGTGCTCGTCACCGTGGCCGAGCACCACGCCAACCTGGTCCCATGGCACCTGCTGGCGCAGGACCATGGCGTGGTCGTCAAGGGCGTCGGCCTCGGCGCCGACGGCCGCGTCGACCTCGACGCGCTCGAGGCCGCGATCGGGCCGCGCACGAAGATCGTGGCGACCTTCCACGTGTCGAACGTGCTCGGGTACGTGCAGCCGCTGCGCCGCATCGCCGACGCCGCCCACGCGGTGGGCGCGCTGTGCGTCGTCGATGGCGCGCAGGCGGCGCCGCACGTCGCGATCGACGTCGCCGCGGCGGGGGTCGACGCGTACGCGTTCTCGGGCCACAAGGTGGGCGGACCGACCGGCATCGGCGCGCTCTGGATGCGGCCCGACGTGCTCGAGACGCTGCCCCCGTTCCTCGGCGGCGGCGAGATGATCCGCAAGGTCGAGGTCGATCGCAGCACGTACGCCGACATCCCCATGCGCTTCGAAGCGGGCACGCCTGCGATCGCCGAGGCGATCGGGCTCGCCGCGGCGCTCGACTACCTCGACGGGGTGGGGATGGACGCCATCTGGGACCACGACCGCGAGCTCGTGGCCCGCGCGCTCAGGGGTCTGGACGCGCTCGATGGCGTCGAGACCTACGGGCCGCGCGGGCCGGACCGCGGCGGCATCGTGCCGTTCAACGTCGTCGGCGTCCATCCGCACGACGTCGCCAGCTTCCTCGACGCCGAGGGGATCGCGGTGCGCGCGGGCCACCACTGCGCGCAGCCGCTGATGAAGGCGCTCGGTGTGGCCTCCACCGCCCGCGCGAGCTTCTGGCTCTACACCACCCGCGCCGAGGTCGACGGTTTCGTGGCCGCGGTCGCCGGCGTGCGCGACTTCTTCGCCGGTGCGGTGGAGCCGGTCGCGTGAGCGCGCTCGCGCAGCTCTACCAGGCGGCGATCCTCGAGCACTCGCGCAGCACCCGGCACCGCGGCGTGCTCGACCCGGCCGACGCGGACCAAGAGGGGATCAACCCGTCGTGCGGCGACGAGCTGCGGCTGACCCTGCGGGTCGACGGGGACCGCATCGTCGCCGCCCGCTTCGACGGTCAGGGGTGCGCGATCTCGCAGGCCTCGGCCGCGCTGATGGCCAAGACCATCGAAGGGCACACCCTCGACGAGGCGACGGCACTCGTGGGGCACGTGAAGGCGATGGTCCACGGGGAGGGCGTCCACGACGACCTCGGTGAGCTCGCGATCCTCGAAGGGGTGCGCCGCTTGCCGGCGCGCGTGAAGTGCGCCGCGCTCCCGTGGACGACGCTCGAGGCCGCCTTGGCGACGCTGCCGAAAACGCGCTGACGCGCCTCGGTCAGCCGTTCGTGCCCGGGAGGTCTTCGTCCCCGATCGCGGCCACCGGTGGTGCGGTGCGTTCGCTCGGCAACGCGTCGAGGGCGCGGAGGAACGCGGTCAGCTGCCCCCGAAGCTGCTCGCGAACGAGCGCTTGGCTTCGCTCCAGGCGGGCCAACTCGGCTTCCGCGGCCCGCACCTCGTCGCGACCCTGGCGGATCGCCGCCTGCGCCGCTTCGCGCGCGCTGGACGTGATCAGCTCGGCCTCGCGCCGGGCGAGGTCCTTCATCTCGGTGCCGATCCGTTCCGCCGCGATCACGGCGCGCTTGAGCTCGGCTTCGGCCTCGCGCAGGTCGTCGATCTCGGCGGCCCGTTCGTCGAGGTCGTCGCGCAGGGCGCGGTTCTCGCGCAGCAGCGCCTCCTGACCGCGGGCGACGCGCTCCAGGAAGGCGCGCACGCTCCCTTTGCGGTACCCGACCGCGGCGCTCTCGAACGTGGCGTGCTCGATGTCGAGCGGGGTCAGGTCCATGCAGGCTCCTCCGGCGGCACGCCGGCCGGCTCGAACGCCGCGCGCCCGACCCGCACCCACGTGGCTCCTTCCTCGATGGCGACCTCCAGGTCGCCGCTCATGCCCATCGACGTGCGGCCGGACGCGTGCTGGTCGGCGAGGCCGCGGAGCGTCCGGAACACCGGACGCGCGCGTTCGGGGTCGTCGGCGTACGGCGCGATCGTCATCAGTCCCTCCAGGCGGACGTGGGCGAGCGAAGCCACGTGGCGGGCCAACTCGGCGACGTCGGTCGGCGGCACGCCGTACTTCTGCGCTTCGCCCGCGACGTTCACCTGGAGCAGGACCGGGAAGACGTGGCCGCGCCGCGTTCCCTCGGCCTCGAGGGCGTCCGCGAGGCGCTCCGAGTCGACCGAGTGGATCAACGCGAACGGCGTGCAGAAGCGCACCTTGTTCGTCTGGAGGTGCCCGACCAGGTGCCAGGCGACGTCGGGACCGAGCGCCTCGGCCTTGCCCTGCCACTCCTGCACCCGGTTCTCGCCGAGGTCGCGGTGGCCGCGGTCGAGCAGCGCGCTCCGGACCTCCTCGGGCCCGTGCCCCTTGGTGACGGCGACGAGGGTCACGGTGGACGGGTCGCGACCGGCGGCCGAGCACGCGCTCTCGATGCGGCGGCGCACGTCGGCCAGCATCGCCTAGAGCTCGGGGAGGACGGCGCGGACGAGCGCCCGGAAGCGATCGCCGACGCGCGCCGCCATCGCGAGGACCTCGTCGCCGGTCGCGTGTTCCGCTGCGTCGGGTACGGCGCGGTCGGTGACGGCGGACAGCCCGAGGACGCGCATGCCGAGCGAGCGGGCCACGGTGACCTCGTGGACCGTCGACATGCCGATGGCGTCCGCCCCCCAAGCTCGGAACATGCGCAGCTCCGCACGGGTGGCGTACGCCGGCCCCGCGATGGCGAGGTAGACGCCTTCGCGCAGCGTCAGGTCGAGGCGGCGCGCGGCGCGGCGCGCGACCTCGAGGTACGCGGGGTCGTAGGCGTCGAAGGTCACGGGGAAGCGTGGCCCGAGGCCGTCGGCCGGCCCGGTGAGGGCGTGGTCGAAGGTGTGGTTGACGAAATCGAGCTGGAGCATCAGGTCGCCGGCGTTCCAGTGCGGGTCGAGACCACCGCACGCGTTCGACACCACCAGGCGTTCGGCGCCGAGGGCGTGCATCACGCGGATCGGATAGGCGCACGTGGCCGCGGCGTAGCCCTCGTACGCATGCAGACGCCCCTGCATGGCGACGACGCGGCGCCCGTCGAGGTGCCCGAGCACGAAGCGGCCGGCGTGGCCGGGGGCCGTCGACGCGGGCATGCCGGGCACGTCGCCGTAGGGCACTGCAACGGCCCCGTCGATCGCGTCCGCGAGCGGTCCGAGGCCGCTGCCGAGCACGAGGGCCACGTCGGGGCCGTGGTGCACGAAGTCGGGGTCGAGACCGGGCGTGGCGCGCAGGGCCTCGGCCGCAGCGCGCGCCCAGCGCACCGCTTCGGGGCCGACGTGTGCGGCAGCACCGGTGGGCGCCCGAGCGGGGTCGGTGGCAGCTGAGGACGTCATGGCGGCATCGTAGCAAGCACCGCCGCGGCCGGGTCGGTCGCGCGGACCCGCACCGCGCGGCATGTGGTCGGGCTTCTCACCAGTGGCGCAGGTAGACTCGTTCCATGCGTTCCCTTCTTCTCATCGCCGTGCTCGTCCTGTGCGGCGGCACGGTGTTCGCCCAAGCTTCCACGCCCGCCGTGCGCGGCCCGCTCATCGAGGTGCGGGTCGACGGCACCACCGCGTTCGCCGACATCGTGCGCACGGTCATCGCCGCACGGCGCGGCACCGCCGCCGAACGCGTCGACCTCGAGGCCGAACGGAACCGGGTGTACGCCCTGGGGACCTTCGCCGAAGTCTCGGTGGCGCTCGAAGACCGCGGCGCCGGGCCGGTGCTCGTCGTCCGGGTGCGCGAGAACCCGCAGATCGCCGAGGTCGAGGTCGTCGGTGGCGCCCTGCTGGACGGGGCTCAGCTGCGCGACGCGATCGTCGCCGAGCACTTGCTCGACCCGGGGCGCATCTTGAACGTGCTGCGCGCCGACGAGGCGAGCGCGACGCTGCAAGCGATCCACCGCTCCGTCGGGGTGCCCTTCGACGTGGGCGTGCGGCTGGACCTGGTTCCGGACGCGAGCGCCGGCACCGATGCGACCGGTCGCACCCCCGTGCGCGTCGTCTACACCATCGACGAGTCGGCCGCGCTGCGGCGCGTCGTCTTCGACGACTCCACGGTCCTCGACGAGCCGGCGCTCGATCGGATCTTCGACCGCGTCGCGTCGCAGGAGGCCTTCGACTTCGCGGATTACCGCGAGGCGGTGGACGCGGTCTCGCTCCGCTACGCCGCCGAGGGGTACCGCCAGAGCGGCGTCGACCTCGAACGCTCGACGCTCGCCAACGGGATCCTCACGGTGCGCTTCCGCGAGCTGCGCATCGCCGCGTTCGACACGGTCGCGGTCGGGGTCGATCCCGGCGACCTGTCGCTGCAGGTCGGCGACTTGTTCAACTACGACGTGCTCCTCGAGGACGTCCGGCGCCTCGCCGAAGGGCGGTCCTCCGACGTCCGCATCGAGACCCTGGCCACCGCGTCGGGGGCCGTGCGCGTCCGCTTCGTGGTCGGCGCGCCCGACACGGCCGGTCCGGTGCGCGAGCTCGTCATCGAGGGGAACACGCGCCTCTCGGACGAGGAGCTCGCGGCGGGGTTCGCCCTGCGCGAGGGCGACACCTTCACCTCGGCGCTCGCCGACGAGGACTTCCGCAGCATCCGGGCCGCCTACGAGGCGGTCGGCGTCGTCATCGAGGCCGCGCCCGCGTACAACTACCTCGACGGCACCTACGTCCAGCGCGTCACGGAGTTGACGATCGCGGGTTACGAGATCGTCTACGACGGCGAGCCGGGCGGCACCGTGGAGCGCGTGATCACGCGCTACCTGCCGCCGGCCGGCGAGCTCGTCGACCTGCGCCGCATCGACGACGGCCTCCGGTCGCTCGCGCGCCTCGGCGTCGTGACCCCGGTGAACCGTCTGCTCGTCCCGACCGACGTCCCGGGCGAGGTCACGGTCGAGGTCATCGTGCGCGCGAACTCCACCGGTCTGCTGCAACCGGGCGCGCAGTACAGCACCGAGACCGGGTTCTCGGCGAGCGTGGCGTTCTCGGAGTCGAACCTCTTCGGCCTCGCCCACGCTCTGTCGGCGGAGCTGCAGCTGCTCACGAGCGACCTCGGGTTGCTCGTCGGCGGCAGCGTGCGCTACGCCATCCCGTGGCTCGATCTGCCCGTCGCGGACCTCCGGGAGGTCCCGACCAGCGTGTCGCTGTCGCTCTTCTCGATGGTCGACGTCAACCAACCGCTGTCGATCGACGGTGCGCTGACCGCCACCTTCCCGGGCCTGACCGTGCGCCCCGAGACGCTCGTGCCGGTCGGGGAGTACATGTCCCGGTCCTCGGGGATCGGCTTCTCGGTCGGGCGCCGCGTGCTGCCGAACACCGACCTGGTGGTGAGCGCCCGCGGGACCTACGACCAGTACGCGCTCGAGCCGGCCCGCGACGAGTGCGCGATCGACGCCGACGGGACCGTCACGAACGCCGATCGCTGTGCGCTGCCGCCGGCGATCGCGCTCGAGTACCTGCCGCAGGGGGGGTTGAGCGCCTTCACGTCCGCCGCGCTCTCCTACGACGACCGCGACAGCCCCGCCTTCCCGCGCGATGGCCTCGCCGCCACCGCCTCGTACGGCTTCGGATGGGGCAACGACCAACGCGACGCGGTGACGGGTGCGGCGTTGCCCTACACGTATCAGCAGATCCAGGCCGGCGTGAAGACCTACGTGACCCTCGCGGACGTGTTCGCCGGCGTCGAGGACCGCAACCACGTCTTCGCGGTGCGCCTCAACGGCGGCATCCAGTTCGGCGAGGACTACCCGGCCAGCCGTCGCTTCCGCGTCGGCCGCGTCCCCGTCGAGGCGACCGAGATCCGCGGCTACGCCGACACCGACTTCGACCTCACGCGCTCGTACCTGACGTCGTCGGTGGAGTACCGCTACGACTTCGGCTTCTCCACGGTCGCGACCGAGACCGTCATCGGCATCCTGTTCGCCGACCTCGCCTACGTCTCCGACGTGCCCGGGTTCGCGTCGTGGCAGGCGCCGCCGTTCGCGAGCGCAGGCTTCGGCGTGCAGATCAACCTCGGCTTCGGCGGCGTGTCGCTGCCGGCCCTGCGCTTCGACTACGGCTTCAGCGAGCGCAACCCGGGCGGCGTCTTCGCCTTCCGCGTCGGCGCGGTGTTCTGAGGACGTCGTTCCGTCGCGAACGGGGGGTCGGGAGCGCGCGCTCCCGACCCCCCGTTTCGTAGGTGCGCGGCGCAGGCGTCGGGGGCGAAGCCCCCGCGCCGTCCGCGCCGCGCCTAGACGTTGAACAGGAAGTTCATCACGTCCCCGTCGGCCACGACGTACTCCTTGCCCTCGGTGCGCACCCAACCCTTGGCTTTGGCGGCGACCATGCTGCCCGCCTCGACGAGCTTGGCCCAGTGGACCACCTCGGCGCGGATGAACCCGCGCTCGAAGTCGGAGTGGATGACGCCCGCGGCCTGCGGCGCCTTCGCGCCGGCCGTGACGGTCCACGCCCGCACTTCCTTCTCGCCGGCGGTCAGGTACGTGCGGAGGCCGAGGACCTCGTAGCCCTTCTCGATCAGGCGCTCCAGGCCGCTGCGTTCGAGCCCGAGGTCGGCGAGGAAGGCGGCCGCATCGTCGGCGGGGAGCTCGCCGAGCTCCTGCTCGATCTTGGCCGAGACGACCACCACCGTGGCCCCTTCCGCGGTGGCCCGCGCGCGCACCCGTTCGACGTAGTCGTTCCCCTGGACGACGTCGCCCTCGGCCACGTTGCACACGTAGACCACCGGCTTGGCCGTCAGCAGGCCGAGCTCGATGGGGACGTCCAGACCGGTCGCACGAGCCTGCGCGCCGTCGGCCATGGCGACGCGCAGCGCCTCGACCCGCGCCAGCGTCTCCGCATCGTCGGCGTTGCCCTTCGCGCTGCGGCGCAGCCGTTCGGCGCGGCGCTCGAGGGTGGCGAGGTCGGCGAGCGCGAGCTCGGTCTCGATCGTCTCGATGTCGCCGATCGGGTCGATCGCGCCCGCGACGTGGATCACATCGGGGTCGTCGAAGCAGCGCACCACGTGGGCGATCGCGGCCACCTCGCGGATGTT
>JAABRX010000053.1 GCA_011390675.1 Trueperaceae bacterium | reverse complement strand
CGCGCCATCGTCGGGATGCGCACGACCGCGATCGCGATCATCGCGTTGACGATGTTGGGCCCGAGCGCGGCCACGATCGCGATCGCCAACAGGATGCCGGGCAGCGCGAGGATCACGTCCATCACGCGCATGATCACGTCGTCGACCCAGCCGCCGACGTACCCGGACACCGCCCCCAACACGACCCCGAAGACCAGGCTGATCACGGTCGCGATGAGCCCCACCATGAGCGACACCCGCGCCCCGATGATCAGCCGCGACAGCAGGTCGCGGCCGAGCTCGTCGGCGCCCAGGACGAACTGGGTGTTCCACTGCCCGTCGACCCAGAGGCCGCGCGGCGCGGCGTAGCGCTCCCAGATGTCCTGAGCGTAGGGGTCCATGGGCGTGATCCACGGGCCGATGATCGCGATGAGCACCAGCAGCGCGATGATCGTGGTGCCGAAGACGACGTTCTTGTTCCGGCGCAGGCGGCGCCAGGTCGGGTTGCCGCGGCGCACGGTCGCGGGCGCGGCGGGGACGACGGCCTCAGCCATAGCGGATCCTCGGGTTGACCAGGCTGTAGCTCAGGTCGACGAGCAGGTTGACCAGGGCGAACACCGCCGCGAGCATGAGCACGCTCCCCTGCACGACCGGGAAGTCGCGCTGGCTGATGCCGTTGACGATCAGGCGACCGACGCCGGGCCAGCTGAAGACGACCTCGATGACGATCGCGCCGCCCAGCAGCGCCCCGAACTGCACCCCGACCACCGTGATGACCGGCAGGAGCGCGTTCTTGAGGGCGTGGCCGTACACGACCTGGATCCCGCGAAGGCCCTTCGCGCGCGCCGTCCGGACGTAGTCGCGGTTCAGCACCTCGAGCAGACTGGAGCGCGTGAGGCGCGTGATGAGCGCCATGATCGAGGTGCCGAGCGCGAACGCCGGCAGCAGCATGTAGCGGACGTGGTCCCAGAGCGGCACGGCGTTCGCCTGCGTCACCAGCGCCCAGAGCGCGTCTCCGAACGCCGGCCCGCGGCCGCCGATCGGCAGCCACGACACGTGCAACGCCACCTGCGACAGCAGGATGAGGCCGACCCAGAAGTTGGGGGCGGCGACGCCCACGAGCGCCGCGAACATCGAACCGAAGTCGAGCCAGCTGTTGCGCCGCACGGCGGACAGCACCCCGAGCGGGATGCCGACCAGGATCGCCAGGCCGAGCGACCAGAGCGCCAGCTCGATCGTGGCCGGCATGCGCTCGAGGATGATCTGGGTGACGGGCAGCTGCTGCCGGATCGACGTGCCCAAGTCGCCTTGGACGGCCTTCGACAACCACAGCCCGTACTGCACCGGCAGCGGTCGGTCGAAGCCGTAGACGCGGTTGAGGCGTTCGACGTCGGCGACCGTGGCCTCCTCGCCGAGCATGATCCGGATCGGATCGCCGGGCGCGAGGTGGATCAGCAGGAACACGAGGATCGACACCCCGAGCAGGATGAAGACCAGCGAGATCAGGCGGCGGACGACGTACTTCAGCACGCGGCACCCTCGGCCCGGTCGCGCGGGCCCCGCCGTGGGCCGCCGTCCGGACGACCACGCACCACCGTGCCCCGAGGCGTCATCGGACGATCGTGAGCGCCTTCGGCGGCGTGGACAGGAAGGTGGCCCCGTCGGCCGTGATCACCACGTCCTGCTCGGGCCCGATCGGATGCCCGTCGACGCCGGTGCGGCCGTGGACGACCGGCTCGATCGTGTAGACCTCGCCCTCCACGAGCCGCCCGAGGCCACGATCGCCGTAGCGATCGCCGAGCGGCGCCAGGGTGGTGCCGCCGTCGTGGACGGTGCGGCCGATCTGGTGGCCGAGCGCGTGGGTGTACGGGTCGATGCCGCGCTCCTCGAGCACGCGCCGCGCGACCGCGTCGACCTCATGGCCGGCGACGCCCGGGCGCATCGCCGCGACGCTCTCGTGCACCGCCGCCATCGCCGCGTCGAAGCGGTGCTGTACGTCTGCCGGCACCGCCTCCTCGCCCGGGCGCGCAACGTAGTACGTGCGCATGATGTCCGAGGTGTAGCCTTCGACGAACACGCCCATATCGATCACGACCGTGTCGCCCGGAAGCAGCGGGGCGTCGCCGGCGGTGCGGTGGCCCAGCCCGGCGGTGCCGGTCATGACCGCGGCGCCGTCGCTGAACGAGTGGGTGACGCCGAGCTCGCGCTGGCGGCGCTTGAGGTGCTCCGCCACCTCGCGCTCGGTCATGCCGGGGCGCATGAAGCGGCCGGCCTCGTCGAGCAGCTGCTCGGTGATGGCGATCGCGCGCTCGAGGCGCCGCAGCTCCTCCGGGCTCTTGCGGGCGCGCAGCGGTTCGAGCACGGGCGCGGAGCTGACCGCCCGGGCGCCGAGGGTGGGGTCGCCCACCGACTTCTCCAGCTTGCGCAGCAGGCCCACGGTCAAGCCGTCGACCAGGTAGTCGTCCTCGTGCTGGTTGAGGGCCACGGTCGCCGGCGCGAGCTCGTCCCACACCGCCTTCAAGTGGGACGTCAAGCCCTCGCGGCCGTACGCGACGACGGTGTCGAACACGCCGGGAGCCTCGATCCCCATGCGGTCGTAATCGGCGACCAGCGCGAGCTTGCGGCCGCCGCGGGTGAAGACGAACGCCGACAGGCCCACCATCTCGTGGCCGGCGAACAGCAGCGTCGACTGGTCGCTGCCCTCGCGGCAGAACACCACCCACGCGTCGGCGGGGAGCGCGGGGAGGAGCGCGTCGAGCTGCGCGTGCTTCTCGCGGATCAGCGTGAGGTCGCTCGTGGTCATCGGGAACCCTCCGGAGAGCTCGGTCCGAACCGCGTGCTGGACGAGGTTCGCAGCAGCGAGCAGTGGCGCCGAGCGTACGCCGGGGTTCTGGGGGTGTCAAGATACTGAACCCCGTTCAACCGCTTGAACGAGGCGCGGGCGCGCGCCGCTCCGGTCTGCTACCATGCGCCCACCATGAAGCTGCTCCTGACCATCGTCCAGGACGCCGACGCCGGTAAGCTCGAGGGCGCTCTGCGCGAGCGCGGGTTCGGGTCGACGAAGCTCGCCACCACCGGTGGGTTCCTCCGCGAGGGGAACACCACGCTGATCATCGGGGTCGAGGACCGCGACGTCGCCACCGTGCAGGAGATCGTGCGCGCGAACTGCCGCGAGCGCACCAAGGTGGTCACGGCGGGCTCGCCGCTCCACGCCGTGGAGGGGGCCTTCGCCTCTCAGCCCATGGAGGTGCCCGTAGGCGGGGCGATCGTGTTCGTCCTGAACGTCGAGGCGTTCCACCGGCTCTAGCGCCGGGTCAGCCGTCGCGGCGGACCAGGGCTTCTTGGTCGAGCCGCCTCAGTTCCGAGAAGCGGAACGCGAACGCGAGGCTGGTGGCCGCCAGCACGGCCGCGAGGACGAAGATGGGCCCGAACCCGAACCCGCCGACGACGACCCCAGCCGCGATCGGCGCGAGGCTCGGCAGCGCCAAGACGCTGTTCGCAACCCCGACGTACAGCGGTCGCTCCGCCTCCGGCGAGACCGCGTAGAGCAGGTTCCAGGCCGCGATCCCCATCCCCGAGTTCCCGGCCGCCGAACAGGCGAACACGAGCGCGAACGTCCGCCAGTCGCTCGCGACGAGCGCCAGCAGCGGCGCAGCGGTGAGCAGCACCAATGAGACCTGCAGCACGGACACGTTCCGGCCCCGATCCGCCGGCAGCCGGAAGGCGAAGTTGACGAGGATCGCCGCGCCCGTCGCCACCATCACGTAGACCCCGAGGACGCTTGCGGGCGCCTCGAGCCTCTGAAGCGCGTACAGAGCGTAGAACGGCTCGGCGAGGAGCGCCGCCAGACCCAGGAAGCGCACCCGCAGGTAGCGCCGGAAGCTGACGTCGCGCTTCAGGACGGCGGGCAAGCGCACGAGCACCTGCCCCAGCCGCTCCTTCATGGCGATCTTGCCGCTCGGTTCGCGCACGAGCGCGAAGGCGAGGTACGCCCCGCCGGTCAGCACCGTGCCGAACAGGAACACGAAGCCGAAGTCCGTGGGGAAAGCGAGGTCCGAGTCGAGCAGGCGCCGCAGCACCCACCCGGCCACGAGCGCGAGCACGCCGCCGATCGCGTTGCGCAGCGCCCAGAAGGTGCCCAACCGGTAGTGCGGCACCACCTTGGCGGTCACGTCGGCGAAGGGGACGCCGCCGATCCCGCCGGCGATCGAGTTCACCAGGATCATCGCCAGCGTCAGCGGCACGAGCAGCCCCGGCCGGTCGCCGGCGAGGAACACCGCCGCGGTCAACACCGAGAACGCCACCACGCGCACGGTCGAGGTGCGCCGGTACACCGGGAGCTTGAACGGCACGTGCGCCAAGCGGGTGGCCACGACCAGCTGCGGCAAGAACCAGCCGCCCACCCGCAGCGCCGGGATCGCGCCGATCACCCACGCGGGCGCGCCGAGCGCCGCGAGGAACGGCGCGAGCACCAGCGAGCTGTGGAAGAACGCCTCGCCACCGTTGACGAGGATGCCGTTGTAGACACCCAGCCAGAAGTTCCGGTTGGGCTCGCCCCACCCCTTGGCTTGCACGCGCGCATGCTACCGCCTGCATGCGATCGAAGCCGCCCCCGGACCGCGCACGCAGCGCTCTGTGGAACCTTGCAATCTTAAAGTCGCGCTTTCGGATTGCAAGGTTGGCCAAGCACCCGCGAACCATGCTTCCCGGGGGCGAGCGGTCAGCCAATCGTTCGGAAGGTGTGCACCATGGCCGCGCTCACCACCCGCGTGCGCAAGCTGCTCACGATCCGCGACGCCATCCGCGAACGGGCCACACCTGGATCCACGACCGAGCAACGCTTGACGACTACGGAAGCGCCTAGGCGAGCACCCCGTTCTCCAGCGCCCAACGCACCAACTCGGCGCGGCTGCGCACGCCCAGCTTCTCGGACGCACGCTCGCGGTAGGTGGCGACCGTCTTCTCGGAGATGCCGAGCGCCTCGGCGATCTCCCGGTAGGTGCTCCCCTGGGCGATGCGGCGCACCACCTCGCGCTCGCGCGGGGTGAGCTTGACGTGCTTGTACGGGTCGCCTTGGGCCATCTCGCGGGCCAGCTCGGCGAGCAGGCGCGCCGGTGCGTAGTACTCGCCACGGGCGACCGCCAGGATGGCGTCGACGAGCTGCGCTTCGAGCGAGCTCTTCGGGACGTACCCCGATCCACCGGCTTCGAGGAAGCCTTGAACGGACTCCGGGTCCTCGTGCATCGACAGCGCGACCAAGCGCAGCGACGGCAGCTGCGCGCGCAGCGCCCTCGCGGTGGCGATGCCGTTCATGCCGGGCAGCGTCAAGTCCAGGAGGACGACGTCGGGGGCCGCTTCGGGCACTCGAACGAGCGCGTCCTCGCCGCTCTCCGCTTCGCCGACCACCTCGAGCTGGTCGTGCGATTCCAACAGGGCGCGGACGCCGGCGCGCACGATCGCGTGGTCGTCGACGAGGAACAGGCGGATCGGCGGCACCAGGTCAGCGTACCGGAAGGCGGGCGTGCACGCGGCAGCCCGATCCGGGCGCTGCCTCGAGCGCCCACCACCCTCCGGCGCCCGCCACGCGCTCGCGCATGGCGGTGAGCCCGGTCCGCGCTTCGGGGGCGAGCCACTCGGGGTCGAAGCCGGCACCGTCGTCCTCGACCACCAGGTCGATCGCGCCCTCCAGCCCCAGGACCACCACCGACGCGTGCGTCGCGCGCGCGTGGCGCGCGACGTTCGAGAGCGCCTCCTGCGCGACCCGGTAGAGCAGCGTCGCGTCCATCGGCGCCAAGCGCATGGGCAACGCCACGAAGACGTCGACCTCGGGGCCACCGAGGGCGCGCAGTTCGCGAGCGCACGCCCGCAGCGCGGCCTCGAGACCCAACGTGTCGAGGCTCGTCGGACGGAGCTCCACCGCGAGCCGGCGCACGTCGCGCAACACGTCGGCGGCGAGCGTCCGGAGCCGCTCCCGGTCCGCCGCATCGATGGGGCTGGCGTCGAGGCCGAGGCGCAGCGCGGTGAGGCTCTGCGCCACCCGCTCGTGGAGGTCGTGCGCGACGCGGCCGCGCTCCTCCTCTTGGGCGCGCAGCAGCGCCCGCGCCAACGCGCGCAACGCCTCGACCTCGGCCATGCTCGGCACGCCGTCCCCGCTCGGCACGACGACGTTCGAAGCGGACGGCGAACGGCCCTCGGGGTCGGTCATCGACCGGGTGCTCCTCGGGGCAGCCCCTCGGACGCGGTGGCGGGTCAGCCCGGGTCGGCTGACTCGCGGTGTGCGGCTCGTCTAGCCCTTCGTCTCGTCGCTGCGGATGAGCAGGAACGGCCGCTTGGCGCGCCGCAGCGCCCCTTCGGCGACCGACCCGAACATCCAGCGGTTGAAGCCTCGCCGGCCGTGCGTGCCCATCACGACCAGGTCGTGGTCGGCCTCGGCCTCCAGGATCGCCTGGACCGGCGCGCGGTTGTCGACGCGGACGGCCGTAGCCTTGACCTGGGCGGCGCTCGCCGCCTCCGTGGCCGACTCGAGCGCTTCGTTCGCCATCGCCTTGAGGTCCTCCCACAGCTGCGCCGAATACGGCAGCGCCTCGGGGCTGGCCGTGCCGGTCGTGAGCGGGTTCTCGAGGGCGTACAGGAAGGTCACTTCGGCGCCGATCGCCTTGGCGAGCTCGAGCGCTTCGGCCACCGCGTGGTTGGCGCACGCACTGCCGTCGGTGGGGATCAAGATCTTGCGGTACATCCGGCACCTCCCGCGCCGTTCACGCGGCGCTCCGTCGTCCGGCCCGCGCGGGAGCACCACCCCCCGCGGAGGCGGTCGCCGACGGCGCGTCGCGGCGGACTGCACCTCAGCATAGGGCGCGTCCGCGATCGCGACCAACGGTCCCGGACTACGGCCGTGTGGGACTTCGTCGGACGCCGGTGCACCGGCGGATGGGGTCCACTGGATGCATCGGCAGCCCCACGCGGGCCGGCCGATCCATACCGGTCACCGCGACCACCCCCGGCAGCCCGCTCGCGGTGACCGGGTTGTTTTTTGCGCACACCTTCTTGCGCACACCATCGCGAAACGACTGCCGGCGGCCGCGGCAAGGCGCTTTGGTACGATGAGACGACCTGCCCAAGCCGCGCGCTTCGACCTGCACGAACACCGAGCCGCCACGCCCTGGAGGGACGCCATGCGCATCCTGCACCCGACCGACTTCAGCCACACGGCCGACCTCGCCCACGCGCTGGCCCAAGACCTCGCCACCCGGGCGCATGCGGTCCTTCATCTGGTTCACGTCCAAGAGCGCTTCCAGGAGGAGGCGGCGCGACGCTACCTGCCCGCTCAGACGGAGCAGATCAACGCCGAACTGCAGCGCCGCCTCGCCGAGGACCGCGCGCACGAGACGCGGCAGCTGCGCGAGCGTCTCGCGAACGTCGCCGAGGGCGCATCCAGCGAACTGGTCTGGGGCGGCGTCCTGCCCGAGCTGCTCCGGCTCGCGAACGAGCACGACCTCGTGGTGATGGGCGCCCACGGTGCCAACCCGTTCGACGAGGCCTTCCTGGGCGGCGTCGCGGGCCGCTTGGTGCGGCGCACGACGACCCCGGTGCTCACCGTTCGCGAGGGCTGCACCCGCAAGCAGATCAAGCGGCTCCTGGTCGCGACGGATTTCGCGGAGGCCTCGATGGCGGCGTGGACCTTCGCCATCCACCTGGCTCAGACGGCGAAGCTGAAGCTGGTGCTCGCCCACGTCGACGAAGAGAAGCGGGGCGACGCGAAGGTGCCCGCGGCCCGGCTCGAGGCCCTGTCCGCGGGGCGCGCCGAGCGCTGCATCGTGCGTGCGGGCCATCCGGTCGACAAGCTTCCGGCGCTCGCCGACGAGGTCGGTGCCGACGCGATCGTCGTCGGCATGCGGCGCCACGGCGCGATCGCCGGCTTGCTGATGGGCGCCCGCGCCGACGCCCTCATCCGCTCCAGCGCGATCCCCGTCCTGAGCGTGCCGGCGACCTGAGGTCGGACCCCGCCGGCGCCCCCACGCGCCGTCGCTACCCCTCGAACGCCGCCGACACGACGGCTCGAGCCTCCTCGATCAACCGGTCGAGATGCGCCTCGCCGCCGAAGCTCTCCGCGTAGATCTTGTAGACGTCCTCGGTCCCGGAGGGGCGCGCGGCGAACCAGCCGCGCTCCGTGACGACCTTCAAGCCGCCGATCGGGGCGTCGTTGCCCGGCGCGCGCGTCAAGACCGCGGTGACCGGGTCCCCCGCGAGCTCGGTCGCGGTGACCGCGTCGGCGTTCAGCGCCGCGAGCGCCTGCTTCTGCTCGGGCGTGGCGGGCGCGTCGACCCGGCGGTAGGCCGTGGTGCCGAGGTCGGCGGTGAGCGCCGCATGGCGGACACCCGGGTCCTCGCCGGTCACGGCCGTCATCTCGGCGGCCAGGAGCGCGAGCAGGATGCCGTCCTTGTCCGTGGTCCAGGTGCCGCCGTCGCGCCGCAGGAAGCTCGCCCCGGCCGACTCCTCGCCGCCGAACGCGAGTCGCCCCGAGTGCAGACCGTCCACGAACCACTTGAAGCCCACCGGCACCTCCTCGAGGCGGCGGCCATGGCGGGCGACCACGCGGTCGATGAGCGCGCTCGAGACCAGCGTCTTCCCCACCGCCAGGTCGGGCGCCCAGCCGGGTCGGTGGCCGAGCAGATAGTCGATCGCGACGGCGAGGTACGCGTTCGGGTTCAGGAGCCCGGCGCCCGGCACGACGATGCCGTGCCGATCCGCGTCGGGGTCGTTGCCGAAGGCGACGTCGAAGCGGTCGGCCAGGCGCAGCAGGTTCGCCATGGCGTAGGGAGAGCTGCAGTCCATGCGGATCTGGCCGTCGTGGTCGAGCGGCATGAAGGCGAACGAGGCGTCCACCGTGCGGTCGACGACCACGAGGTCCAAGGCGTAGGCGTCGGCGACGCGGTCCCAGGTCGCGAGCGAGGCGCCCCCCATCGGATCGACCCCGAGCCGCAGGCCCGAGACCCGGACGGTCTCGAGGTCGACGGCGGCGCGCAGGTCCTCGACGTACGGCCCGACGACGTCGCGCCGGTGGGTCGTGGTCGCGTCCAACGCCCGGCGCCACGCGACGCGCTGCACGTCGCGCAGACCGGCCTCGAGCAGCGCGTTCGCGCGCGCCTCGACCGCCTTGGTCACGTCGGTGCCGGCCGGACCGCCGTGGGGCGGGTTGTACTTGATCCCACCGTCGCCGGGGGGGTTGTGCGACGGCGTGATCACCAGGCCATCGGCGTCCTCGCGCTTGAGCGCGCGGTGCCGGAGGATCGCGTGCGACACGACCGGCGTCGGCACCGGCGCCAGGTCACGCTCGACCACGGTGTCGACGCCGTTGGCGGCGAGCACCTCGAGCGCGGTGCGCAGGGCGGGCTCGGAGAGCGCGTGGGTGTCGGCACCCAAGAACAGCGGGCCCGTGATCCCGGCGGCGCGCCGGTGCTCGACGACCGCCTGGACGATGGCGGCGACGTGCGCGTCGTTGAACGAGCCTTCGAGCGAACGGCCGCGGTGGCCCGACGTGCCGAACGCGACGCGTTGGCTCGGGTCCGTCGGATCGGGGACGTCGGTGTAGTACGCGGCGACCAACCTCGGCACGTGGGCGTGGGCGTCGGGTCCGGCCGGGTGTCCAGCATCGGGGTGCACGGGCATGGGTCCTCCTCGCGAAGCGCGGAACGGTGACGGTCAGGCTACCGCGGTCGTCCCTAGGTCGCGTCCGACCCGGTCGCGTCCGACCCGGGCGCGTCCGACCGGCGCGCTTCGTGAACGAATGCGCGTCTTGGTTCACTTCGATGAACCGATGTGATCCAGGACCCGATCGTTCACCCAAGTGAAGTGCATGATGACGGGTCGATGCCGACGCCACCCCCCGACCCCCGCGACGCGCTCGTGCTCGAGCTCTCGAGCCAGCTGCTGCCCTTCGCCCACGCCCTGCGCCACGCGGCCGAACGCGTGTTCGCGCCGATCGGGCTCCGCACCTCGCGGGTGCTCGTCCTGGAGCTCATCCATCGCGGCGTCGACCAGCCCAAGGCGCTCGCCGAGGTGCTCGAGACGGTGCCGAGCGCGGTGACGGCGATCCTGGCCGACCTCGAATCGAAGGGCCTGATCGAGCGCACGACCGACCCGGACGACCGTCGGCGCGCGCGGCTGCGCCTGAGCGACGAGGGCGAAGCGACCTACGCGCGACTCGGCGCCGCGTGGCTCGAGGCCGGCCGGACGTACCTGGACGGCGTCGACCTCGACGACCTGCACGCGGTCGCCCGCGTCGCCGCGCACGTCGCCCGGCGGACGCCGTCGTGACCGCCCGGGGCCCCCTGCGCGCCGCGGTGGCGGCCATCCTGCTGCTGAGCGCTGCACCGGCTTGGGCGCAGGTCGAACGCACCGTCGACGCCACGTCGACCCCGGCTGCGGTCGCAGCGCTGCTCGAGGGCCTCGCCGAGCACCCGGGGCGCCGCGCCGCGGACGCGCTCGCCGAGGCGGCGGCGCTCCGGCTCGATGCCGTCCGCCAACCGCTGTCGCTGGTGCTGCGCTTCGACGCCCAGCGGTTGACCGTCGACCCGGCCGAGGAGCCGCTCCCGCCCCCGTTCGACGAGCTCTTCGCCGTCGACGCCTCGACCGAGTCGCTCTCCGCGACCCTCCTGCTGCGCCCGTTCCTGGCCGGCGACCTCGCCGACCTGGCCGACCAGCGCAGCGCCGACGCGGAGCGCGCCGCGCTGCAGGCCCGCGAGGCCGCCGCGCAGCTCGAAGCGCAGACGATCCAGGCCGCCCTGGGCCTGTGGCTCGCCGACCTCGCCGTCGAGCTCGCGGCGCAGGGCGAGGCGCTGGCCGCCGCCGCCGCGGACGCCACCGAACGGCGCGCAGCGGTGGGCGGCGCGAACGCGGTCGAGCGCGGCGACGCCGACCGCGCGCTGCGCGAGGCGGCGGCTGGCGTCCGCGACGCGCGCGCCCAGCGCGACCTCGCGGCCGCCCGCCTCGCCACCTTGGTCCCGAACGGTGACCCGCTCGCGCCCTTCGCCCTCGACCCGGTCGTCGGGGTGCCGCCCGACCTCGTGCGCGCCACCCTCGACGTCGCCCTGGCCGAGGTGGGGGTCCGCAACGCCGAGCGCGGCCTGCTCCCGACCGTCGAGGCCGGTTACACCTGGTTGCAGGACGACGGCGCCTCGCTCACGCTGTCGCTCGAGAGCCGCAGCTGGCAACCGGCGGTCACGTACCAGACATCGGGCGCCGGAGGGGGCGGCAACGCCCTCGCGGGCGCGATCCCGAGCACGGCCCAACCGACGGTGCGCGGCGCGCTGAACGTCGGGGTCGCCTGGACGATCTCCCCCCAAACCGCGCTCGAGGCGGAGGCGGTGCGCCGCCAGCTCGACGCCGCGGTCGCCGGCCTCGCCTCGGCGCACGACCGGGCGCGGCTCGGCCAACGCGCCCTGCACACGACGATCGCCTCCACGGCCGACCGCGAGGAGCTCGCCCGCCTCGACCTCGCGCTCCGCACCTTGGAGCGCGACGCCGCCGACGCCCGCTTCGCCGCCGGCGCCATCGGCGAGCTCGAACGCCTGCAAGCGCACCTCGGCTGGCGCCGCGCCGCCTTCGCGCTCGCCTCGGCCCGCGTCGAAGCGCTGAACGCCGTCCTCGACACCTACCCCACCTACGCCCAACCCCTCTCGGAGGTCCTCCCGTGACGCCCGCACCCCGCCGTCGCCCGCCCCGCGCGCCGGCCCCGCTCGCCCTGATCCTGCTCGCCCTCATCGCGGGGGCCGGGTTCGCCCAGACCGATCCCGTAGCGCTCGATCTCGACGCCGTGCTCGACGCTCGCGAGGGCCGCGTGGCGGTCGTCACGGCGGCGCTGGACCTCGCCGAACGCGAGCGCACCCGCTCGCGGAGCGACGCCGACCCCCTCGCGCTGCGGCTCGAGCGGACCCAGGCGCGGCAAGGGGTGGAGCTCGCCCGCGCCGAGCTCGCGCTGGCGCGCGCCGACACCGCGGTCGAGCTCGTGGGCGCGTGGACGCGCGTCCGCGAGACGATGGCGCAGCTCGCGCTCGCGGAGGGGGCGCGCGACCTGACCGACCGCGCGCTCGGGGTGGCGCAGCTGCGCTTCGAGCGTGGCAGCGCGACCCAGCTCGACGTCGACGAGGCCGCGACCGACCTGTCCGACGCCGAGGCGAACGTGGCCGCCGCCCGCGACGGCCTCGCGCTCGCGCGCGCCGACCTGGTCGGGGTCGTGGGGCGCGACGCCGCGGTCGACGCCGCGCCGATCGACCGCAGCCGCCTCGACCGGCCGCTGCCCGACGACGCCACCCTGGACGCCGCCATCGTCGGCCTCCCGGCCTACCTGCAGGTCGCCCACGGCGCCGAGCTCGCGGCGATCGCCGTCGACCTGCTCGACCCGAGCTTCGCGGCCCAGGCCCAGATCGATCAGGCGCGCACCCAGCTCACGCAAGCGGAGGCCGGACTGATCGAAGTCGCCCGCGGCCTCGGCCTGCGCGCGCAGGCCCTACGGAACGCGGTCGCGAGCGCGGCCGACCGGGACCGGATCGCCCGCGAAGCGCTCGGCCAGGCGGAAGAGCGCCTGGCGATCGAGGAGCGCCGGCTCGAAGCCGGGCTCGTAGCCGACCTCGCGGTCGCGCAGGTGCGCCTGAGCGTCGACCAGGCGCGGCTGGCGGTCCTGCAGGCGGAACACGGCCTGCTGCGCGCCTGGCTCGAGCTCGAAGCCGGCACCCTGCTCGACCTGGGGGTCGGTCGTGGCTTCTGACGCCCGCACCCAACCGCGTGCTCCGCGCGCCCACGTGTTGGGACGCGGCACCCTGCTCGTCGCCCTCGCGTCGATCGCGCTGCTCGCCGCCTGCGGCGGGAACGGTGAGGACGCCGTGGACGCCGCGCCCGCGACGACCGCGGCCGCGCCCGAGACCGCCCGCGCGGTCCGCGCCTCGCCGGTCGTGCGCGACGCGATCGTCGCGACCCGGAGCGCCTCCGTGACCGTGCGCCCCTCGCAGGAGAGCCGCGTCGCCTCGGGCGCCTCCGGGCGCGTCCTGGAGGTCGTGGCGCGCGAAGGCGCGCGCGTGGCCGCCGGCGACGCGCTCGTGCGGCTCGACGACGCTGGGGCGCGAGCCAACCTCGACGCCGCGGAACTCGCGGTCGCGCAGGCGCGGATCAACTTGGAACGCGCCCGCCGCTCGACCGACGACGCGGTGGCTCAAGCAGCCGCGGGAGCGCGCAGCGCCGCGCAGGCGCTGGCGAACGTGGACCGGCAGCTGGCCGAGCTCGAGGCGCTCCTCGCCCTCGGCGCGGTCGCGGAATCCGACGTGAACGCCCTGCGGGCGCAGCGCGCGCAAGCCGAGGGCGCGGACCTGCAGGCCCGCGAAGCGGTCGAACGCGCAGGTCGCGCCGAGTCCGAGGACCTGGCGCTCCTCGAACTGCAGCTCGACCAAGCCGAGCTCCAGCGGCGCACCGCCCGCGATCAGCTCGACGAGACCGTCGTGCGGGCCCCGTTCGCCGGCGAGGTCGCGCAGACCTTCATCGAGACCGGCGAGTTCGTGGGCGCCGGCAGCCCCGTGGTCCGACTGCTCGGCCTCGGGCCGCAGGACGCTTCGTTCACGGTCGCCCCCGAAGAGGCGGCCGCGGTCGAGGCGCTCGGCGTCGTCGACATCCTCACCGGCTCGGGCACCGTGCAGGCGACGATCACGCGCCTCGAGCGGCTCGCCGAGCAGGCTCGGCTGGTGACGGTCCTCGCGCAGATCGACCCGGACGCGCCGCGGTTGCCGTCCGGCACGCTCGCCGAGGTGCGCTACACGGTGCCGCTCGGCGCCGGGCTCCTCGTCCCCTCGGGCGCGCTCGCCGCCGACGCGGGTCGCAGCTACGTGTACGTCGTCACCGACGAGGCCGACGGTGCGGTCGCGCGCCGCCTCGAGGTGCGCGTCGCCGCCGAGGCCGCGAACGTCGCCGTCGTCGAGTCGGTCCAAGAGGGCGCCCTGGTCGAGGGGGCGCTCGTGATCGCACCGCGGCCGCTCGACGTGCGCGACGGCACCGCCGTGCGCGTGATCGGCGAGTAGCACGTGATCAAGCTCGTCGCCTTCTTCGTCGAGCGCTGGGTGTTCGCGCTCGCCATCTTCCTGGCCGTGGCCTTCTTCGGCCTCTCCGCGGGCACCCGCATCGGCGTGGACCTGCTGCCCGAGTTCGAGTTCCCCATCGTCGCCGTGAACGTCACGTACCCCGGCGCCGGCGCGGCCGAGACCGCGCAGCAGCTCGCCGAGCCGATCGAGGACGCAGTGGCGCGCTTGGCCGGCGTCACCGACGTCAGCTCCTTCAGCGGCGAGGGCTTCTCGTTCGTGATCGTGCAGTTCGCCTTCGGCACCTCGGTCGACCAGGCCGCCATCGACGTCAAACAGGCCACCGACGCGATCGCTGCCTCGCTGCCCGAGGACGCGGGCGACCCCAGGATCCAGAAGTTCGACCCCAACGACCAACCGATCCTCAACCTGGCGCTCGTCGCCCCGGGCGTCGACCTGCTCGAGATCGAGCGCGTCGCCCGCGACCGGGTCGAGGCCCGGCTGCAGTCGACGGAAGGCATCGCCGCGATCACCACGCTCGGTCCGGTCACGCGCGAGATCCAGGTGCTGCTCGACCCGGCCCGGCTGCGCGCCGTGGGGCTCACGCCCAGCCAGGTGGCGGGGGCGCTCCGTGCGGGTGCAGCCACGGTCCCGGCGGGCGCGATCGAGGTGGGGGGCGAACGGATCCTGCTCTCCGTGCGCCGGACCCCGGCCAACGCGGCGGACGTCGCGAGCACGTTCGTCGACACCGCCCGCGGACTGACCGCCGTCGACGTCGCCACGGTGCGCGACACCATCGCCGACGCCGAGCGCTTCGTCCGCCTCGATGGCGAGCCGGCCGTGCTCATGGAGGTGCGCAAGGCCTCGGGCGCGAACTCGGTGAGCGCCGCGCGCGGCCTCAAGGCGGCGATGGCCGACCTGGAGCTTCCCGACGGATACGAGCTGCGCATCGTGGGCGACACGACCGTGTTCATCGAGAACTCGGTGTTCGACACCGTCCGCGAGACGCTGCTCGCGGTCGCCGCGGTCGCGCTGATCGTGCTGCTGTTCGTCGGCCGGCTGGGCTCGACCTTCTCGGTGGTGCTCGCGATCCCGATCACGATCACCGGCGCCGTGCTCATCTTCGGCCTGCTGGGCTTCACCTTCAACACCGTCACGCTGCTCGCGATCACGGTCGCGGTGGGGCTGGTGGTGGACGACTCGATCGTGATCGCGGAGAACGTCGAGCGCTACCGAGCGATGGGGGCGAACCTCAAGGAGGCGGTGTTCAAGGGGGCCGGCGAGGTCGCGGTGGCGGTGCTCACCGCCACCCTGTCGCTGCTCGCGGTGTTCGTGCCCATCGCCTTCCTGCCGGGCGTCATCGGTCAGTTCTTCAGCCAGTTCGGGCTCTCGCTCGCGGCGACCATCTTCGTCTCGTACCTCGAGGCGATGTTCTTCCTCACCGTGCGGCTCGCGTACCTGCCCAACCCGCTCCCCCCCACCTGGCGCGCGATCGGGCCGGCGTTGCGCGCGCTCCGACCGGACCTGCGCTGGACGGCACGGCAGTGGACGCGCGCGCGCACCTTCCTCTGGGCCGGCGCCCTGGCGATCGTCGCCGGGGCCGCGGTGGCCCAGGGCTGGACGTCGGCGGTCGTCCCGTGGCCCGCGACGGTTCCGGTGGGGGCGGCGGTGGCGGGCGGCCTCGTCGTGGCGTTGGCCCTGCTGTTGCCGCCCGTGCTCGGCGTGCTGCGCTACGCCGGGCGGCTGGCCGGCACGCTGGTGGGGGCGGCCCTGCGTTCCGGTCACGAGGCGACCGACGCAGGCGTGCGCTGGCTGCGCGAGCGCTACGCCGGCGCGCTCGGCTGGGTGCTCGACCGCGCCACCGGCACGCTCGTCGCCGCCGCCCTGCTGGTCGCGAGCCTCGGCGTCGTGTTCCCGTTGATCAGCTTCAACTTCGTCTCGCCGGTCGACGCCGGTCAGGTGGCGGTGCGCATCGAGCTGCCGCCCGGCACCCCGCTCGACCGCACCGACGCGGTCGCGGCGCTCGCCGAGGGGGTCGTCCGCGCCCACCCCGACGTCGCCACGACGCTCACCAACGTCGGCAGCGGCGGCACCTTCGGCAACGCCAGCGCCGTGAACGCGAACCTACAGCTCGAGATCGCGCGCGACCGCGGCGCGTCGTCGTTCGCCGTGGCGGACGAACTGCGGCCCCTCGTGCAGGCGGCCGTGGCCGCGTACCCCGAGGCCCGCGTCAGCGTCGGCGCCGACGACGGCGGCGCGGTCCCGGTCGCCACCGGTCTCGAGCTCACCCTGATCGGCGCCGACCGCGCGTTGCTCGAACAGCGCGACCAGCTCGCGCGCGACGTGATGGCGTCGAGCCCGTGGCTGCGCGACGTCCGCTCGAGCCTCGAGGGGAGCGTCGTCGAGCGGGTGTTCGAGGTGAACCCGGCGGCGCTGTCCGGCACGGGCCTCACGGTCGCCGAGGTGGCGGGCACGCTGCGCGCGTACAACGTCGGCGTCAGCGCGGGCAACGTGCGCGACGGCGGCGACGAGACGCCGATCGTGGTCAAGGTCGACCCGCGAGCGGTCGCCGACGAGCAGACGCTGCTGTCGCTCCCGGTGTTCGCGCCCGCGCTGCGGTCGTTCCTGCCGCTTTCGGCGCTCGGCGCCTTCGAGTTGCGGGCGGCGCCGGTGTCGGTCGACCGCGCCGCGCAGGCCTACGTCGCGAACCTGTCGGCCGAGATCGTCGAGGGCTCACCCGGGCAGTTCCAGGTGCGCTCGCAGGTGGAGGAGGCCTTCGCGGCCGCCGGCGTCACCGATCGCGACGTGCGGGTCACGGCCGGCATCGGCCCCGACCTGCTCGGCGACCTGGTCTTCTACGGCCCGATCGCGTTCGCGCTGGCGATCCTGCTCAACTACCTGGTGATCGCGAGCCAGTTCAACAACCTCAAGTACCCGCTCTACCTGCTGCTCACCGTGCCGCTGGCGCTGGTCGGCGCGATCTGGCTGTTCTTCCTCACCGGCAGCTCGCTCGACGTGATCAGCGTGCTGGGCGTCGTGATCCTGATCGGCTTGGTGACCAAGAACGCGATCCTGCTGCTCGACGTCGTCATGACCCAGGTGCAACAGGGGGAGCCCCTGCGCGCCGCGCTGGTGCGCGCAGGACGACTGCGGCTCCGGCCGATCCTGATGACCGCGCTCACCGTGATCATCATCTCGGTGCCGCTGCTGCTCGGCTTCGGCGAGGGGAACGAGTTCCGGCGTCCGCTCGGCCTGGTGATCTTGGGTGGGGTGGTGTCGTCGACGTTCCTGACGCTGTTCGTGGTGCCTGCGGCGTTCTACCGCTTCGAGCGCAAGCGCTTCGATGCCCGCGGCGCGGAGGCTGCGGCGTCGGCGCCGGCGATGACCGCGGCCGTCTCGACACCCAACGAGTAGCCTAAAGCATTTCGGGCCGGGCCGTCGATGAAGTGGGCACCACTTCGAGGGGCGGCGCGGCCCTACGATGTCAGACGAAAGGAGGTCCGTGATCGATTCAAACGAAGATCACCGCCTTTCGGACGACGTCCGCGGCCACTAGAGGCTCACCGGGAACGCACCCTCCGCACTGGGTCCCCCACCGAGCATGAATAGGCACGCGGACTTCGTCATGTCGGTCCGCGGCACCGCCGCCGCCGACCGACCGAGGCACGGACCTCCGCCGCAGCAACCACGAGAAGCGCGCCGCACCCTCGGGTGCGGCGCGCTCGTCGTACGGCACGGGAGGACGGCGGTCGCGCCGCGGTCGCGCCGCGGTCGCGAAGCGACCGCAACGCGTCGCAGGGGTAGGCGCGCTTCGCGCGCCACCCCGTCCGCGACGCGCGTTAACGAAGCAACAGCGGCGCGATCGTCAGCGCCACGATCGCCATCACGTTGATCAGGATGTTCATCGAGGGGCCGGACGTGTCCTTGAACGGGTCGCCCACGGTGTCGCCGACGACGGTCGCGGCGTGCACCTCGGAGCCCTTGCCGCCGTGGTTGCCCTTCTCGACGTACTTCTTGGCGTTGTCCCAGGCGCCGCCCGAGTTCGCCATCATCAGCGCGAGCAGGACGCCGGCGAGGAGCGCGCCGCCGAGCATGCCGCCGAGCGCCTCGGCGCCCAGGCCGAAACCGACGACCACCGGTGCGAAGATCGCGATCGCGGCCGGGAGGATCATCTTGCGCAGGGCCGCTTGGGTGGCGATGTCGACGCAGCGGGCGGTGTCGGGCTTGCCGGTGCCCTCGAGCAGGCCGGGGATCTCGCGGAACTGACGCCGGATCTCGTTGATCATCTCGAACGCCGCGTCGCCCACGGCGCTCATCGTGATCGACGCGACCAGGAACGGGATCGCGCCGCCGATGAGCATCCCCATCAGCACCTGAGGGTCGGAGAGGCTGAGCGCGAAGTCCGGGATGTTGACGTAGAGCGTCTCGATGTAGGCGGCGATGATCGTGAGCGCCGCGAGCGCCGCGGCGCCGATCGCGAAGCCCTTGCCGATCGCGGCGGTGGTGTTGCCGAGCTCATCGAGCGAGTCCGTGATCTCACGCACTTCCTTGCCCAGGCCACCCATCTCGGCGATGCCGCCGGCGTTGTCGGCCACCGGGCCGTAGGCGTCGATCGCCATCGTGATGCCGACCGTGGCGAGCATGCCCACCGCGGCGATGCCGACCCCGTAGAGGCCCGCGAGCAGGCTCGCGACCATGATGATCGCGGCGATCGTGAGGACCGGGATCACGACCGACTGCAGGCCGATCGCGAGGCCGGCGATCATCACGGTCGCGGTGCCGGTCTCGCCGGCCTTGGCGATGCGCCGCACCGGGCTGCCGGCGGTGTAGTACTCGGTCACCAGGCCGATGATGATCCCGCCGACCGAACCGGCGACGACCGACCACCAGATGCCGTTCGCGACGTCGAGCACGCTGACGACCCCGAGCGAGGCCGCCATGAAGAGCACGGCCGAGCCCATCGTGCCGATGCGCAACGCCATCGCCGGCTGTCGGTCCGAGAACACCTTGACCAGTGCGATGCCCGCGAGCGAGCAGAGCAGGCCGATCGAGGCGAGCGCGAGCGGCAGGAACATGAGGTCCTGCTGCGAACCGAGGGCGGCCAGCACGCTCGCGCTCATCGTCGAGGCGATCGCGATGGTGGCGATCTGCGCCCCGCAGTACGACTCGAAGATGTCGGAGCCCATGCCGGCGACGTCGCCGACGTTGTCGCCGACGTTGTCGGCGATGACGCCCGGGTTGCGCGGGTCGTCCTCGGGGATCCCGGCCTCGACCTTGCCCACCAGGTCGGCGCCGACGTCGGCCGCCTTGGTGAAGATGCCACCGCCGACGCGGTAGAAGAGCGCGACCGCCGAGGCGCCGACGCCGAAGCCGTGGATCGCGTGGGCCGCCTCGGGGTTCGCCCCGAAGATCAGGTAGAGGAAGCCGAGCCCCATCAGGCCGAGCGAGGCGACGAGCAGGCCCATGACCGAGCCGCCGAAGAACGCCACCGTGAGGGCCGCCGGCGCGCCGTTGGTCGCCGCCGCGGTGGTGGTGCGCACGTTCGCCTTGGTCGCGGCGAACATCCCGAAGAAGCCCGCGGCCGCCGACGCGATCCCGCCGACGAAGAACGAGACCGACGTCTTCCAGCCGAGCGCGAAGAAGAGCAGGGCGCCGACGACGATGCCGAAGACCACGAGCAGCGTGAGCTCGCGCCTCATGAACGTCATCGCGCCCAGGTGGATCTCGTCGGCGATGGCCTTGACCTTCGCCTCCCCCTCCGGGTAGGCGAGGACGAGCCGGTAGACGGCGTAGGCCGCCGCGAGCCCGACCATCCCGAGCAGGAGCGGCAGCAGTGCGCTGGTCGTCATGGAACCTCCTGGTGGCGCCGTCCCGATTCAGGCGTGGCCTGACGTACTGGTCCCCCTCGCGGAAGCCCAGCCGGTCGACGGCGATGGCGCTTGCGGGTGGTTATACCGTGTCCAGGAGCCTCGGTCGCTGCCCGCCCGGTGCCGTCAGGTGGCCAGCGCGCGGCTGCCGCCCTGCGTCAGCCGCAGCGGTACCTCGCTCAGTTCGCGCAGCGCCGCGCGCACGGCATCGTGCTGGCCGTCGGGGCAACAGACGAGCACGTAGCCGCTGATCTTGCCGCCGGGAAGCTGCGGCGCCGCCCCGGTGGCGCGCACGCGTGCGGTGACGTCGCGGACGTGGTCGTCGACGAAGTGCCCGGGCAGCCGCTCCTTCAGGCGCTGCTTCTCGCCGATGCACCAAGCCGTGCGGGCGAGGTCGCCCGCGCTGAGCGCCGCCTCGAGCTCGCCCGCGAGGGCCTTCACGTCGTGCAGCACGGGGAGCGCCTCCTCCAGGTGGCTCGAGAGCAGGTCGAGCGAGGGCTTCGTGCGCGCCTGACGACCGCTGGAGAAGAGCAGCAGCGAGTCCTCGAAGGCGGTGCGCGCGGCCGGGGTCATGGCGACCTCGTGGCCGGTGACGTGCGCCCCCTGGTACTCGAGCCGCAGCAGACCGCCGCGCGCGCACACGTTGGGGTCGTGGTACCCGGAGGCGCCCTGGAGCACCTCGACCTCGATGCGCGCCGCCTCGGCACCGAGCGCCGCACCGTCGGGCGCCTCGCCGCGGTGGGCGCGCAAGGCGTGCAGCAGCGCGACCGTCACCGCCCCGGAGGTCCCGAGCCCGCTCTGCCCGGCGACGTCCACCCACACCCCCAGCCGCACCGGCGGGTGCTGGGGGTCGACCGACCGCAGCGCCTCGCGCACCAGGTCGTGGCGCAGGTCGTCCAGGCGTTCGGCGGTCTCGACCCGACCCTCGGCGACCACCTCGAAGCGGCCGTCGAGCGACGGGATCAGGGTGACGTGGGCGCCCAGGTCGATCGTCGAGCTCACCGTCGTCCCCCCGAAGCGCTCCGCGTAGGCCTTGAGGTCGGTGAGGCCGCCTCCGAGCGGGAGGCGCAGGGGCGTGCGGGCGACGATCACGCCCGCCCCCCACCGGGGAGCGCGTCGCTCGCGGCCCAGACGCGCCGGACCACGTCGCGGACGTTGGCCTCCGGCGTGGGGAGGGTGCCGCCCAGGTGGATCCAGGCGTCGCAGACGACGTGGCCGACCTCGGCGCCGTCGTCCAGGCTGCGCTGCAGGTTCGGCAGCATCCGGTACTCCCCCTTCTCGGCGTGCACCTCGGTCATGCGCTCGAGCACGGCCGGCGCCAGCTTCCACAAGCCGACGTCGTAGAGATCGTCGGCCCCGTCCCACACCCGGTGGACGCGCCCGCCCGCCACCGTCGCGCGCAGCCGGTCGGACTCGTCCTCGTGGCCGGCACCGAGCGTGACCACGGTCGGCGCCGGGTGCGCGACCACCGCGTCCACCATCGCCGCCGTCGGGAACAGGTCGCCCTGCCAGGCGACCACGCTCTCGGTCGGTCGCAGGTCCGCTGCGGCGAGGGCGAGCGCATGGCCGGTGCCCAGGCGCTCGGCCTGGTCGACGTAGACGATGGGCAGCCCCTCGAAGGCAGCGCCGAAGTGGCCGCGCACCTGATCCGCCAGATGGCCGACGACGAGCGCCAGGCGGTCGCGGCGCACGTCGACCGCGCCGCTGGCGACCACCTGGGCCAGCGAGTGCTCGAGGAACGGACGCAGGCCGACGGGGTACATGCACTTCTGCAGGTACCCGCCGAGGCGCCCCAAGCGGGTGCCGGCACCGGCGGCGAGGCAGATCAGGTCCATGCGACGAAGCTAGCACCTCGGGGCGCGCGACCGATGCGCCCCGAGGGCCGTCACGCCGCGGCCGCCGCCTCGGCCGCCAGGGCGCGAACGCCGCCGTCGAGGACGGTGACGAGCGCCTCCAGGCTCCGTTCGACCGCTTCCGGCCGGGCGAAGCCGCCGGCCGCGTCGAGGGCCGCGAACCCGTGGATCGCCGCCCGCAGGACGCGGGTGGCGTGGACGAGCGCGTCGCCATCGAGGCCGTACCCACTCAGCACCTCGAACGCCACGCCGACCACCACCTCGCCGGCGGCGCGCCCGTGCGCGTCGTCCGGCGCCGCGACCGTGGCCGCGAGCAGCCCTGGATGGGCGGCGCCGAACTCGTACAGGACGTGCACCAGGCCCGCGACCGCCTCCCGCCCGGCGCGGCCCGCAGTGGCGCTACGAAGGCGCTCCCCGAGCTGCTCGAGGGCGAAGCGGCGCAGGCGCGCGCGGAGCGCGGGCAGACCGTCCACGTGGTGGTAGAGCGAGGGCACCCGCACCCCCACCTCGGCCGCCACCGCGGCCAAGGTGAGCGCCTCGAAGCCGTCGCGATCGGCCACGCGAACGGCCGCCGCGACGACCGCGTCGCCGTCGAGGCCGCGCCTACCCACGGCGGCCGCCGGCGAACGCCTCCCCGGCGAAGGCCGCCAAGCGCTCGGCCAGGGCGACCGGCACCTCGAGGTGCGGGTAGTGGCCGACCCCGTCGAGCGCTTCGGCGCGGCCCCCCATCGCTTCGGCGACGGCGCGCGCCTCGGCCATGGGGTCCGGGAAGTCGGGGTCGGCGGTGCCCATGAGGACCCACGCGGGCGCACGGACCCGTCCGAGGCGCGCCTCGATGGGCGCGTCGTCGCGCGCGAGCATCGCGGCGAGCGCGGCGAAGCGCCCCGGCTCGCGCAGCGAGGCGCGCACCCTCGCGCGCTCGTCGGCCTGGTCGTCCGGCCGTCCGGCCTTGAGCAATCCGTTCGTGAAGGCGTCCCAGGCCGCGACCCGCCAGGGCCCGCCGAACAGGACGCGCATCGCGGCGCGCAGCAGCCACGGGGTGGGTAGCGGACGCACGAACGGGCCGGTGAGCACCAGGCCGGCGACCAGGTCCGGGCGCTCCGCGGCCGCCCACACCGCGGGGCCGGCACCATAGGAGTTCCCGACGAGCAGCGCCGGACCGCCGAGCGCCTCGATCAGCGCCACGACGTCGGGCCCCATGGCGTCGCTGCCGTACGCCGGCCAGCCGACGCTGGAGCCGCCGTGGCCGCGCAGGTCGAGGGCGGCGGTTCGGAAGCCGCGGGCGGTGAGCTCGGGCACCAGGTGCCGGTACGCGCTGCGCAGCTGACCGAGTCCGGGGAGCAGCACGATCAGGGGGCCGCTCCCGGTGACCTCGTACGCGAGCGTGCCGTCGGGGCGCACGAGGGTCGCGGCGCGCGGGGCCGGGTCGGCGCCCGAGGCGCCGGCGGGATCGACGGGTTGGGGGGCGGGTGCGGGCGTAGGCATGATCGGCTCCATTCGCCTAACATCGTTAGGCTGATGAGGCGTAGCCTAATACCCTTAGGTTGCCGTGTCAACCCCGAGGCGCCGGCGCAGCTCGTCGAGCGCCTCCCGGAACGACCGGGACCCGCGCGCCGACCACCCCTCCCCGAGCGCGAAATCCGCCGCCGGAAGCGCGAGCGTCCAGGCCTCGGGGACGCGCCCCGTCCACGCCTCGGTCCAGACGAGCAGCGCGGCGGGGTCGAGCGCATGCCCGCTGCTGCCGGCCCCAGGCCCGGCGCTCGGCGCGACGCGCGCCCAGGTGGGCTGCGCCAGCGACGGGTCGGCCGCGGCGTCGACGAACCACACCGCGTCGACCTCGGCGAGGTCGACCGCCAACTCGGGGACGAGGCCGTGGACCGGTCGCGTCGCCACGCCCGCGGGCAGCGCCGCCGCCGCGAGCGCTTCCGCGACGGCGGGGCCCAGCGCGTCGTCGCGCCGCAGGGTGCTCCCCACGCCCAGCACCAGCAGCCGGCGGCCGGGGGCCCATGCGGGCCCCGAGCCGTCGCGGCCGCCGTCGGACGGCGTCACCCCCGAGCGACCTCGTGCAGCAGCCGCCCCTCGGCATCCTCGAGCCGCACGAGGAGCGGCATCGCCCCCACCGCGTGGGTCGAGCACGAGAGGCACGGGTCGTAGGCGCGGATGCCGGCCTCGATGCGGTTGAGCACCCCTTCGGGCACCTCCGGACCGGTGACGAAGGCGCGCGCGATCTGCTTGATGGTGCGGTTCATCGCCAGGTTGTTGTGGCCCGTGGCGATGATCATCCGGACGCCGGTGATCAGCCCCTCCTCGTCCACCCGATAGTCGTGGATCAGGGTGCCGCGCGGCGCTTCGCTCGCGCCCACGCCGCGGTGCCGGTTGATGCCGGCGTGGCCGCGGAGCGGGCCGGTGTCGAAGTCGGGGTCGCGCAGCAGGTCGCCGAGGCGCTCGAGGGAGGCGAGCATCTCGACCAAACGGGCGCCGTGGTAGTGGAACGAGCTCGTCGCGATGCGCCCGGCGCGGGCGCGGAAGGCCTCGAGGGCGGCGTCCGCCTCGGGCGTCCCCATGGTCTCGGCGAGGTTGACGCGCGCCAGCGGCCCCACCCGGTACAGGCCCGCGGCCATCACGTCCACCGGGGCGTCGCCCTGGACCTCAGCGTGGTAGGGGCTCTTGAGGTAGGTGTCGACGTCGGCGGTCTCCTTGATCACCTCGTCGTAGTAGCGCACCGGCTTGTCGGGGCCGACGCGGTGGCCGTCCCGGTCGATCCAACGCAGGTCGCCCTCGTGGTGCTCCCAGGTGCCCTTGTCGTTCGTGAGGCCCATATACAGGCTCGGGAAGTCGCCGAAGGCCGCGACCTCTTCGGGGTGCGTTTTGCAGATCGCGTCGTACTGATCGAGCGCCCAGCGCACGTCGTCGAGCACGGTCGGGAGCTCGGCGAGCGCAGCCGCCCGCCCCTCGGGGTCGATGCGGCCGAGCACGCCGCCCGGGACCGCCCACGCGGGGTGGATCTTGCGTCCGCCGAGCGCCTCGATCAGCGCCTGGCCGTAGCGGCGCAGGCGCACGCCGCGCCGAGCGATGTCGGGCTGCTCGCGCATGAGGGTGAACACGTGGCGCTCGGCGGGGTCGCCGTCGAAGCCCAGGAGCAGGTCGGGGGCGCTCAGGTGGAAGAACGAGAGCGCGTGCGACTGCAGGATCTGCGCGAGGTTCATCGCGCGGCGCATCCGGCGCGCGGCCGGCGGCGGCTTGACCGCCATGATCATGTCGCCGGCCTTGGCGCCGGTGAGCACGTGCGAGACCGGGCAGATGCCGCACGTCCGGGCCGTCAGGGCCGGCATCTCGTGGAAGGGGCGGCCCTTGCAGAAAGCCTCGAAGCCGCGGAACTCGGTGACGTGGAAACGGGCGTCGTCGACGAGTCCGTCGTCGCCGAGGCGGAGGGTGATCTTGGCGTGGCCCTCGATGCGGGTCA